>CAMLNA010000003.1 GCA_946481025.1 uncultured Rivibacter sp.
CGATCAGGCCGTGGCGGGCGATCTGGTCGAGCATGTGGTCGAAGAAGCCGATGCCGGTGGAGAGCCGGGCCTCGCCGGTGCCGTCGAGGTTGACCCGCACGCGGATCTGCGTCTCCTTGGTGTTGCGGCTGACTTCGGCAATGCGGGGGGCGCTCATCACAGGCTCGCTTTCAAGGCATCGATCATCAGGGTGTTCTCTTCGGGCGTGCCCACCGTCAGGCGCAGGCAGCCCGCCAGCAGCGGGTGCATGTTCTCGATGTTCTTGACCAGCACCCCGCGCTGCTTCATGCCGGCGAAGACGCGCTTGGCATCGGGCACGCGCACCAGGATCATGTTGGCCTCGCTCGGGAAGGGCGTGACGCCGGGCAGGGCCGCCAGGGCGGCCTGCAGCCTTTCGCGTTCGCCGCGCAGCACCTGCGCCTGGCGCGCATATTCGCCGGTGTGATCGAGCGCGAACAGGGCCGCCTCGGCGTTGAGCGCGCTGATGTTGTAGGGCGGGCGCACCTTGTCGATCTCGTCGATGAGCGCCGCGGCGCCGATCATGTAGCCCAGCCGCACGCCGGCCAGCCCGAACTTGCTGAGCGTGCGCATCACCAGCACGTGCTCGTGCTCGCCGATGCGGTCGAGCCGGGTGCGCGAGGCAAACGGCTGGTAGGCCTCGTCGAATACCACCAGCCCGTCCTGCCGGCCCACCGCCTCGACGATGCGGTCGATCACCGCGTCGTCGAACAGGTTGGCGGTGGGATTGTTCGGGTAGGCGATGTAGGTGATGGCCGGGCGATGCTGCTCGATGGCCGCCAGCATGGCGGCCTCGTCGAGCTCGAAGTGCGCGGTGAGCGGCACCCCGACGAAACGCAGCCCTTGCAGCCGGGCCGACATCTCGTACATCACGAAGCCCGGCATGGGCGCGAGGATGCTCGCCCCTGGCACGTCGCAGGCCAGCGCGAGCAGGCTGATGAGCTCGTCCGACCCGTTGCCCAGCATCAGCTTGCAGCCGGCCGGCAGCTTCACGTACTTCGACAGGGCCTCGATGACGTCGGCCACGCAACGCGTGGGATAGCGGTTGATCGCCACGCCGCCGAGCCGCTCGCCGAGTTCGCGCTGAAGCTCGGGCGGCAGGCGGAACGGGTTTTCCATCGCGTCGAGCTTCACCATGCCCGCGCTCTGCTGGATGGCGTAGCCGTGCATCGACTGCACGTCCTGGCGGATCACCTTCTGCAGGCGCTCCTTCAGCGAGTTCATCGCGCACCGCCCTTCTTGTTGTTGGCCGACAGGCGGAACTCGGCCGCCTGCGCGTGGGCCTGCAAGCCTTCGCCGTAGGCCAGCTCGGCGGCGATGGTGCCCAGCACCTGCGCCCCCGCCTCGCTCACCTCGATGAGGCTGGAGCGCTTCTGGAAGTCATACACGCCCAGCGGCGAGGAGAAGCGTGCCGTGCCTGACGTGGGCAGCACGTGATTGGGTCCGGCACAGTAGTCGCCCAGGCTTTCGCTCGTGTAGGCGCCCAGGAAGATGGCGCCGGCATGCCGCAGCAGCGGCTCCCAGCGGTGCGGCTCGCACGAGCTCACCTCCAGATGTTCGGGCGCGATGCGGTTGCTGATCTCGCAGGCCTCTTCCATGCTGCGGGTCTGGATCAGCGCGCCGCGGCCTTCGAGCGAGGCGCGGATGATGCCCTGCCGCGGCATGCCCGGCAGCAGGCGCTCGATCTCGGCCTTCACCCGCGCGATGTAGCCGGCATCCGGGCACAGCAGGATGCTTTGCGCGAGCTCGTCGTGTTCGGCCTGGCTGAAGAGGTCCATGGCGACCCAGTCGGCCGGCGTGGAGCCGTCGGCCAGCACCAGGATCTCGCTGGGCCCGGCGATCATGTCGATGCCCACCTGCCCGAACACGTGCTTCTTGGCCGAGGCCACGTAGGCGTTGCCCGGGCCGGTGATCTTGTCGACCCGCGGCACGGTGGCGGTCCCATAGGCGAGCGCGGCCACCGCCTGCGCGCCGCCGACGGTGTAGGCGCGGTGCACGCCGGCCACATAGGCCGCGGCCAGCACCAGCGCGTTCTTCTCGCCGCGGGGCGTGGGCACCACCATGACGATCTCGCCGACGCCGGCCACCTGGGCCGGCACCACGTTCATCAGCACGCTGGACGGGTACGCCGCCTTGCCGCCGGGCACGTAGACGCCCACGCGGTCCAGCGGCGTGACCTTCTGGCCCAGCAGCGTGCCGTCGGCGTCGCGGTAGCTCCAGCTGCGGCCGCTGGCTTCGAGCTGGCGCTCGTGATAGGCCCGCACCCGCGCGGCGGCTGCTTCGAGGGCACTGCGCTGCGCCGGCGTGATGGCCTCGAAGGCGGCCTTCAGCTCGTCGCGCGAGAGCTCCAGCGCGGCCACCGAGGCGGCCTCCAGCGCATCGAAGCGCGCGGTGTACTCGAGCACCGCGGCATCGCCGCGCACCTTCACGTCGGCCAGGATGGCCTTCACCCGTTCCTCGATCGCATGGTCTTCTTCCGCCGACCAGTGCAGCACGCGCTGGAATTCGGCGTCGAAGCCGGGCGCGCTGGTTTGCAGTTGGCGGAGATTGACCGGGGAGGACATGGTGTTTCCTATCGGATGGCGGTTGAGAAAGCGTCGATGAGCGGCCGGATGGCGTCGCGCTTCAGCTTCAGCGCGGCCTGGTTGACGACGAGGCGCGAGGAGATGTCCATGATCTTCTCGACCTCGACGAGGTGGTTGGCCTTGAGCGTGCTGCCGGTGGACACGAGGTCGACGATCGCGTCGGCCAGCCCCGTCAGCGGCGCCAGCTCCATCGAGCCATAGAGCTTGATGAGGTCGACGTGCACCCCCTTGTCGGCGAAGTGGTCGCGTGCCACGCCCACGTACTTGGTGGCCACGCGGATGCGCGAGCCCTGCTTCACCGCCGCGGCGTAGTCGAAGTCGGCACGCACCGCCACGCTCATGCGGCACTTGGCGATCTGCAGGTCGAGCGGCTGGTACAGGCCCTCGCCACCGTGCTCGAGCAGCACGTCCTTGCCCGCCACGCCGAGGTCGGCGCCGCCGTACTGCACATAGGTCGGCACGTCGGTGGCGCGCACCAGCACCACGCGCACGTCGGGCCTGGAGGTGGGCAGGATCAGCTTGCGGGAGGTTTCCGGGTCTTCGGTCACCTCGATGCCGGCGGCCTTCAGCAGCGGCAGGGTCTCTTCGAAGATGCGGCCCTTCGACAGCGCCAGCGTCAGCATCACTTCACCCTTTCGATGTCGGCGCCGATGCCGCGCAGCTTGGCTTCCATCTGGTCATAGCCGCGGTCGAGGTGGTAGATGCGATCGACCAGCGTCTCGCCGTCGGCCACCAGGCCGGCGATCACGAGGCTGGCCGAGGCCCGCAGGTCGGTGGCCATCACGGTGGCGCCCGACAGGCGCGGCACGCCGGTGACCACGGCGGTGTGGCCGTCGACCTCGATCCTCGCGCCCAGGCGCACGAGCTCGTTCACGTGCATGAAGCGGTTCTCGAAGATGGTCTCGGTGATGCGTGCGCTGCCTTCGGCCACGCAGTCCAGCGCCATGAACTGCGCCTGCATGTCCGTCGGGAACGCGGGGTATTCGCTGGTGCGGAAGCCCACCGCCTTCGGCCGGCCCTGGGCGCGCACCCGGATCCAGTCGTCGCCGGACTCGATGGAGGCGCCGGCCTCGCGCAGCTTGTCGATCACGGCGTCGAGGTGCCGGGCGTTGGCGCGCCGCAGCGTCACGTCGCCGCCGGCGGCAGCCAACGCGCAGAGGAAGGTGCCGGTCTCGATGCGGTCGGGAATGATCTCGTGCGGCACCGCGGGCGCATGCAGCCGCTCGACGCCCTGGATACGGACCTTGCTGGTGCCGTGGCCCTCGATGCGCGCGCCCATCTTGATGAGCAGTTCGGCAAGGTCGGGGATCTCGGGCTCCTGCGCGGCGTTCTCGAGCACCGTTTCGCCCTCGGCCAGCGCAGCGGCCATCATCAGGTTCTCGGTGCCGGTCACGGTGACCATGTCGGTCGTGATGCGCGCGCCCTTCAGGCGCTGGGCGCGGGCCAGGATGTAGCCGTGCTCGACGGTGATGTCGGCGCCCATGGCCTGCAGGCCCTTGATGTGCTGGTCCACCGGCCGGGAACCGATGGCACAGCCTCCGGGCAGCGATACCTTGGCCTCGCCGAATCGCGCCAGCAGCGGCCCCAGCACCAGGATGGAGGCCCGCATGGTCTTCACGAGGTCGTAGGTCGCCTCGCGGGAGTTGATGCTGCCGGCGTCGATGGTGACCTGGTCGGGCCGGGCTTCGGACCGCTCGGCCTGGGCGCCCAGGCTGCGCAGCACCTTGAGCGTGGTGGCCACGTCCTGCAGGCGCGGCACGTTGGACAACACCACCGGCTCGGCCGTCAGCAGCGCTGCGCACAGTTCCGGCAGGGCGGCATTCTTGGCGCCGGAGATGGTGACTTCGCCCTGGAGGGCGCGGCCGCCGCGGATGAGGAGTTTGTCCATGGTGTGGGCTTCAAGGAGCCTCAGCATCCATGCGCTTGCCCGGACCGACACCCCGCTGGCGCGAGATGGCCCACAAGCCGCGCAGAAGATGCTGCGGCTTGAGTGTCAGTGGTGGTGGCCTTGGGTGGAGGTGGTCTGGGCCCACTCCGCCGGTGTCAGCGTCTTCATCGACAGGGCGTGGATTTGCTCACGCATTCTATCGCCCAGCGCCTGGTAGACGCGCTGGTGGCGCGCGACGCGGGTCTTGCCCTCGAAGTCGCGCGAGACGATGGTGGCGAAAAAGTGGCGGCCATCCCCCTCGACCTGCAGGTGTTCGCAGGCGAGGCCTTGCGCGATGTAGCGCTCGACTTCCTGGGGGGTAGGGTCGGACATGATGGGCGGGATTCTAGTGCCGCAGCTTGTAGCCGCTTTTCAGCAGTGCCAGGGCGACCCCCGCCACCACGACAAAACTGGCGCTCACGACGCCCAGGCTCAGCCATGGCGACACGTCGCTCTGGCCGAAGAAGCCGCGGCGGAAGCCGTCGATCATGTAGAAGAACGGGTTCAGGTGGCTCACGCCCTGCCAGAAGCCCGGCAGCGAATGCACCGAGTAGAAGACGCCGGCCAGGAAGGTCATCGGCATGATGAGGAAGTTCTGGAAGGCCGCCATCTGGTCGAACTTCTCGGCCCACAACCCCGCCACCAGCCCGAGCGAGCCCAGCATGCCGGCGCCCAGCACCGCAAAGATGACCACCCACCAGGGCTCGGCCAGGTGCAACGGCGCGAACCACACCGTCACCAGGAACACGCCCAACCCCACCACCACGCCGCGCACGACCGAGGCGCCCACGTAGGCCACGAACCAGGCCCAGTGGCTGAGCGGCGTGACCAGCAGGAACACGAGGTTGCCGGTGATCTTGCTCTGGATCAGGGACGACGAGCTGTTGGCGAACGAGTTCTGCAGCACGCTCATCATCACCAGGCCCGGGATCAGGAAGCTGGTGTAGCCCACCCGGTCGTAGACCTTCACGTGGTCCTCGAGCACGTGGCCGAAGATCAGCAGGTACAGCACCGCGGTGAGCACCGGTGCGGCCACCGTCTGGAAGGCCACCTTCCAGAAACGCAGGATCTCCTTGCGGAACAGGGTGGAGGCGCCGGCAAGGCTCATGCGGCGATCCTCGGGGCGGCCGCCACGGCATCGAGCGGCATGGGCGAGCTGTGCGACTGCATGATTTCCAGGAAAACGTCTTCCAGGTCGGCCCGGCCGATCTCGAGGTCTTCGACCCGCACGCCGGCGCCGCGCAGCAGGCCGAGCAGCGTTTCGACCTCGGCCGCGTCATGGGCCGTGACCTGCACGATGCGGCCGGTGACCCGCGCCAAGGCGGCCACGGCAGCCGGCAGGGGATCGTCGGTCTTGAAGCGGAGCATGGTGCTGGCGGTACCCGCCAGCAGGTTGGAGGTGCGGTCCAGCGCCACCACGCTGCCCTGCTTGAGCATCGCGATGCGGCCGCACAGCGCCTCGGCCTCCTCGAGGTAATGGGTCGTCAGCAGCACGGTATGGCCCTGGCGGTTGAGCCGCGCAATGAATTGCCACAGGGTCTGGCGCAGCTCCACGTCCACGCCGGCGGTCGGCTCGTCGAGCACGATGACCGGCGGGCGGTGGACCAGCGCCTGCGCCACCAGGACCCGTCGTTTCATGCCGCCCGACAGCTGGCGCATGTTGGCATGGGCCTTGTCGGCCAGCCCCAGGTTCTCGAGCAGTTCGTCGATCCAGGCGTCGTTGTTCTTCACGCCGAAGTAGCCGCTCTGGATGCGCAAGGTCTCGCGCACGCTGAAAAACGGGTCGAACACGAGCTCCTGCGGCACGATGCCCAGCGACTTGCGGGCAGCGGCATAGTCGGTCACCACGTCGTGCCCATGCACCGTCACCGAGCCGGCGGTGGCGCGGCTCAGGCCGGCCAGGATGCTGATCAGCGTGGTCTTGCCGGCGCCGTTGGGCCCCAGCAAACCGAAAAACTCGCCGGCTTCGATGTCGAAGCTCACGCCCTGCAGCGCGCGCACGTCGCCGCGGGGGGAGGTGTAGGTCTTGGAGACGTGCTGGAAGGAAACGGCCGGCATGGGGTGTCGGATTGTAGGCAGCACCCTTCTGCCCCGCTGCCGTAGGGGAAGCACTCTCCTGCTTCCCGTTGGACGCAACGTGCGTCGATGCTAGATTGGCAGCCCCGAAAGACAGGGTCGCCCATGAGTTCGAGGACCAACAAGAAGGAACCGCGCCGCACCGCCGAGCGCATCCTTGAAGTCACGCTGGAGCTGTTCAACCGCTTCGGCGAACCCAACGTCTCGACGACGCTGATCTCGGCCGAGCTGAACATCAGCCCCGGCAACCTGTACTACCACTACCCCGCCAAGGACGAGCTGATCAACAGCCTGTTCGATCGCTACGAGCGCGCCCTCACCGAGCTGCTCGGCGCGGCCGACTCCGTGAAGAACGTCGAGGACGCGTGGCTGTTCTTCCACATGTTCTTCGAGCTGATCTGGCAGTACCGCTTCCTGTACCGCGACCTGAACGACCTGCTGTCGAAGAACCGGCGCCTGGAGACGCACTTCCAGTTCGTGCTGAAGAACAAGCAGCAGGCCGTGCGGGCGGTGCTCGACGGCCTGAGCCGCCACCAGAGCATCCGCATCGACGCCCGGGAGTCCGAGCCGGTGGCGACCTCCATGGTGGTCGTGCTCACCTACTGGCTGAGCTACGAATACGTGCGCGACCCGCGCAAGGCGCTGGAGCCCGAAAGCGCCAATGCCGCCCTGATGCGCGGCGCCTACCACGTGCTGAGCCTGTTGCTGCCCTACCTGGAAGCCTCGCAGCGTGCCCACATGCTGGGGCTGGTGGGCAGCTACGCCAAGAACTGAAGCCGAACACGACCGAGGAGACACCCCATGGCCAAATGGACCGCCTTTCCATACGACAGCGACGCCTACCGGCACGACGCCGCGTCCCTCAAGAAGCACTGGGCGCGGCTGCACGCCGGTGACGCGGAGCCCTTTCCGAAGGACGCCGCGGTCATCGAGGCCTGGGCGCTGTTCCATGCAGGCGATTTCCAGAAGGCCGCGGAAGCAGGCCTGAAGGCAGGCGGCGCCGGCATCACGGTGGCCAACAAGGCCCAGGCCATCTACGCCAACTACCTCGAGAAGAGCGAAAAGAAGAAGCTGGAGCTTTTCCTTGAAGTGGCCGAACGGGCCGAGGCGCAGCAGGCCGAAGAGCCGAAGAACGCCGGCGCCTACTACTGGCAGGCCTATGCGCTGGGCCGCTACAGCCAGGGCATCAGCGTGGCCAAGGCGCTGGCCCAGGGCCTGGGCGGCAAGGTGAAGACCGCGCTCGAGACCGCCATCAAGCTGGCCCCCAAGCATGCCGACGCGCACATCGCCCTGGGGACCTTCCATGCCGAGGTGATCGACAAGGTGGGCAAGCTGCTGGGCAAGACCCAGGGCGCAGATGCCGCCACCGGGCTGAAGATGTTCCAGCAGGCGCTGAAGCTCAACCCGAGCTCGGCCATCGCCCGGGTGGAGTACGCCAACGGCCTGGTGATGCTCGAAGGCGACAAGAAGATGAAGGAAGCCGAGAAGCTCTATGCCGAGGCGGCCGCCTGCGAGCCGGCCGACGCGATGGAGCGCCTTGACGTCGAAATGGCAAAGGCGGAGCTGGAGGAATGAGCCCCGCCGGCCGCCATGCCGCCCCGAAGGGCAGGGGAGGCTAAGCCTCGTCCCCCCAGGGGAGCATCAGCGTCACCATCAGGAGCTTCTCGAACTCCGGCGCGAAGCGGGCGATGATGTTTTCAGGGTCGGGGCAGAGCTTGCTGTCGGTGATGAGTCCGAACTGCACCCCCCCGCCGTACGACAGGATGCTCACCCCCATGCCGATGTCGCCCGACTGAGGCACCCAGAACATCACCTGCTTGAGCGTGGCGCCGCAGAACTTGAGCGGCTCCCTCGGCCCGGGCACGTTGGTCATCACCGCGGTGGCCTTCTTCGCAAACAGGTTCAGCAGCGCATGCTGCACCGGCTTGATGAGCAGCCCTGCCAACGCCAGCACGGCAAAGGCCAGCAGCGGCTGGTAGCTGCCCTTGAGCTCGTTCATGCGGGCGCGCACCGCGTACACCCGCTCGACCGGGTTGTCGATGCCGATGGGCAGCACCAGCGGCACCAGCCCGAAGCGGTTGCCCAGTTGGTGCGCCTTTTCGAGCGGGCGCAGGTTCACCGGCACCATCGCGCGGATCTCCTTGCCGGCGGTTTCGTCGCCCTTGTCCTCGAGGTAGCCGCCAATCGCGCCCGCCGCGCAGGCGAGCAGCACGTCGTTGATCGAGCAGCCGAGCGCCCGCCCGATCGCCTTCACGTCGTCGAGCGGAATCGGCTCGCACCAGGCGACCCGCTTGCCCCGGCCCGGCTTGCCCTTCAGCGGCGTGGGCGAGTCGTCCGGCATCAGCGCGAGCGCTGCCACGTCGCTCACCACCTGGTAGCCCGCGCGCGCCGCGTCGAGCGACCCCACCAGCGGGTTGCCCGGGTTCGACAGCATCTCCATCGACTTGGCCACCCCGTCGCCGTACATGCCGATGGCCTTGACGGTGATGTCGGTGATGGGCTTGAGCACCGCATCGGCCAGCCAGTCGTTTTCGCCGTCGGGCTTCTGCTGCCGCTCGGGCGGCGCCTTGCCGCCGTCGGTGATGGACAGCATCACGGAGATCAGCGCGATGCCGTCGGCGATGCAATGGTGAATGCGCGCGATGAGCACGCTGCCCTGGTGGCCGTGTTCGTCGTGGTAGCTCTCCACCAGGTGCAGCTGCCACAACGGTCGGGCGGGGTCGAGCGGCGTGGCGGCCAGCTCGGCCACCCGCTGCTCGAGGGCACGCTGCAGCGGCTGGCCGCGCTTCGGCGCGAGCTTCTCGCGCACCACGTGGCGCTGCAGGTCGAAGGCGGGGTCGGCGACCCAGCTCGCGCCCATCGCGTCTTCGACCACCTTCTGACGGAAGCGGCGGTACTTGAGCAGCCGCTCCTCGACCCGCTGGCACAACAGCTCGTAGGGCACGGCAGGCTCGAGCAGCCACACCCCGACGATCATCATCAGGTTGGCCTCCGTGTCCATGCGCAGCCAGGCGGTATCCACGCGCGACATGCGCTCGATGGCTTTCGTGGCCATGGGTCTCCTCGACGGATTTCTTGGTTGTTCGTTCTAGACGATGCTGGCTAAGATGCCCGCCGTCAATCCGATTTTCTCTTCAGAGGAGACAAACACCATGGCCGACCTGAAAGCCACGTTCGAACAAGCCGTCGCCGAGTCCAAGCAGCTGCCCGAGAAGCCCGACAACATGACGCTGCTGAAGATCTATGCGCTCTACAAGCAGGCCACGGCCGGCGACGTGGAAGGCAAGCGCCCCGGCTTCACCGACATGGTGGGCCGCGCCAAGTTCGACGCCTGGGACGCCCTGAAGGGCAAGTCCGGCGAAGAGGCGATGCAGGAATACATCGACCTCATCGAGTCCCTGAAGTAAGCCCTCTCCTCGCCCCCGCCCTGCCCTCACACCAACGGGCGCGGCGGCAGCGGGTTTTCGTAGTAGTCGGCCAGCTGCTGCAGCGCATGCGGCTCGGGCAGGTAAAGCCGGCCGCCGCGCAACGCATAGAGGCCGAGCCGCCTCAGCCGGCTCATCGTCTTGTTGGTGTGCACCAGCGACAGGCCGAGCGCATCGGCCAAGTGGCTCTGGTTCATCGGAAACGGCACACCGCCGGATTCGTCCACCAGTCCCAGCTGCGCCGCCCGCTTGTGCAGGTGGATGAGCAGCATCGCCACCCGCTCCGCCGCGCTGCGCCGCCCCACCGACACGAGGTTCATGTCGACGATGCGCTCTTCGTGCGCCGCCAGCCAGGTGACGTCGTAGCCCAGCCCCGGGTGGTTCTTGAAGAGGTCCCACAGGCCCGCTGCCGGGAACACGCACAGCTCCACGTCAGTGAGCGCCTCCACGCCGTGCGGCGACTGCTCGTTGAGCCGCTCCTGCAGCCCGAAGAAGTCGCCGGGCAGCAGGAAGTTGAGGATCTGCCGGCGGCCGTCGCTCAAGGTGCAGTAGCGGAAGGCCCAGCCCGAGAACAGCGTGAACAGCTCGCCCACCGCATGGCCTTCGTGCACCAGCGTGCTGCCCGACGGCAATGCACGGTGGGCCTGCTTGAAGCGCTGGATGAACTCGATCTCCTGCGGCTCGTTGCCGCGAAAGCTCGGCAGTCGCCGCATCGGGCAATCGGCACAGGGCACGAACATGGCTTCTCCGGCGGGGATGCGGCGCTACGTCGAAAGACGCAAGCCCTGTCCGCCCCGCCGCATATGCTGGCACGACTCGAGAACAACAGGAACGACGGGAAGGACGGGGCGGCCGCCGGTGAAACAACTTCTTTGCATCAGCTCCATCGCCGCCGGCACGCCGGCCCGGGAGATCGCCCTCATCGCCGCCACATCGCGGCGCTTCAACGAAGCGGCCACCATCACCGGCGCGCTGGTCTTCGACGGCGCGTCGTTCTGCCACTACCTCGAAGGCCCGGACCCGGCGCTCGAAGCCCTCACGCTGCGCCTGGCGGCCGACACCCGGCACGAGAGGTTCGCCGTGCTTTTCGAGGCGCAGATCGAGGTGCGGCGGTTCGAGCTGTGGCGCATGGGCTACGCACTGCCCGAGACGCTGGCCGTGCGGCTGGAAGAGCTGCGCCAGCTGCCGGGCGAGGCGGCCCTGCAGCAATGGCTTCTCTGGCTGCCCTCGTTCGAACTCGGGGACTGAGCTCAGCCCTTTTTGCGAGGCGCCGCCTTTTTCGCCGCCGTGGCCGTGCCACGGGCGCTGCCCAGCAGTTGATCGAGGTTCTTGAGGATCTCCCCCTCGATCGTCTTCTGGAACGCCCCCAGCAGGAAGCCGAGCCTGGCCTTGAGATCGAAGGCGTCGGCCGTCACGCGCAGGGTGCCGTTGACGCCCGAGCGCTCGAAATGCACGAGGTCTTCGTCGTCACCTTCCTCGACCGTGCACTCCATGTTGAATTCGGCTTCGACCTGTTCGGCCCACTGCCAGGCGATCTCGCGGGCCTTCTTCAGGCCCAGTTGATGCTCGCGGCGGATGGCGATGTCTGGCATGGCGGTTCCCGTGGTCGTCGTCTTGTTCAGTGCAGGTAGCGCTGGAGTGTGGCGCGCCGCTCGTCCTTCGGCAATGCGGCCAAACGCTTGACCGCCGCATAGAAGCGCTCGAAGTCGCGGCCTTCGGCTTCGAACAGCGCCTCGAAGGCCGGCACGAGCGCGTTGTAGGCCGCCAGCACGCCGAGCGACGCGTTGTTGGCCCGGGCGAACCAGGCGTCGAAGCCGGCGTAGCCGCCGAACGGCCCGGCTTTCAGCGCCTCATATTCGCCTCGCATTTCCTGCATCAGCGCCGCCTTGGCCAGGCGCTTCTCCTCGTCCGGCCGATCCGACGCATACACCGCCTCGAACCGGTGGCGGTAGCGCATGGTCAGTTCGCGGAAGGCCTGGCGCCGCGTGTCGAATCGCTGGTATTCCTCGCGGGCCGCAGTGCCGGCGCGCTCGTTCAGCCAGCGGCTGCCGCCCAGGCGCTCGACGGCGGTCGCGAAGCTCTCGTTGAACTCGGTGTCGCCGCTGGCATAGGCCACCTGGTGCGCCAGCTCATGGAACAACATGCGCGCCAGCTCGCCCTCGGGGTACCGGATGAAGGTGTTGAGCAGCGGGTCGTCGAACCAGCCGAGCGTCGAGTACGCGGGCACGCCATACACGGTGACCTCGTAGCCCTGGTTGCGCAGATCCGCGGCCAGGGCGTCTGCGGCGGCGCGGTCGAAATAGCCGCGGTAGCCCACGCAGCCCACCACCGGGAAACACCAGGTCTTGAGCTTCAGGCTCAGCTCGGGCGCGGCCACCACGTTCCACACCACGGCATTGCGCCCCAGGTCGGCGTACTTGCGATAGCTGCCGTTGTCGGGCAGCTTGAGCTCCTGGACCGCGTAGTCGCGCATGCGCTGCGACAGCGCCAGCCGCTCGCGCAGCTCGGGCGGGGTGCCGGTCTCGCCCAGCACCTGCTCCACCGGGCGCGCACTCGACAACAGGCTGAAATGCCCTTGGGCCGACTGGGCCAGGTAGCCGATGCTGCTGCAGCCGCCGGTCAGGCACAGCGTGGCGCCGGCCAGTGCCAGCGTGCCGAGAACACCGAGCGTCGCCATCCAGAACCAGCGCCAGCGTCTTGCGATCATCGATCAGGCGGCCGCCACTTCGACCAGGCAGTCGTAGAAGCTGGGCGCGCGGCCGATGTCGGTGAGCCTTTGGTGGGTGAGCTCGTTGACGTTGGTGCCGTCCGGGCCGAGCTTGCGCCACCAGATGCCCAGGCCGTTGACGACGCCGGGGCGCGCACGCTCGCTCACCGAGGCGGCACAGCGGTACTCGCCGCGGTCGTTGAAGACGCGCACCATCGCTCCGTCGGAGATGCCGCGCGCGGCCGCGTCGCTCGGGTGGATCTCGACCAGCGGCTGCCCTTCGACGCTGCGCAGGCTGGTGACGTTGACGAACGTCGAATTGAGGAAGTGGCGCGCCGGCGGAGAGATCATCGCCAGCGGGTAGCGCGCCGCCAGCTCGGGCGCCGAGGCCGCCGACTCGTAGTTCGGCACGTAGTCGGGCACTCCCAGGCCGGGGGCATCGAGCCGGCACTTGCCGCTGGGCGTGAGGAAGCGGCCTTCGGCAAACGGTGCATCGGGCAGCGGCAGCTTGACCCAGCCCTCGCGACGCAGTCGCTCGAAGGCGATGTGGTCGCCGAAGGCCACCGCGGCGATCTGCTCGTCGGTGTCGGCAAAGCAGGCGTCGGTGTAGCCCATGCGGGCGGCCAGCCGGCGGAAGATCTCGGTGTTCGGCAGGGCCTCGCCCAGCGGCTCGATCGCCCGTTCGTTGACCAGCGCATAGGTGTGGCCGTAGCTCAGGTGCACGTCCAGGTGCTCGAGCTGCGTGGTGGCCGGCAGCACGTAGTCGGCATGGTCGGCCGTGTCGGTGAGGAAATGCTCCAGCACCACGGTGAACAGGTCGTCGCGGGCGAAGCCGCGCACCACCTTGGAGGACTCGGGCGCCACGGCCACGGGATTGCTGTTGTAGACCACCACCGCCTCCACCTTCGGGCCGAAGGCCTCGGAGCCGTCACGCAGCAGGTCGTCACCGATGGTGCTCATGTTGATGGTGCGCGGCTTGCGGCCGGCCAGGAGGTCGGGCCGCTGCAATCCGGCCTTGTTGACCGGGAACCAGCCCGAGCTCGACAGCAGCAGGCCGCCGGCGGCGTGGCGCCACGCGCCGGTGAGGCAAGGCAGGGCTGCGACCAGCCGCACCGCATTGCCGCCGCCGCGCACCCGCTGCATGCCGTAGTTGAGGCGGATGGCCGCGGGCTGCGTGGTGCCCCAGTCGCGTGCCAGGCCGCGCACTTCGTCGGCCGTGATGCCGCAGGCCTCGGCGGTGCGCTCCGGCGTCCAGGCCATGGCCTTGTCGCGCAGGGCGTCCCAGCCTTCGGTGTGGCGGGCGATGTAGTCGTGGTCCAGCCAGTCGTTCACCACCAGCTCGCGCATCACGCCCAGTGCCAGCGCCCCGTCCGTGCCGGGCAGCAGCGCGATGTGCTGGTGGCACTTGTCTGCCGTCTCGGTACGGCGGGGGTCGATGCACACGAGCTTGGCGCCGGCCCGCTTGGCCGCCTGCGCGAACGTCCAGAAATGCAGGTTCGAGGCGATGCTGTTGCTGCCCCAGATCACGATGAGCCGGCTGCGCGCGAAGTGCTCGAGGTGCATGCCGACCTTGCCGCCGTACGTGGCGGCGAGCGCTTCGCCTCCGGCGTTGGCGCAGATGGTGCGGTCCAGCAGCGAAGCGCCCAGCCTGTGGAAGAAGCGCGCCGCCATGCTCTCGCCCTGCACCAGGCCCATGGTGCCGGCATAGCTGTAGGGCAGGATGGCTTGCGGATCGCGCGCCGCGATGGCCCGCAGGCGGCCGGCGATGTCGGACAGCGCTTCGTCCCAGCTCACGCGCTCGAACCGCCCGCTGCCTTTGGGGCCGACCCGCCGCAACGGAAACAGCACGCGTTCGGCGTGGTAGGTGCGTTCCGGGTAGCGCGAAACCTTGGTGCACAACGCCCCATGGGTGGGCGGGTGGTCGGGGTCCCCCTGCACGCGAACGGCTCGGCCGTCTTCGACCGTTACGCGTATCGCACAGGTGTCGGGACAGTCGTGGGGGCAGGCGGCACGGACCAGCGTCTTCATGCGCGAACTATTGCACAGCACGGCGCAGCGATCAGGCGCCGGCGTCAGAGCCCGGCCCGCCTGCGGAACGATGTCACGTCCTCGGCGGCGCGCTGGCGCATATCCTGCGAGGCAGGGGGCTGGCGCTGTCGGAAGAAGCGCGCGCGATCAGAGTCCGGACGTCGTCACCGGCCGTCGCGCAAAGACCTTGGAGTTGCCGTCATGAACCGTCGAGACGCGATCAAGCGTGTGGCCGCTGCCAGTGCTGCCGTGTCCCTGCCCGCGTGGGCGCAGTCCGGCCGCATCGTGCTGGGCCAGTCGGCCGCCATGAGCGGGCCGGCAGCGCAGCTGGGCATCCAGATGAACAAGGGCGCGAAGATCTTCTTCGACCAGCTCAACGCCAATGGAGGGGTCAACGGACAGACCGTCGAGCTGCGCGTGCTGGACGACGGCTACGAGCCCGACCGCTGCAAGGCCAACACCGAAAAGCACATCAAGGACGACGTATTCGGGCTGCTGGGCTATGTCGGCACGCCCACCTGCATGGCGGCCCTGCCCCTCATCAATGAGGCGAGGATCCCGTTCTTCGGGCCCTTCACGGGCGCCGAATCGTTGCGCGATCCATTCAGCAGATGGGTCTTCCATGTGCGCGCCAGCTACTACGACGAGACGGCGCTGATCGTGAAGCAGCTCACCTCGCTGGGGCTGCGGAAGATCGCCGTGTTCTATCAGAACGACGCCTACGGCAAGGCCGGGCTGGAAGGCGTGCGCCGCGCGCTGAAGCCGCTGGGGCTGGAGCCCGTCGCGCTGGGCACCGTCGAGCGCAACACGGTCGACGTGGCCAAGGCCGTGGCGGACATCGCTCCCACGAAGCCCGACGGCGTGGTGCAGATCGGTGCCTACAAGGCCTGCGCGGCCTTCATCCGCGAGGCGCGCAAGGCGGGCTACGGCGGCACCTTCTACAACGTGTCGTTCGTCGGCACCCAGGCGCTGGCCGACGAGCTGGGCCGCGAGGGCCGCGGCGTCATGGTCAGCCAGGTGATGCCGTTTCCCTTCTCGACCACCACGCAGATCTCGCGCGAATACCTCGACGCGGTGCAGAAGGCCGGCCCCGAGGCCCAGCCCAACTACTCGAGCATGGAGGGCTACCTCTGCGCCAAGGTGTTCACCGAAGGCTTGAAGCGTGCCGGCCGCAACCCGTCGCGCGAGTCGCTGGTGTCGGCCCTGGAGTCGATCCAGAACGCCAGCTTCGGCGGATTCCGGGTGGACTTCGGGTCGAAACGCCACGTGGCTTCGAGCTTCGTCGACCTGTCCATGCTGACGGAGGATGGAAAGGTCCGGCGCTAAGATGCCCCCGGCCTTGCAGCCGGAGCCTTCATGAAGCTGATCGAATCCATCCTCGCCGACGCGGCCTCGATCACCGCCCTGCGTCGCGACATCCATGCCCACCCGGAGCTGTGTTTCGAGGAGGTCCGCACCTCCGACGTGATCGCCAGGCAGCTGACCGACTGGGGCATTCCGGTCCACCGGGGCCTGGGCAGGACGGGCGTGGTGGGCATCGTGAGCAACGGCACGTCCACGCGTGCCGTCGGGCTGCGCGCCGACATCGACGCGTTGCCCATGACCGAGCACAACCATTTCGAGCATGCCAGCCGCCACGCCGGGAAGATGCATGCCTGCGGACACGACGGCCACACCGCGATGCTGCTGGCCGCTGCCAAGCACCTGTCGAAGCACCGCAACTTCGACGGCACCGTGTACCTCGTGTTCCAGCCGGCCGAAGAAGGCGGCGGGGGCGCGCGCGAAATGATCAGTGACGGACTGTTCGACAAGTTCCCGATGGAGGCCATGTTCGGCGCACACAACTGGCCGGGCATGAAGGTCGGCCAGTTCGCCATCAAGAGCGGGCCGTGTTTCGCGTCGAGCAACGAGTTCAAGATCACGATCCGCGGCAAGGGCGCCCATGGCGCCATGCCGCACCTGGGCCTGGATCCGGTGCCGGTGGCCTGCCAGATGGTGCAGGCGTTCCAGACCATCATCACGCGCAACAAGCGCCCCATCGACACCGGCGTGATCTCCGTCACGATGATCCACACCGGCGAAGCGACCAACGTCGTGCCCGAGACCTGCGTGATCGAAGGCACGGTGCGCACCTTCACGACCGAGGTGCTCGACCTGATCGAGCGGCGCATGAAGACGGTGGCCGAGGCCACCTGCGCTGCCTTCGAAGTGGGCTGCGATTTCGAGTTCGCGCGCAACTACCCGCCCACCGTCAACCACCCGGCCGAGACGCAGTTCGCCCGCGAGGTGATGGCCGAGGTGGTGGGAAAGGACAACGTGCTGGAATTCGAGCCGACCATGGGCGCCGAGGACTTCAGCTATTTCCTCCAGCACAGGCCCGGCGCGTATTTCCTCATCGGCAACGGCGACGGCTCGCACCGCGCCGGTGGCCACGGGCTGGGGCCGTGCATGCTGCACAACCCGAGCTACGACTTCAACGACGACCTGATCCCGCTTGGCGCCACCCTCTGGGTGCGGCTGGCCGAGCAGTGGCTGGCCGCGCCGCGGGGCTGAGGCATGAACGCCCCGGCCGACGGGTTCTCGTCGAGCTATGCCGAAGCCCGGGCGAAGTTTCGCGCCGCGGCCGAGGCCGCCGGCCTCGACGTGGAGGCGCACGTCCACCCCTTGCGCGGGCGCGACGGCGAAGAACTCGCGATGGACGTGGTGCGCGACGGCCCCCGCCATGCCGAACGGCTGCTCATCGTTTCCAGCGGCTGCCACGGGGTGGAGGGCTATTGCGGGTCGGGGGCGCAGGTCGCACTGCTGCGCGACCGCAGCTGGCAGGCTGCCGCCCGCGGCGCCGGCGTGGCCGTGCTGCACATCCACGCGCTCAATCCATACGGCTTTTCATGGTTGCGACGCGTGACGCAGGAAAACGTCGACCTCAACCGCAACTTCCAGGACTTTTCGAAGCCGCTGCCCGCCAATCCAAGCTACGACGAGATCGCCCACCTGCTGCTGCCTGCCCACTGGCCGCCCGAAGCCGAGGTCCGTGAGCAACTCGAGGGCTACATCGCGCGGCGCGGCATCCCCGTCTTGCAGGCTGCCGTCTCGGGCGGCCAGTACACCCACCCCGAAGGCCTCTTCTACGGCGGCGTGAACCCCACCTGGAGCAACGTGACGCTGCGCCACGTACTGCAGGAGCACGGCGCAGGGGTGCTCCGGCTGGGCTGGATCGACCTGCACACCGGCCTCGGGCCGCAAGGGCATGGCGAGCGCATCTTCGCCTGCCGCGACGACCCCGCCGCCCTGCAACGGGCTCGCGCCTGGTGGGGGCCGGACGTCACGTCCATCTACGACGGCAGCTCCAGCTCTGCCCTGCTGACCGGCCTCATGTGGTCGGCGGCGTACGACGAGATCCCGCAAGCTCAGTACACCGGCATTGCGCTGGAGTTCGGCACCGTGCCGGTCATGGACGTGATCGAGGCGCTGCGGGCCGAGCACTGGCTCGAAAACCACCCGGAAGCGCCGGCCGAGCAGGCCCGGCTGATCAAGCAGCGGTTGAAGGACGCTTTCTACGTCGACGAACCCGAATGGAAACGCCGGGTCGTCGAGCAGGCCGGAGCAGCCACCGAACTGGCCGTCAAGGGCCTGGGCCAGCCGGATTCTGAGTAGTCCTGCACGGCGCAAGCCGGCGCACAGGAACAATGTCGACCGCCCTGTCTCCTAGGCGCTGCATAGTTGCGCTTTGGTACTTTTCCAGGGTGTTGCACCGTTTACAGTGCGCTATCAATCAACGATGATCCCCCAGTTTTTTTCGCATTGTGAAGTGACGCCGTGGCAGTGGATACCCTTGTAGAAGCCCCTCAAAGCTCCCTTTCGGGGGTAGCGCGGGTGCTGGTCCATGCCGGCAAGATCAACGCCAAGGCTGCCGAGGACCTGGTCAAGACCTCGAAGGAGCAGCGTCGCAGCTTCGTGTCTGCGGCGGTGGCTGCCGGCACGATCAGTGCCGCGGACCTGGCTCACACGCTGTCGAGCGCGCTGGCAGTCCCCCTGCTCGACCTCAACGCGGTCGACGCCCAGCGGCTGCCCAAGAACGTCATCGACAACAAGCTGTCGGCGCAGTACCAGGTGGTGGTGCTGGGCAAGCGCGGCAGCCGCCTGTTCATTGGCGGCGCCGACCCCACCGACCAGGAAGCCGTCGAGCGCATCAAGTTCGCAACCCAGCTCACGCCCGAGTGGGTGATCGTCGAACAGGACAAGCTCGCCAAGCTGCTCGAAGGCGCCACCGCCAGCGCCAGCGAAGCGCTGGAGGCCATGTCCGGGGGCGACTTCGAGTTCGACGTCACCGATGACGTCACCGAAAAGCAGCAGGAATCGCAGGACGTCGCCACCGACGTCGAAGACGCCCCGGTCGTTCGCTTCCTGCAGAAGATGCTGATCGACGCGATCAACATGCGTGCGTCCGACCTGCACTTCGAACCGTTCGAGTACAGCTACCGGGTGCGCTTCCGCGTCGATGGCGAGCTGCGCGAGATCACGCAGCCGCCCATCGCCATCAAGGAAAAGCTGGCTTCACGCATCAAGGTGATCTCGCGGCTGGACATCGCTGAAAAGCGCGTGCCGCAGGACGGCCGCATGAAGCTCAAGTTCGGCAGCAAGTCGATCGACTTCCGCGTGAGCACGCTGCCCACGCTGTTCGGCGAAAAGATCGTGATCCGTATTCTCGATTCGTCCAGCGCGAAGCTGGGGATCGAGGCACTGGGGTACGAGAAGGAAGAAAAAGACCGGCTGATGAACGCCATCGTGCGCCCGTACGGCATGGTGCTGGTCACCGGGCCCACGGGTTCGGGCAAGACGGTGTCGCTGTACACCTGCCTGAACATCCTGAACCAGCCGGGCGTCAACATCTCCACCGTCGAGGACCCCGCTGAAATCAACCTGCCGGGCATCAACCAGGTCAACGTCAACGACAAGGCCGGCCTGAATTTCGCCGTCGCGCTCAAGGCCTTCCTGCGCCAGGATCCCGACGTGATCATGGTGGGCGAAATCCGCGACCTGGAAACTGCCGACATCGCCATCAAGGCCGCCCAGACCGGCCACATGGTGATGAGTACGCTGCACACCAACGACGCGCCGACCACGCTGACCCGGTTGCTGAACATGGGCGTGGCGCCTTTCAACATCGCCTCGAGCGTGATCCTGATCACGGCCCAGCGCCTGGCGCGGCGCCTGTGCGAGGCGTGCAAGGTGCCGGCCGACTACCCGCGAGAGTCGATGCTGAAGGCTGGCTTCAAGGAGCGCGAACTCGACGGCAACTGGAAGCCTTACCGCGCGGTCGGCTGTTCGGCATGCAACAACGGCTACAAGGGGCGGGTCGGCATCTACCAGGTGATGCCGATCAGCGAAGAGATCCAGCGCATCATCCTGAGCGAAGGCACGGCGATGGACATCGCCGCGCAGGCGCAGCGCGACGGCGTGCGCGACCTGCGCCAGTCCGGGCTCGCGAAGGTGCGCCTGGGCGTGACGACGCTGGAAGAGGTCATCTCGGTGACCAACGAGTGAAGCTCAGCAAGAGATAACGAACTAGGAACGTCGGGGGCACTATGGCTACGGCAGCGATGGCGGCGAAGGGGAACATCAAGGACTTCGTCTTCGAGTGGGAGGGCAAGGACCGCAACGGCAAGGTCGTCCGCGGTGAAATGCGTGCCGGCGGCGAGGCCATGGTGAGCGCGAGCCTGCGCCGCCAGGGCATCATGGTCAACAAGGTGAAGAAGCGCCGCATGAGCGGCGGCAAGTCCATCAAGCTGAGGGACATCGCCATCTTCACGCGGCAGCTGTCGACCATGCTCCGCGCCGGCGTTCCCCTGCTCCAGGCCTTCGACATCGTCGGCCGCGGCAACCCCAACCCACGGATGGCGCGCCTGCTGAATGACATCCGCGCCGACGTCGAGACCGGCACGAGCCTCTCGGCGGCCTTCCGCAAGTACCCGCTGTACTTCGACGCGCTGTACTGCAACCTGGTCGAGGCCGGCGAGGCCGCCGGTATCCTGGAAACCCTGCTCGACCGCCTGGCCACGTACCAGGAAAAGACGCTGGCCATCAAGCAGAAGATCAAGTCGGCGCTGATCTACCCGGTGGCCGTGCTGGTGGTGGCCTTCGTCGTGGTGTCGGTGATCATGATCTTCGTGATCCCGGCCTTCAAGCAGGTCTTCGATTCCTTCGGCGCCGATCTGCCCGCGCCCACGCTGCTCGTGATGGCCATTTCGGACGTGTTCGTCAAGTACTGGTGGGCCATCTTCGGCTTCATCGGCGGCGGCGTGTACTTCTTCTTCGAGTCGTGGAAGCGATCGGAGAAGATGCAGAAGGCCATGGATCGCATGCTGCTGAAGATGCCCATCTTCGGCGAGATCGTGCACAAGGCCACCGTCGCGCGCTGGACGCGCACGCTGTCCACCATGTTCGCCGCCGGCGTGCCGCTGGTCGAGGCACTCGACTCCGTGGGCGGCGCCTCGGGCAACGCGGTGTTCGTCGAGGCAACCGAAAAGATCCAGAAGGACGTGTCCACCGGCGCCAGCCTCACTTCCTCGATGAATTCCACCGGCGTGTTCCCGAACATGGTCCTGCAGATGTGTGCGATCGGCGAAGAATCCGGTTCGATCGACCACATGCTTGGCAAGGCCGCCGACTTCTACGAAGAAGAGGTGGACGAGGCGGTCAAGGGCCTGTCGACGCTGATGGAGCCGATCATCATCGTGATCCTTGGCGGCCTGATCGGCGGCATCGTGGTGTCGATGTACCTGCCCATCTTCAAGCTCGGCCAAGTGGTCTGACGGCCCGGTGGACTTCGGCACCGAACTGCAGCAGGCGCTGCTTTCGCCTTGGGGGCTCGGCCTGCTCGGCCTGTGCATCGGCAGCTTCCTCAACGTGGTGGTACATCGGCTGCCACTGATGCTCGAAAGGCAGTGGCGCTCTGAAAGCGCCGAGCTGCTGGGCATCGAAAACAAGGAAGAGGGCGCGCCGCTCAGCCTGTCGCGCCCCCGCTCGCGCTGCCCGCACTGCGGGCACCAGATCCGCTGGTTCGAGAACATTCCTCTCGTGAGCTGGCTGGCCCTGCGCGGGCGCTGCTCGGCCTGCAAGGCGCCCATCTCCGTGCGCTATCCGCTGGTGGAAGCCTTCACCGGCGTGCTGCTCGCCGCTGTCGGCTGGCGCTTCGGGGCCGCCCCGGCGGCGCTGCTGTGGTGCGGTTTCGCAGCCACGCTGGTGGCGCTGGCCGCCATCGACTGGGACACCACGCTGCTGCCCGACAGCCTGACGCTGCCGCTGCTGTGGGCCGGACTCATCGCGGCCACGCTGGGCTGGACGCTTCCGCTGCCTACGGCGTTGTGGGGTGCAGTGGCCGGATACCTGTCGCTCTGGTCGGTGTACTGGCTGTTCAAGCTCACCACCGGGAAGGAAGGCATGGGCCGTGGCGACTTCAAGCTGCTCGCCGCGATGGGCGCATGGCTGGGCTGGCAGATGCTGTTGCCCATCCTTCTGGGCGCTTCCATCATCGGCGCCATCGTCGGCATCGCAATGAAGCTCAGCGCCAACCTGCGCGAAGGTCGTTACGTGCCGTTCGGGCCCTTCCTCGCAGGCTCGGGTCTCGTCGTGATGCTGGCCGGCCAGCAGCGTGTGCTGGGCTGGATCGGCTGGAACTGAGGCGGCGAACATGCGTCGCGTCGGACTCACCGGCGGCATCGGTAGCGGCAAGAGTGTGGTGGCCGGCATGCTGCGCGAATTCGGCGCCTGCGTCGTCGACACCGACGCCATTGCACGGCAGATCAGCGCCCCGGGCGGGCTGGCGATCCCGGCGCTGCGCGAACGTTTCGGCGACGACGCCATCGACGCGACCGGCGCCCTCGACCGCGACCGCATGCGCGCGCTGGCCTTTGCCGACCCGGGCACGCGCTCGGCGCTCGAGGCGGTGCTGCACCCGCTGATCGGCGCCGAAGCTGAGCGGCAGGCCGCTGCAGCCTCGCCGGACCAGAGCGTGGTGTTCGACGTACCGCTGCTGGTCGAGTCGGGGCGCTGGAGGGCGCGGGTCGAACGCGTGCTCGTGGTCGACTGCTCCATCGACACGCAGATCGACCGCGTGATGCGCCGGTCCGGCTGGGAGCGCGGCGCCGTGGAGCGCGTGATCGCGCAGCAGGCATCGCGCGAAGTCCGCCGCGCGGCCGCTGACGCGGTGATCCACAACGACGACGGCATGAGCCTCGACGAGCTGCGACAGGCCCTGTACACGTTGTGGCAGCGTTGGAGGCTGTGAAACAATCGGCGCGCCTCGCCCGTGCCATCATCGCGGGCACTCTCTCCCTCGCGAGCGCCGCCCCTTGATCCTGTACGAGTACCCTTTCAACGAGAGCATCCGCACGATGCTGCGGCTTGAGCACCTGTTCGACCGGCTCGGCCAGCTGATCCCGCGCGAGGCCTCGGTGGACCACCACTACGCGCTCGCCACCATCTTCGAGATCATGGACGTGGCCGCGCGGGCCGACCTGAAAAGCGACCTGCTGAAGGACCTGGAGCGGCTGCGCACGCAATTCAACGGCTACCGCGGCAACCCGTCGATTTCAGAGGCTGCGCTCGACGAGGTGATCGGCCGCATCGACCATGCCTTCCAGCGCCTGAACCAGGTGTCCGGCAAGGCCGGCCAGGC
The DNA here is from genome assembly GCA_946481025.1 of uncultured Rivibacter sp. Next base: position 23,444 of record CAMLNA010000003.1, read on the forward strand.
CCTCACCACGAGCGAGTGGCTGATGGGCATCCGCAGCCGCATCAGCATTCCCGGCGGCACCTGCGAGTTCGACCTGCCCGCCTACTACGCCTGGCAGAAGGACAGCCCGCAGCGGCGCCGCAGCGACCTGCAGCACTGGACCGTGACCCTGATGCCGCTGGCCGAGGCGTTGAAAGTGCTGCTCGCGCTGCTGCGCGACGCCGGTGCGCCGCACATGGTGGTGGCGCACGGCGGCCAGTACCAGCAAAGCCTGCCCGCCGGCCGCAGCTACCACCTGATGCGGGTCAAGATCGACCAGGGCCTGGGCCTGATCCCCGAGATCTCCGGGCACCGGCTGATGGTGTCGATACGCCTGATGCGCCAGGACGCCGAAGGCCGGCTGAAGCCCGCGACCGAAGACGCCAGCTTCGAGCTGACGCTGTGCAGCTGAGGCCCCGCGGTGAGCCAGCCCACGCCCCGTACCGTACCCTGCCCCACCTGCGGCGGACCCAGCGTGTTCGCGCCCCATAACAAGTGGCGCCCGTTCTGCAGCGAGCGCTGCAAGAACATCGACCTCGGCGCATGGGCCAGCGAAGGCTACCGCGTGGCCGACAAGCCCTCGGGAGACGACCCGCTGCTGGCTGACCTGCCCGCCCCACCCCGCGAGCACTGAAAAGTTGCCCCCTTGTTTCAGGGGTCACCCTGGCGCGGGGGGTGGCCGGCGGCAGCGCGCAGGTCCACACTTTTGACACCCCCGCGAGCCGTTGCGCGGGCGTCGGAAGAAGGAGCGCGCCGTGTTCAGCAGCAGTGGGAACAAACACAGCAGCAGCAGGAGCAGCCGTCAGCCGTCCGGCTGGGGTTCTTCGAGCCGGTGGCCCGCCAGCCGGGCGTCGGGGAGCGCCACGGAAAAGGCTGAACCGCGCGAGAGCAGCGTCTACGACTCGTCGTGGGAACTCAGCCACGGCTGTGAAGTGGCTGAACTCAGCGACGTGCCTGTGGAATGGAAAGACCTGACCGGCTGACGGCCGGCCCTTCCTCGCTCACGCCACGTGGGTGGCGCCCTCGAACCTGCGCTCCTGCGCGAACCACCTCAACACCGGCACGGTGCCCGGCAGCACGGGCTGCACCTGCACCGGCAAGCTCGCCCAGGCCATCTGCTGGCCTTCGCGCATCTCGAACTCGCCGCTCCACTCGTAGACCTTGCAGAAGTGCAGGCGCACCAGCGCGTGCGGGTAGTCCATCATCTCCACGTGCCATGGGTGGGCCGCACCGATGGTGATGCCCAGTTCCTCGTGCAGTTCCCGGCGCAAGGCCTGCTCGACCGTCTCGCCGGCTTCGAGCTTGCCGCCGGGAAATTCCCAGTAGCCCGCGTACACCTTGCCCTCGGGGCGCGAGGTCAGCAGGAAGTGGCCCTCGCCGCCCTGCGCGTCGCGTTGCACCAGCACGCCCACCGCCACGTCCACCGGCTTGCGGTCTCCACTCATGCCTGGCGCCCCGCGTAGTCGCGCGCGAACTGGTAGGCCACCCGGCCGGAACGCGAACCGCGTTCGAGCGCCCACACCAGCGCTTCGGCTCGGGCCGCGGCGATGGCGTCCTCGCTCACGCCGAAGCTGCGCAGCCATTGCGCCGCGATGGTGAGGTATTCCTCCTGGCTGAACGGATAGAAGCTGATCCACAGGCCGAAGCGCTCGGACAACGAAATCTTCTCTTCCACCACTTCGCCCGGGTGCACCTCGCCGTCCTCGGTGTGCTGGTAGGTGAGGTTCTCCCGCATGTACTCGGGCAGCAGGTGCCGGCGGTTCGAGGTGGCCACGATCAGCACGTTGTCGCTGGCCTGGGCCACCGAGCCGTCGAGGATGGACTTGAGCGCCTTGTAGCCGGGCTCCCCTTCGTCGAAGCTCAGGTCGTCGCAGAACACGATGAAACGCTCAGGGCGCGGCGCCACCAGGTCGACGATGTCGTGCAGGTCCACGAGGTCGCTCTTGTCCACCTCGATGAGCCGCAGGCCGCGCGGCGCGAACTCGTTGAGGCAGGCCTTCACCAGCGAGGACTTGCCGGTGCCGCGGGCTCCGGTGAGCAGCACGTTGTTGGCGCCGCGGCCGGCCACGAACTGCTGCAGGTTGCGGGTGAGCCGCTCCTTCTGCGGGTCGACCTCCTTCAGGTCGGCCAGGTGGATGGTCGCGACGTGCCGCACCGGCTCCAGCCAGCCGCCTTGCAGCAGCCCGCCGCGGCGGCGGTAGCGGAAGGCGATGGAGGCGGCCCAGTCGGGCGCGCGCACCGGCTGCGAGTTCGGCCCGGGCAGCAGGCCGTCCAGGCGCTGCAGCAGGGTCTCGGCACGCTGCAGGAGTTGATCGACGGAAGGCGAGGACATGGTTCGCGAGTTTAGTGGGCCGTGCGAGTGGGCCGGCCGTCACGGCAGGCAAACGACCTGGCCCTCGGCCACGGCATACACGCGGTCGCCCTCTGTCCTGCGAATGGGGTGCATGCCGGTGAATTCGCCGAATGCGGGCAGCACGCCGACCGCCTCCCCGAACCAGAAGCACGGCAGCCGCAGCCGGTCGAGCGCCCGCCCTTCCACCCTCACGCAAGGGTGCCAGTGCCCCGCCAGCACGTAGGCGCCCGGCACGGCGCGGGGGTGGTGGCACAACGCGAAGCCGCCCAGCGGCAGCGGCTCGTCGACCACGCGGAAACCAAGCGCGGCCGGAGGGTCGCCGGCACGCTCGTCATGGTTGCCGCGTACCAGCGTCAGCGCCAGCTGCGGGTGCTCGTGCCGCCACTGCGCCAGCGCGGCGAGCGTGGAAGCGGCGTGCGAACGAACCGAATGCAGGAAATCGCCGAGAAAGACCACATGCCGCGCGCCGGTGGCCCGTGCCAGCGCCGACACGCGGGAGAGCGCCGCGGTGGTGGTGCCCTGCGGCACCGGCACGCCGAGCTTTCGAAACGACACTGCCTTGCCGACATGCGCATCGGCGATCAGCAGGCAATGCTCGCCGGGCAGGTAGGCGGCCTTGTCGGCCAGCAGCGCGAGCGGCCGTCCGGCCAGCTCGATCTCGACCATCTGGCTCTCAGTGGATCAACTGGCGCAGTGATGCCTCGAGGTGCTCGGTCGGCAAGCGCTTGAAGCCCGAGCGGGCGTAACGCTGCAGGCGGCCGAGCGCAAAGCTGGTGAGCACCGAAGCCAGCGCCTGGGAATCGACCGTGGGGGTCTGCGAGCCGCCGGCTTCGGCCGCCGTGCGCAGGCTCTGCCGGAACTGCGACTCGAGCCGGTCGAAGAACTGGTTCATGCGTGCGGACAGGCGCTCGTTCTCGAACACCAGTGCGTCGCCCACCATCACGCGTGTCATGCCGGGGTTCTTTTCGCCGAATTGCAGCAGCACCGTGAGCATCTTCTGCGCTTGCGCGGCGCCGTCGCCTTCGCGCTCGGCGATCTGGTTGACCAGCGTGAACACGCTGCTTTCGATGAACTCGATGAGCCCCTCGAACATCTGCGCCTTGCTGGCGAAGTGACGGTACAGCGCCGCCTCGCTCACTTCGAGCTTGGCAGCCAGCGCGGCAGTGGTGATGCGTTCGGCACCCGGCTGCTCGAGCATGTGCGCGAGCGTCTGCAGGATCTGGATGCGGCGTTCACCGGGCTTGGGCCGCTTGCGACCCGAGCTCTCCTCGGTGGTGCCGTTGGGGGGGGCCGTTGCCTCGTCGGCCGCTGCGGCGGTGGTTTCTTGGGGCAGTGTGTTCACAGCGCGCGTAACTTTTGTAGCGAGCGGATTCTCGCACGGCAGTATGGTGGCCGACGTCGCAGGTAAACACCAACTTCCGGGCCGTGAACGTTGCGCGCGACATACCGCTGCATCCAGACACTGTGCATTCCTACACGCTTGGCCGCCTTCTGGTGCACCAGGGTGTCTTCGACCAGCACGCAGCGTGCGGCCTGCAGCCCGAGCCGCGCCAGCACCATGCGGAACATGCGTGCATCCGGCTTGGGCCGCAGCTGGCCGAACATGCGCATGCCCTCGATGCTGATCACGCCGTCGAAGTGGACCGCCAGGTCGAGCGCCGTCAGCACGCGCCTGGCATAGGTCGCCGGAGCGTTGGTCAACACGTACTTGCGACCCGCGAGGCGCCGGAGAGCGGCGCGGTCATGGGCATGGGTGCGCAACCTGGCTTCCAGCTCCGGCAGGCGGTGCGTGTGCTCGAGGAAGTGAGCCGCGCGGATGCCGTGGTGGCGCTCCAGTCCCAGCAGCGTGGCGCCGTAGCGATGCCAGTAGTGGCGGCGCAGGAAGTCGGCTTCTTCGTGGGGCAGGGCCAGCTCGCGGGCAATGTAGTCGTTCATCGCGCCGTCGAGCATCGAAAAGGCCGAGCACGACGCATCGTGCAGGGTGTTGTCGAGGTCGAACAGCCAGACCCTCGGCTTCATGCGGGCGCCAGCTCCGCGCTGAAGTAGTGGCCGGGGGCCGGCGCCTCGAAGCGCAACTCGTGCACGGCCGCCACCCGGTGCGCCACCGGCTGCACGAAGCGGGGGCCGTCGAATACGAAGGTGTGGAATTCGCCGTTTTCGCCGCAGGCGTCCACGCCCGCGGGCAGGCGCGCGAGGAAGGCCTCGTCGTATTCGGCGCCACAGAAGCTCGCGTCCAGCCAGCGGGCGTCCACGCACACCACGCGCGCCCTGAAGCCCAGGTCGATCACCTGCTGTGCAAGCGCGCGGCGGTCCTGCTGCCACAACGGCAGCAAGGCCGAAATACCGGCCGAGGCGCAGACCTTCTCTTCCCAGTCGCGGTGCGACTGCAGGTCGATGTCGCCGAACACGCCATGGGTCAGTCCCTGGGCCGCAAACTGTCGCAGCTGGTCGACGAACACGGCCTCGTAGTCACGCCAGGACGCGCTGCGCATCACGAGCGGAATGCCCAGCGCCGCGGCCTGCGCGGCCATCAGCTCGCGCGAGATGGCGTGCGAGCGTGAACGTTCGCCGGTCTCGTCGTACATGGCCAGCAGTGCCTCGACCTGCACCCCGGCGTCGAGCGCGCGGTGCAACGCCAGCATGGAGTCCTTGCCGCCGCTCCAGGAAAAAAACGCCCGGCTCGCCGCAACGGGGGGCGCCATCAGTGCGAACGGATCATGGTGCCGTAGGCCTGATCGGTGAGGATCTCCAGCAGCATGGCGTGCGGCACGCGGCCGTCGATGATGTGCACCGCGTTCACGCCGCTCTTGGCCGCGTCGAGCGCGGAGGAGATCTTGGGCAGCATGCCGCCGGAGATGGTGCCGTCGGCGAACAGCTCGTCGATCTCGCGGGCCGACAGGTTGGTGAGCAGCTTGCCGGACTTGTCGAGCACGCCGGGCGTGTTGGTCAGCAGCATCAGCTTCTCGGCCTTCAGCACCTCGGCCAGCTTGCCGGCCACCACGTCGGCGTTGATGTTGTAGCTCTCGTTGTTCTCGCCGAAGCCGATGGGGCTGATGACCGGGATGAACTGGTCGTCCTGCAGCGCCTTCACGACGCTGGGGTCGATGGAAACGATGTCGCCGACCTGGCCGACGTCGTGCTCCTTCGCGGGGTCGTCCTTGTCGCGCAGCTTGAGCTTGCGCGCGCGGATCATCCCGCCGTCGCGGCCGGTCAGGCCGACCGCCTTGCCGCCCACCGCATTGATGAGGCCCACGATGTCCTGCTGAACCTCGCCGCCCAGCACCCACTCGACCACTTCCATGGTCTCCTCGTCGGTGACCCGCATGCCCTGGATGAAGGTGCCCTTCTTGCCGATGCGCGCCAGCGCCTCGTCGATCTGCGGGCCGCCGCCGTGCACGACCACCGGGTTCATGCCCACCAGCTTGAGCAGCACGATGTCCTCGGCGAAGTCCTGCTGCAGCTCAGGGTCCGTCATGGCGTTGCCGCCATACTTGATGACCAGCGTGCGGCCATGGAACTTGCGGATGTAGGGCAGCGCCTGCGACAGGATCTCGGCTTTTTCGCGCGGCGCGATGTGCGTCACGTCGGCGCCGTGATGCGCGGCAAGGGAACCAGCAGGGGGCTCGGTTTTCATGGGAAGGCCTTCTGTGAAAACGCAGCGATGATGAAGGGGAATGTGAACGTGAAATGCTGCGCCGGATTGTAGATAGACGTATCGGTACGGCATGCGAACGGAACCCGCCCCCCTCCACCGGGGCTCGAACTGCAGGCGTCAACCGGAAGGCCGCGCCAACCATTGAAAGAACCACGCAATGAATCACTCACACGACCGTCGCCGCTGGCTGCTCTGCGCCGTGGCGCTTGCCGCAGGTGGCCCGGCCGCCGCGCAAGGCGACTCCCGCCCGCTGGTCGAGGTCTGGAAGTCGCCGACCTGCGGCTGCTGCAAGGAGTGGATATCGCATCTCGAAGCCAACGGCTTTCGCGTGCGCATCCACGACGAAGGCAACACCAACGCACGCGCGGCATTGCGCATGCCGATGCAGTACGGCTCCTGCCATACCGCCAAGGTCGGCGGCTATGCCATCGAAGGCCACGTGCCGGCGCGCGAGATCAAGCGCCTGCTGAAGGAACGTCCTGGCGCCATCGGACTGGCGGTGCCCGGCATGCCGGTCGGCTCGCCGGGGATGGACGGTCCGGACTACGGCGACCGCAAGGACCCGTACGACGTGCTGCTGGTGCAGGCCGAAGGCAAGGCGAGCATCTACCAGTCGTATCGTTGAAACAAACCTCGAGGAGCCCACGATGAAATCGACCCTGAAACGCCTGGCCTTCGCCGCCGCCGTTGCGCTCTCCCTGCCGGCTCTCGCGCAGACCGCGGAGGGCGAAGTGCGCAAGATCGACAAGGGGGCCCGGAAGATCACGCTCAAGCACGGCGAGATCAAGAGCCTCGACATGCCGCCCATGACCATGGCCTACCAGGTCAAGGACGCCGCCCTGCTCGACAAGGTGAAGGAAGGCGACAAGGTGCGCTTCACCGCCGACAAGGTCGGCGGCACCTACACCGTCACCTCCATCGAAGCGGCCCGCTGACCTTTCTCACTGGCTGTGCACGCCGCGCACCGCCGGCGCGGCCGGCGCACCGCCCTGCGGCTGCGACAACGCGAGCACGATGCCGCACACCTCCTGCGGGCTGGCGTGGCTGCAGGCCTGCTGCAGCAATTCGAGCTGACGCTCCAGCGTCTTGAGCGATGCCAGCCGCTCGCGCACGTGGCCCAGGTGCTCGGCCACCACCTCGTTCACCGCGGAACAGTCGGCGCGCGGCTGGTCGATGTAGTCGAGCAGCACGCGCACCTCTGGCAGGCTCATGTCGAGCGCCCGGCAATTGCGGATGAAGCGCAGGCGCTGCAGCGCCGCGTCGCCGTAGCTCCGATAGTTGTTCGCCCCGCGCGACGCGGGCGGCAGCAGGCCCGCCCTTTCGTAGTAGCGCACGGTGTCCACGTCCATGCCCGCGGCCTGTGCCAGCTCGCCGATCCGCATTTGCGCCTCCTGATGACCCTGGTCACTGTAGCGGCTTGACCCTGGAGCGGCTCCCGGGTTTTCAATGCGGGCATCTCAAGTACAGGAGGACCTCGTTCCATGTCCGGCCACCACGACCATTGCCATGACCACGGCTGCAGCGCCCCCGTCGCCAACACCCCGCGCTACCGCCGGGTGCTGTGGGCGGCGCTGCTCATCAACGCCGCCATGTTCCTGATCGAAGTGGCCGGCGGCCTGCGTTCCGGCTCCGTGTCCTTGCTGGCCGATGCGCTGGACTTCGCAGGCGACGCGGCCAACTACGGCATTTCACTCGCGGTGCTGGGCATGGCGCTGGCCTGGCGCTCGCGGGCGGCCGTCGTGAAGGCCCTCTCGATGGGAGCCTTCGGCGTGCTGGTGCTGGGCCGTGCCGTCTGGGCCGCCATGGGCGGGATCCCTCCCGAGCCGGTCACCATGGGCGTGGTGGCCGTGCTGGCGCTGGCCGCCAACCTGGGTGTGGCCTGGATGCTCTACGCCTTCCGGGAAGGCGATGCCAACATGCGTTCGGTGTGGCTGTGCAGCCGCAACGACGCGATCGGCAACGTGGCAGTGATGGGCGCCGCGCTCGGGGTGTTCGGCACCGGCACGGTGTGGCCCGACGTGCTGGTGGCCGCTGTGATGGCGCTGCTCGCCCTGTCGGCCACGGTGACGGTGCTGCGCCTGGCACGCCAGGAGCTGGCGGACGATGCCGCCCACCGGCCGCTGCCTGCGCGTCAGAAGTGAATGCCGCGCATCATCTGCTGCAGCGCGATGGCCTCCGGTGACAGGCTGGGCTTGGCGCTCTTGTCGCCCTTGGCCGCATCGCTGTCGGGGAACATGCGGAAGCTGGTGTTCATGACGATCTGCGCGACGCGCGGCACCAGCGCATGCAGCAGCTGCCCGGTGATGCCCAGCCGCGTGGCGATGCGCACCGGCTTGTAGACGCAGGCCTGGGCGATCAGGTCGGCAGCCTCCTCGGGCGCGAGCGTCGGCACGTTGTTGTAGATCTTGGTGGGCGCGATCATCGGCGTGCGCACCAGCGGCATGTTGATGGTGGTGAAGGTCACGCCCACGTCGGCGAACTCGCTGGCCGCGCAACGCGTCCACGCGTCGAGGGCGGCCTTGCTGGCCACGTAGGCCGAAAAGCGCGGTGCGTTGGTCAGCACGCCGATCGAGCTGATGTTGACCACGTGGCCGCGCTTCTTGGCCACCATGCCGGGCAGCAGGCCCATCGTGATGCGCAGGCAGCCGAAGTAGTTGAGCTGCATGGTGCGCTCGTAGTCGTGGAAGCGGTCGTAGCTCGACTCGATGGCGCGCCGGATGGACCGGCCTGCGTTGTTGACGAGGAAATCCACGCCGCCGAACTCGCCCTCCAGCCAGGCCACCAGCTCGTTGCAGCTCTGCTCGTTGGCGATGTCGGCCGAGTAGGTGTGAACCTTCGCGTCCTTGCCGGCGAAGTCGAGGATTTCCTTCTTCGCCTCGGCCAGCTTGGCTTCGTCGCGCGCGCAGATCACCGTCACGGCACCTGCCTCGGCGAACTTCTTGGCCGCGGCCAGCCCGATGCCGGACGAGCCGCCCGTGACCAGCACCACCTTGCCGCCGGCGGTGCCCTTGAGCGAGCGGTCGATGAACAGGTCCGGGTCGAGGTGGCGCTCCCAGTAGTCCCACAGGCGCCAGGCGTAGTCGTTCAGGTTGGGGCATTCGATGCCCGACCCCTTCAACGCCGCCAGCATGTCGCGGCAGTCGAAGCGGGTCGGGTAGTTCACGAAGGTCAGCATGTCGTCGGGCAGGCCGAGGTCCTTCATCACGGCGTTGCGTACCCGGCGCACAGGCGCCAGCGCCATCAGGCCCTTCTTCACGCTCTTCGGAATGAAGCCCAGCAGCGCCGCGTTGATGAACAGGTTCATCTTCGGCGCGTGCGCGGCCTTCGAGAAGATGTCGAGCACGTCGCCCACCCGGTAGCCCACCGGGTCCACCAGGTGGAAGCAGCGCTTGTTGAGCTCGACCTTGCCGGTCGGCAGGTGGCTGATGTGGTCGAGCGCGTTGACCACGAAGTCGACCGGCACGATGTTGACCCGCCCGCCCTCCAGGCCCACCGAGGGCATCCACGGCGGCAGCAGCTGCCGCATGCGCTGGATCAGCTTGAAGAAGTAGTAGGGCCCGTCGATCTTGTCCATCTCGCCGGTGGGGCTGTCGCCCACCACGGCGGCGGGCCGGTACACGGTCCACGGCACCTTGCATTCCTTGCGCACGATCTTCTCGCTCTCGTGCTTGGTCATGAAGTACGGGTGGTCCAGGCCCTCGGCCTCGTCGAACATGTCTTCGCGGAACACGCCTTCGTACAGGCCCGCCGCAGCAATGGAGCTCACGTGGTGGAAGTGCCCGGCCTCGATGGCCTTGGCGAACTCGACCACGTTGCGCGTGCCTTCGATGTTGACCTGCACCTGCGACTCTTCGTCGGCCTTGAGGTCGTACACCGCGGCCAGGTGGTACACCGCGTCGATCTGGCCCTTCAGCTGCCGGATGTCGTCGGCCGACACCCCGAGCTTCTTGGTGGTGAGGTCGCCGAAGACCGGGCATGCGCGGTTCTTGCCGACGCCCCAGAACTGCAGCAGCTCGGCCATCTTGTTCTCGCTTTCGGGTCGCAGCAGGAAGTAGACGACCGAGCCGCGCCGCTCGAGCAGCTTCTTGACGAGCCTCTTGCCGATGAAGCCAGTGGCGCCGGTGACGAAATACTGCATGCGGTCCTCCAGTGATGAGCTGTCTTGTGGATCGGCGGATTCTTCACGATCTGCTGCGGCGCAGCGCTGCGCGCTTTCCCGAAGGTGCCCATAGAGGGTGTGCCCTAGAGAATTAGGCTGTCGTTTCTATCGACGCTTTTTATAGTTCACGCTCACGGAGCGCCGAGGTGGCGCCTTCCGGTGCATACCCTGAAGGAACGCAGAACATGGTCAAGAAGCTCCAGAAGCTGGCAGAAAAGAAAACCGCCTCGGCCGGCGGCCTGCTCGACAGCCAATTTGCCGGCACCGTGAAGGACTCCGCCCAGCAGATCTGGCTGGCCGGCCTGGGTGCGTTTGCCAAGGCGCAGGAAGAAGGCGGCAAGGTGTTCGAAGCGCTGGTGAAGGAAGGCGTGTCCATCCAGCGCAAGACGCAGGCCGTCGCCGAAGAAAAGATCGGCGAGGTGACCAGCCGCATGACCAACCTGGCAGGCGACGTGCAGAACAAGGCCGGCAAGCAGTGGGACAAGCTCGAATCCATCTTCGAGGAGCGGGTGGCCCGCGCCATGGGCAAGCTGGGCGTGCCGTCCAGCAAGGACGTGGACGCGCTCATCAAGCGCATCGACGAGCTGAGCGCCCAGGTGGCCAAGCTCTCGGGCGGCAAGGCCCCCGCCAAGAAGGCCGCGCGGACCACCGCCACCGCCGCCGCCAAGACCAACGGCGCGGCCAAGCCCGCGACCAAGCGCAGCACGGCACGCGGCGGCAAGGCAGCCTGAGCGGTCGGTCTGCAACGGCAAAGGGGCGCCAAGGCGCCCCTTTTCTTTTGCCGTGGCCCCTCAGGAGCGGGTCGCCGCCGAGGCGAAGTACTTCTTCAGCAGCACCGGCGTCAGCGCGAAGACGGCGGCCGAGAAGGTGGCGGTGAAACACACCTCGCCCGGCTTGTGCGGGTTGGCCAGCAGTGCCACGAACAGCCAGTCGGCGCCCGGGCGGCGCCACAGCATCACGTGCGACGGCGCAAAGCCGTCGGCCTGCAGCATCGGATAGCGCTGCTGCATCGCGACGGTGACCTGCAGGCGGTCGCCGGCATCGAGCAGCGCGCTGTTGTGGCCGATGCTGAACTCGATGGCGTCGTGGCTCACGCAGCTTTCGATGCGTGCGTGCGTGCCGCCCTTGTCGAAGATGCGCGGCACCTCTTGCGCCGTCACCGCCGCAGGTGACCACGCCGCCACCACCGCCAGGGCAGCCAGCCGGGCATGGCACACGCTCATGTTCATGGGCGCGAGCATGCACCCAAACGGCACCGCCGGCAGCGTCTGCCCTGCCTCTGTTGCGGCCGCCGCTCGGACGTAAGACTTTGATAACACCGCGGCACAAGCACGATGCGACTCCTAAAGTGCCTTGCTGCAGCGCAAGAAAACGGGCTGCGCCATCACGCCAAGGAGGCTGCCGATGAACGCCTGCTGCCCCATCTGCGAAGCCAGCACTTACCAGTACCTGTTCAAGGTGCTGCCGCAATGCGAACACGGCAGCATCGTGCGGTGCAGCCGGTGCGCGCACTGCTACAGCCTGATGGCCGCCAACGTGGACGCCGCCGCGCTGTACAGCGACGAGGTCTACCAGGTGGTCGAGAACCGCCAGTCGATCTTCGACCGCATCCTCAACTGGGAATACGGCCACGTGCTCGAGCAGCTGGCGCGGCTGCGGCCGGCCAAGGGGCGCCTGCTCGACTTCGGCGGCGGCAAGGGCAAGTTCGGCTGGCTCGCCCGCGAAGCCGGCTGGGACCCGCGCTGCGTGGAAACCTCGGCCGCCCGCGCCGCCTATGCGCGCGAGGTCTACGGACTCGACGTGGACACGAACTTCTACGAGCGCGGGGCACTGTTCGGCGGGCATTTCGACGTGGTGACCCTGTTCCACGTGCTGGAGCACCTGCCGCATCCGCAGGCGCTGCTGGGCGAGCTGGTGGCGGCCAACCTCAAGCGCGACGGCCTGCTCGTGATCGAAGTGCCCAACATCAGCAGCTGGCAGGCGTGGCTGGCCGGCAACCGCTGGATGCACCTCGACGTGCCGCGCCACATCCAGCATTTCTCGCCGCAGCGGCTCGCGCGGCTGCTGGGCGACATGGGCTTCCGGCCCCTCAGGACGACCTACGCCTCGGTGCACCTGGGCGTGCTGGGCATGCTCGACAGCCTGATGAAGCGCTTCGGCTACGGCGGCAACATCATCTACGAGCTGAAGAACCGCAGGACGCCCGCGCTGCTGGCGAAGGTGGCGCTGGCGCTGCCGTTTGCGGCGCTGCTCGAGGGCGTGGCATCGCTGCTCGGCAAGGGGGGCGTGATCCGCATGTACCTCGTGCGCACCGGCGCCCAGGCGCCCGGGCCCGGGGAAAGCACGGGCCCGTTCTAGACCGCCCGCTCAACGGAAGGCCGGGGCCCGCGACCTACACTCGCCGGATGCCTTCCCAGCCCAGAAGCACCGGCCCTCGCATCGGTCTGGCCCTCGCCGGCGGCGGCCCCCTGGGCGCGATCTACGAAATCGGCGCGCTCTGCGCACTCGAAGAAGCCATCGGTGGCCTGCGGTTCAACGCCTGCGAAGGCTACGTGGGCGTGTCGGCCGGCGGCTTCGTCGCCGCGGGCCTCGCCAACGGCATGACGCCGCGGGAGCTGTGCCGTTCGTTCATCGAGAACGAAGGCCCGAGCCGCGACGTGTTCGACCCCGCGGCGCTGATGCGCCCGGCCTGGAACGAATACGCAAGCCGCCTGTGGAAGCTGCCCGGGCTGCTGGCAGGCGCCGGCCTCGACTACGCCTTCGGCCTGGCCTCCCGCGGTGCGGTGCTCAACCAGCTCGGCCGTGCCGTGCCCACGGGCCTGTTCACCAACGAGGCCGTACACGAACGCCTCTCGCGCGTGTTCTCCGCCCCGGGCCGCACGAACGACTTCCGCCGGCTGAAGAAGCGCCTCGTGCTGGTGGCGGTGGACCTCGACACCGGCGAGGCCGCCCCTTTCGGCACGCCGGGCCATGACGACGTGCCGATCTCCGTGGCGGTGCAGGCCAGCGCGGCGCTGCCGGGGCTCTTCCCGCCGGTACAGATCGGCGGGCGCCACTATGTCGATGGCGCGCTGCGCAAGACGCTGCACGCCTCGGTGCTGCTCGAGCAGGGCCTCGATCTCCTGTTCTGCCTCAACCCGCTGGTGCCCTACGACGGTAGCGAAATGCCGCGTCGCACCGGCGAGCCGCGCCACAAGGATGCGGTGGACCGGCTGGTCGACGGCGGCCTGCCCCAGGTCTTGTCGCAGACCTTCCGGGCGATCATCCGCTCGCGCATGGAGCTCGGCATGAGAGGCTACGAGCGCCAGTACCCGGGCACCGACATCCTGCTGTTCGAACCGGAACCTGGCGACGCCAAGATCTTCTTCACCAACCCGTTCAGCTACTCGCAGCGCCGCTGGCTGGCCGAACATGCCTACCAGGAGACGCGCCGGATGCTGCAGGCGCGGCGCGGCCCGATCAACGCGACCCTGGCCCGTCATGGCCTGTCGCTGAACGATGCGGTGATCGACGCCCCGCGCCGTTCGCTGGTCGATCCGCGTGCGCGGCCGGTGGGACGCGCGAACCAGGCCCTGCGCCGGCTCGAGACGGTGCTCGACGACCTCGAACAGCGCCTCGTGCCGTCCTGACCCGCGGTCACAGCCCCCCGGGAAAGAACCACAGCAGCGCGGCCGTCATCGTGAGGTAACGCGCGAACTTGCCGATGGCCATGTACACCACGCACGGCCAGAACGGCAGCCGCAGCCAGCCGGCCACGGCGCACAGCGGATCCCCCACCAGCGGCAGCCAGGACAGCAGGCACGCCTTGGCCCCGAAACGTTCGAGCCACTTCAGCGCACGCGCCTCGACGTGCTTGTGCGTCACGCGTTCGTAGGCGCGCTCGATGCCGTAGCCCATCCAGTAGCTGATCGCGCCGCCCACCGTGTTGCCGGCGCTGGCCACCAGCACGGCGGGCCAGAACAGGTCGGGGTTGAGCTTGATGAGGCCGAACACCGCCGGCTCCGAGCCGACCGGCAACAACGTCGCCGACACCAGCGCCACCACGAACACCGTGGACAGCCCGTACTGGGGCAGCGACAGCATCGCGAGCAGGGATTCGAGCCATGCTTCCATCGGCGCGCATTATTGGCGCAGCAGCCGTTCGCGATACGCCGGCACGGGCGATCCCAACCGCTATACTCTGCCTCCTTTTTCAGCACCGCCTTCTCGGGCAACTCCCCGTTTCGTCCCATGCGCATCGGCCCGTTCGAGCTGCCCAACCAATTGTTCGTGGCGCCCATGGCGGGCGTGACGGACCGGCCGTTCCGCCGGCTGTGCAAGCGTCTGGGCGCGGGTTATGCGGTGAGCGAGATGGTGACGTCGCGACGCGACCTCTGGGCGAGCCTGAAGACCTCGCGCCGCGCCAACCACGACGGCGAGGCCGCGCCCATTGCGGTGCAGATCGCCGGCACCGAGCCGATCATGATGGCCGAGGCCGCGGTCTACAACATCGAACGCGGCGCGCAGATCATCGACATCAACATGGGCTGCCCGGCCAAGAAGGTGTGCAACAAGTGGGCGGGCTCGGCGCTGATGCAGGACGAGGAACTCGCGCTGCGCATCGTCGAGGCCGTGGTCACTGCAAGTGCGCCGCGCGGCGTGCCGGTCACCCTCAAGATGCGCACCGGCTGGTGCCAGCAGCACAAGAACGCGGTCAGCATCGCGCGCGGCGCCGAAAGCGCCGGCGTGGCGATGCTCACCGTGCACGGCCGCACCCGCGAGCAGGGCTACAAGGGCCGGGCGGAGTACGACACCATCGCCGCGGTGAAGGCGGCGGTGGCCGTGCCGGTGGTGGCCAACGGCGACATCACCTCGCCCGAGAAGGCCCGTGAAGTGCTGGCCGCCACGAAGGCCGACGCCGTGATGATCGGCCGCGCCGCACAGGGGCGGCCATGGATCTTCCGCGAGATCGCCCACTTCCTCGACACCGGCGAACATCTCGAAGCGCCGGCCGTGGCCGAGGTGCAGGACCTGCTGGTCGAGCATCTGCACGACCACTACGGGCTGTACGGCGAATTCACCGGCGTGCGCACGGCACGCAAGCACATCGGCTGGTACGTGCGCGGCCTGCCGGACGGCGAAGCGTTCCGGGCCCGCATGAACACGCTGGAAAGCAGCGCAGAGCAACTGGCCGCCGTGGTCGGGTATTTCGACGCGCTGGCCGAACGACACGAGCGCCTGCCCACGACGCAGGAGCTGGACATGAACCTTCTCGATCAAGAAGCCGCATGAAAAACGAAACGCAAGTCCGTCTGGAGCAGGCATGAGCAAGAAGCACATCGAAGAGTGCCTGCGCGACAGCCTCGAGGTCTATTTCAAGGACCTGCGCGGCGCGGAGCCGCACTCCATGTACGACATGATCCTCAAGACCGTCGAGAAGCCGCTGCTCGACGTGGTGATGCAGCACGCCGACGGCAACCAGTCGCGCGCCGCCGAATGGCTGGGCATCAACCGCAACACGCTGCGGCGCAAGCTCGTCGAGCACAAGCTCATCAAGTAGTGACCAGTTACCCGTCACCAGTCACTCGTCACTGGAAATGAAATGACCACCGCCCTCCTCTCCGTTTCCGACAAGACCGGCATCGTCGAATTCGCTCAAGCCCTGCATGCCGCCGGCGTGAAGCTGCTGTCCACCGGCGGCACCGCCAAGCTGCTGGCCGACAAAGGCCTGCCGGTCACCGAAGTGTCCGAGGTGACCGGCTTTCCCGAGATGCTCGATGGCCGCGTGAAGACGCTGCACCCGCGCATCCACGGCGGCCTGCTCGCGCGCCGCGACCTGCCGGAACACATGGCCGCGCTGAAGGAGCACGGCATCGGGACGATCGACCTGCTGGTGGTCAACCTCTATCCGTTCGCGCAGGCCACGGCCCGGCCCGACTGCACGCTCGAAGACGCGATCGAGAACATCGACATCGGCGGCCCGGCCATGCTGCGCGCCGCCGCCAAGAACTGGCAGGACGTGGCGGTGGTGATCGACCCCGCCGACTACGAGCGCGTGCTGGGCGAGCTGAAGGCCGGCAAGGTCGAGCGCAGCACCAAGTTCATGCTGGCCAGGAAGGTGTACGCACACACCGCAGCCTACGACGGCATGATCACCAACTACCTCACGGCGCTGGAAGACGGCGCCGAGCAGCACACGGCCGACGTGCCGGCGCGCGGTGAATACCCGGCCGTCTACAACCTGCAGCTCGTGAAGACGCAGGACATGCGCTATGGCGAGAACCCGCACCAGAGCGCCGCGTTCTACCGCGACGTGAAGCCGGTCGCCGGCAGCCTGGCGCACTACCGCCAGCTGCAGGGCAAGGAACTCTCGTACAACAACATCGCCGACGCCGACGCGGCCTGGGAATGCGTGAAGACCTTCGACGCGCCGGCCTGCGTGATCATCAAGCACGCCAATCCCTGTGGCGTGGCCGTGGGCGGCACCGCGGCCGAGGCCTACGGCAAGGCCTTCAAGACCGACCCGACCTCGGCCTTCGGCGGCATCATCGCGTTCAACCAGCCGCTCGACAAAGCCGCCGCGGAGCTGGTGGCGAAGCAGTTCGTCGAAGTGCTCATCGCCCCGAGCATCACCGCCGAGGCGCGCGCGGTGTTCGCGGCCAAGCAGAACGTGCGGCTCCTCGAAGTGCCGCTGGGCAGCACGCCCAATCCGATGGACTTCAAGCGAGTGGGCGGCGGCATGCTGCTGCAGTCGGCCGACGCCAAGAACGTGGCGGCCAGCGAACTGCGCGTGGTGACCAAGCAGCAACCCACGCACGAGCAGATGCAGGACCTGCTGTTCGCCTGGAAGGTCGCCAAGTACGTGAAGAGCAACGCCATCGTGTTCTGCGCCGGCGGCATGACGCTGGGCGTCGGGGCGGGGCAGATGAGCCGCATCGATTCGGCCCGCATCGCCTCCATCAAGGCCGAGAACGCGGGGCTGTCGCTCAAGGGCTCGGCGGTCGCCAGCGACGCGTTCTTCCCGTTCCGCGACGGCCTCGACGTCGTGTGCGACGCCGGCGCCACCTGCGTGATCCAGCCCGGCGGCAGCATGCGTGACGACGAGGTCATCGCGGCAGCCGACGAGCGCGGCATCGCGATGGTGCTCACCGGCACCCGCCACTTCAGGCACTGATGGCTCCCCCCCGTAGCGCCTGCTGCGCTCCCCCTCGAGGGGGCGACGCCAGCAGACCGGCAAAGCCGGATCCGCGGCGCCTGCCAGGCAAGGCACGCGGGAGAAGCGCCATATGCTGACATTGGCCGAATTCGCCGGCCTCGTACTCGCCTTCATTGCGCGCCTCATCACCGGCGCGCAAGGCCACTGGTACGGCAGCCCGCCCAAGGCCGAGCAGCGCATCTACTTCGCCAACCACCAGAGCCACCTCGACTGGGTGCTGATCTGGGCCGCGCTGCCGCGCGACCTGCGCACGCAGACCCGGCCGATCGCGGCCAAGGACTACTGGACCGCCGGCCGCTTCAAGCACTGGATCACCCGCGAGGTGTTCAACGCGGTCTACGTGAACCGGCAGCGCACCGACGACCAGGACCCGCTGGAGCCGCTGCTGGCGGCGCTCAACAACGGCGACTCGCTGGTCATCTTTCCGGAAGGCACCCGCAGCAACAAGGGCGAACCGCAGGCCTTCAAGAGCGGCCTGTACCACCTGGCCGAGCAGTTCCCGCAGGTGCAGCTCATCCCGGCCTGGATCGACAACGTGCAGCGCGTCATGCCCAAGGGCGAGGTGGTGCCGGTGCCGATCCTGTGCTCGGTGACCTTCGGCGCCCCGATGCAGCTGCAGCCGGGCGAGGACAAGCGGGCCTTCCTCGAGCGAGCACGTGACGCGGTGATGGCGCTGCGCAAGGTGGCCGCATGAAGGCGATCTTCAAGGCGCTGCGCGAACTCTCGGTGGACCAGCAGGTCGGCCTGCTGTTCCTCATCCTGTTCGGCATCCTCGTCGTCGTCACCGCCACCGCCTTCATGCTGTCGCTGCGCGGAGGCGGGCGCGACTTCTTCGACCGGCACGAGCGCTTCAAGCGCGACCTGCGCGCGGTCTGGGTGAGCGCCACGCTGTTCTGGCTGGCCTGGGTGTCGGGCCCGGTGGGCGCAACCCTGCTCTTCGGCGTGTTCTCCTTCCTGGCGCTGCGCGAATACATCACGCTGATGCACACCCGCCGCAGCGACCACCGCAGCCTGATCCTGGCGTTTTTCTTCGTGCTGCCGCTGCAGTACATCGTGGTGGCCAACCGCAACTTCGACCTGTTCAGCGTGTTCATCCCGGTGTACGTGTTCCTGGCCATCCCGGTGGTCAGCGCGCTGGCGGGCGACCCCGAGCGGTTTCTCGAGCGCAACTCGAAGATCCAGTGGGGCATCATGGTCTGCGTCTATGGCCTGTCCCATGCGCCGGCGCTGCTGCTGCTCGAATTCCCGCGCTACGAAGGCCGTGGCGCCTTCCTCGTGTTCTTCCTGGTCTTCACCGTGGCCACCGCGCAGATCGTGCAGGAGGCTGCCAGCCGCTGGCTGCGGCGGCGGCCGGTGGCGCGGCTCATCAGCCGCTCGTTCTCCATCCGCGCCTGGATGATCGGCTCGCTGGTGGGTGCCTTCACCGGCGCGCTGCTCTACTGGATCACGCCCTTCAAGGCCGGCCAGGCGCTGTCGATGGCCTTCATCGCCGCCGCGGCCGGCACCCTGGGCGAGTTCGTCATGAAGGCGCTCAAGCGCGACGCCGGCGTGCGCTACTGGGGCAACCGCTCGTCGGTGACCGGCGCGGTCGGCCTGCTCGACCGCGTGGCCCCGCTGTGTTTCGCCGCGCCGGTGTTCTTCCACTCGGTGCGCTGGTATTTCCAGCTGAGCCGCTGACGGCACACGATGCGCATCCTCGGCATCGACCCCGGCCTGCAGACCACCGGCTTCGGCGTCATCGAAGTCGACGGCGCGCAGCTGCACTATGTCGCCAGCGGCACCATCAAGACACGCGACGCCGCACTCGGCGACCTGCCGGGGCGGCTGAAGATCATCTTCGAAGGGGTGTGCGAGGTGGTGCGCCGCTACGAACCCGTCGCGGCTTCGGTCGAGATCGTGTTCGTCAACGTCAACCCGCAGTCCACGCTGCTGCTCGGGCAGGCGCGCGGCGCGGCGCTCGCGGGGCTGGTGAGCCGCGGCCTGCCGGTGGCCGAATACACCGCGCTGCAGATGAAGAAGGCCATCGTCGGCCACGGCCACGCGCGCAAGGAGCAGGTCCAGCAGATGGTGCAGCGCCTGCTGTCGCTGCCGGGGGAACCGGGCCGCGACGCGGCCGATGCCCTGGGGATCGCCATCACCCATGCACACGCGGGTCGCTCGATGGCGGCACTCGAAACCGCCACGTCGCTCCAGCGCCGCACGCACGCCCAGTACCGCCGCGGCCGCACGCTCTGAGCAGCAGAAATTCTTTCGGCAACAAACGCCGCCCCAAGGTCGTTTTGCCCTGCGTTCGAGCGCCCGGCGCATGAGTTGATGCGACCGGTGCGCCATTGACACCGCAAGTTACGGTGCTTGCATTGCGCACGCCTTCAACAAAGGAGTGCGGCTGCATACGATGCGCCGGTGCTCTCTGGACGCGCTGCGCCTGCCCTGCCTCGGGCGATTGCGGCGAAGTGTTGCTGCCGGTGAGCGCACCTCCCGAAACCGCCGGCCCGGGCGTGAACTTTGCGTAGCTCGCCCGTCCGTGGCAGCCGGCATGTCGCGACGCCGGGTATGAACATGACCGCGCATCTCGAACACAACCACCGATCTGCATTGATGCCCCAGGAACAGCGGAACACGCGCGTGTTCCTCAATGCGCCGCAGTCCACCGGCAGCTTCATCTCGGCCTTCCTGGAACCTGCGCTCATCATCGTCGGCTTCATCGCGGCCAGCATCGCCGGCGGGTCGCCGGTCGACCGCGCCGGCATCGCGATGTGCCTGCTGGTCTTTGCGCTGTCCTTCCCCGGCGTCAACCGCTTCAAGCAGAAACCTCTGAACGCGGCCATCGACGTCCTGCTGTCGTGGAGCACACTGCTCACCATCCTGGCCCTGTGCGGCTACGCCACCGACAGCTTCAAGCTGTTCGACGAACGAGTGCTCGTCGCCTGGGGGGTGGGCACGCCGCTGCTGCTGTATGCCGCCGCCGTTGCCGGCGGCGCCTGGCTGCGCCGCGAAGCGCAGCAGCCTTCGGCGCGCCGTGCCGTCGCGGTGGTGGGTGGCGGGCCCCTGGGGGTGCGCGTGGCCGGCGCCCTGGGCAAGCAGCACGAGTTCGGCGTCGACTTCACCGGCTACTTCGACGACCGCACCGACGACCGGCTCGCGCCCGAGGCGCGAAACAAGCGCCTGGGCTCGCTGAACGAGCTGCGCGACCACGTGCTGCGCCACGGCATCAAGGAGGTCTACATCACGCTGCCGCTGGGCTCGCAGCCGCGCATCGTGCAGCTGCTCGCCTCCCTGCAGGACACCACCGCTTCGCTGTACTTCGTGCCCGACGTGTTCGGCATCAGCATCGTGCAGGGCCGCCTGCAGGACATCGACGGCGTGCCGGTGGTGGGCCTGCTCGAAACCCCGTTCACCGGCGCCAACCGGCTGATCAAGCGCCTGTCGGACATCGTGCTGGCCAGCATCATCCTGGTGCTGATCTCGCCCATCCTGGCGGCGGTGGCCATCGGCGTGAAGCTGAGTTCGCCCGGGCCGGTCATCTTCAAGCAGAAGCGCAACGGCCTGGACGGCGGCGAGATCACCGTCTACAAGTTCCGGTCGATGCGAACGCAGGACAACGGCCCGGTGATCCAGCAGGCCACCAAGGGCGACCCTCGCGTCACGCCGTTCGGCGCCTTCATCCGCAAGACCTCGCTCGACGAGCTGCCGCAGTTCATCAACGTGCTGCAAGGCCGCATGAGCATCGTGGGGCCGCGTCCCCATGCGGTGGCGCACAACGAGCAGTACCGCCGCATGATCAAGGCCTACATGGTGCGCCACAAGGTCAAGCCGGGCATCACCGGCTGGGCGCAGATCAATGGTCATCGCGGTGAAACCGACACCGTCGACAAGATGCAGGCGCGCGTGGCCTTCGACCTGGAATACCTCTCGAACTGGTCGCTCGCCCTGGACCTGCAGATCATCGCGCGCACGATCAAGCTCATGCTGTTCGATCGAAACGCGTACTGATGCCGCTCGCTCGTGGAGGGGCGACGTTCCTTTTTGACTACGCGGCCCGAAAGAGCCGTCACAACATCATGAAAAGCGCTCGTCTCTCGCACCCGCGGCGCAACGCCGCCGTCGCCTCCTGCATCGCCTTCGCTGCCGTCGGCAGCAGCGCACAGGACGAACCCAGCCCCTACTGGTTCGGCGTCTCGCAGACCTTCACGCACGACAGCAACGTGTTCCGCAGCGAATCGGGCACGCCCGAGGCCGACGACTGGATCAGCAGCACCGGCCTGCTGGCGGGGCTCGACCAGCCGCTGGGCCGCGGGATGCTCAGCGTGAACCTCTCGGCCAACCACAACAAGTACAAGAACCTCGAGCAGCTCGACAACACCGACCACAACGCGAGCGTGAAGCTCGACTGGGCCAGCATCGAGCGCCTGTCGGGCGACGTGCGCGCCTACCACCGCCGCTCGCTGCAGCAGTACGAGCAGCAGGCCGGCACCGGCGGCTCGGCCGCCCGATCGGCGGCCACGGTGCGCGGCGGCGCCGCGCAGCTGCGCCTGGGCGTCGTGACGCGCTGGACGCTCGAAGGCGGCGGCGCCTACGACGAGAGCGAGCACCAGGCGCCCTTCGACAACCGCAACCTGCGCCAGTCTTCCGTCAACGCCGGCCTGCGCTTCCGCCCCAGCGACCTCTTCAGCTGGCGCCTGGGGGCACGCCACAGCGAAGGCAAGTACCCGCGCTTCATCGACCCCGGCAGCCTGCTGGTGGTGGGCGACGAATTCAAGCGCGACGACGTGGACCTCACCACCACCTTGACGCCCACCGGCAACAGCACCCTCAGCGCGCGCGTGGCCTACACACGCGAGGATCACTCGGCGCTGTCGCAGCGCTCGGCCAAGTTCTGGAGCGGCCTGCTCAACTACGACTGGAAGCTCACCGGCAAGACCTCGATGCGCTTCTCGCTCTCTCACGACAGCAACGCCGGCTCGGCCGACATCGACTACGGGCTGTACAGCGACCAGTCCAACGACACGCAGCGGCGCACCACCGCGCAGGCCTCGGTGCGCTGGGATGCGACCTCGAAGATCATGGTGTATTCGAGCCTCACGCACAGCCGCCGCAAGATCGACGACGCGTTCTTCCTCACCTTCGAAGGCCAGCCGCCGTCGCCGCAGTTCGCCAGCGGCAAGGACCGCACGACCACCGCCACGCTGGGCGCGAAGTACCAGTTCAGCCGCGGCCTCGGCTTCGCATGTTCGGTCTCGCACGAGAAGCGCTCGGTCGTCGGCGACACCGCTGGCGTGAGCTATCCGTACGACTTCACCACCGGCAGCTGCAACGTCCAGTTCGTGTTGAGGTGACCCACCCCCGTAGCGGCTTCGCCGCACCCCCTCAAGGGGGCGACGCCGGCGGACCGGCGAAGCCGGATCCGCGGCGTCCGCTGGGCTGCGGCCGCTGAGCGTGTCGCAGGTTTTGCGCCGCGAATCCCGCAACTGTCTCCGATGAAACGGTGGGTAAGTGGTGCGGTTTTCATACAGCGTTCCACCACAGAATCTTTGCAGCTGACCCGCAGGGCATGGCCCTGTGCAGCATGCACGCATGTGCAAGCGACACGACTTCCTTGTTGTTGTCCGCCACGTGCCGGCGTCGGTTGAGGTGTGCAAGAGCCCTAGTGGCGGTTGTTGCGCCAAGGCCAGGGCCGGTATCGGCGGACAGGAACCAGGAAGAAGAAACGCCGTCTGGGCATGCAGCTTGCCGTTCAGGCCGCCATTCATGTGGTTCAGCTTTGTCTCGTCCCCTCAATGTGTTTGCAACTTCGGGAGAAGTGAAATGAAGCAGAAGTTAGTAGCGAAGAAGCTGCTGCTGGCCGCGGGCGCCTCGGTGGCGATGCTCGCGGGCACATCGGCCCAGGCGCTCGACGTGCCCTGCCCGGTGGGCATCGGGCTCGACCAGTGCTACGTGGGCGCGGTGTCCGGCAAGAAGCGCAGCTTCAGCGACTGGACCATCGGCGATCTGTCGGTGGAAACCTTGTCGAACGTGCTGGGCAACTTCTTCACCCTGGGTCTCGACCTGAAGGAAGTGAAGATCTTCGATGACGCCAACACGTACACCGACACCAAGGTTGCCGACGGCGTGAGCTTCGACAACGTCGCTGAAGGCCTGTACACCGTGCGCATCTCCGGCCTCATCACCGGCCCGAAGGTCTATGGCCACCACTACGGTGCCTACGCCGGCGGCTTCAACGTGACGCCGGTGCCGGAACCTGAAACGTATGCGCTGCTGCTGGCAGGCCTGCTGGCCGTCGGGTACGTGGCACGCCGCCGCTCTCAGGTGTAAGCGCCCCGATTCCTCCACAAGAGGAAAGGCCCCCCGGGTGTTCCCTCCCCGGCGGGCCTTCTTGCTTTTAGGGCCTGGGTTGCGGCTCAGGCCCTGCGGTCCGCCACCACCCCGTCGCGCACCACCTGCGGCAGGTACTGCTGCAGCAGCGTCTCGTAGGCACCCAGGATCTGCGGCCAGGTGAGGCCGTCCTCGAAACGCCGCACGCTCGCTGCGCGCATGCCCTGAAGTGCCGACGGGTCCGCCAGCACGTCGGTCAGCACGCGATCGAAGGAGCCCGCGTCGCTGAAGTAGCGCGCGCCTTCACCTGCCACCCAACGGTTGAACCGGTTGTCATGCGCGATCACCGCGTTGCCGGCGCCCAGCGCCTCCACCAGGGACGGATTGGTGCCGCCCACCTGGTGGCCGTGTACATAGGCCGCGCTGTGGAAGCGCAGGGCCTGCACCACCGGTTTGTCGTAGATGGCCCCGAGGAACCGGACTTCGCTGCCCGCGGCTTCCTGCACCGCCCGGTGGTAGGCGTTGTCTGCGGCGTAGTTGCCGAGCACCGCCAGCTGCAGGCCGCGCGGCCGCGCGGAAAAGCCCTGCACCACCTCCAGCAGCGAGTTCTCGGGCTCGGGCCGCGCCACCAGCGTGAGGTAGCGGCCCGGCTCCAGCCCGCGCTCGCGCACCGGCAGCTCGGGCATGGCTTCGATGCGGTCGGCCCCGTAGGCGATGGTGGTGATCTTGTCGTGGCGCACCCGGGACGCCAGGTGGACCTTGATCTGCGGATGGTCTGCCACCAGGTGGTCGCCCAGCCAGCAACCTGCCCAGTCGTTGAACCAGAACCAGGTCTTGGCCACCGGCCCCCACTTGGCGCGCGACCACTCGATGCCGTCCATGTTGATGATGTTGGGCACGCCGCGCAGCCGCAGCAGAGCGCAGAACACCGCGGTGTTGTAGCCCAGCGTGAGGCAGAGGTCCCGATGGTGCGACGCATGCAGCGTGGCCTTCCAGTCGAACTGCACCGTGCCCTTGGGCCCTGTCGCACGCACCGGAATGCGCACCCGCTCCACGCCTCGCCAGCGGTCTTCGAACATGGGGCCTGCGCCATCTTCCTGGCAATAGACCACCACCCGCCAGCCCCGCTCGACCAGGTGGAGCGCGAGGTGTTCCGCAAAAGTCTCGAAGCCGCCGTGGGCGGCCGGCACGCCGCGGGTGCCGAGGATGCGCAAGGTCTTGAGTCGGTCTGTCATCTGGAATGGGAGGTCATGAGGGTTCGGTCAGCGCCACGCCCAGGGAGGCATACAGCTCCAGCGTGGCGCGCTGGTATCGCGAACGGTTGAAGTGTTCGGCCACGCGCGCTCGGGCGGCGCGGCCCATGCGGGCCAGGCCGGCATCGCCGGCGCGCTGCACCTGCTGCAGCCGCTGCGAGAGATCGGTCTTCGAACGGCTTTCGAAGACCCAGCCGGTTTCGCCTTCGTCGATCAGCTCGGGGATGCCGCCGATGCGTGCGCCGATCACCGGCTTGCCCAGCGCCATGCTCTCGAGCACGCTCATCGGAGCGTTCTCGTACCACTCGGAGGGCAGCACCACGGCCCGCGCGGCGCGCACCAGCTGATGCAAGGGCTCGCCGCTGCGGTAGCCGAGGAACTCCACGTCGAGCCCCGGCAACGAGGCCGCCAGCGCCCTCAGCGCCGCCTCCTGCGGGCCGGTGCCGGCCACCTTGAGCGACACGCCTGCCTCGTGCGCGGCCTGCAGCAGCGTGGCCACGCCCTTCTCGGGCGCGAGCCGCCCGAAGTAGAGAAAGTAGCCGCCCGGCTCGAAGCAGGGTTCGAAGGCCGACGCGTCCACGTAGTTCGGGATGTAGGCAAAGCGCTCGCGCGGCCAGCCCCACTCGACGAATTTCTCGAGGAAGAAGCGGCTGGGCACGACCACCTTGTCGAGGTGCCTGCGGTAGGTGTCGAGGTAGCGGTGCAGCCCGCTCTCGGCCGCGATGACGGCGCTCGCGCCCAGGGAGCCGCGCATGCAGCGGTGGCGCAGCACGTTCAGCACCGAGCCGTCGCGGCAGCGCTCGCACAGCCCGTTGTCATTGAGCATGCGGTAGGCCGGGCAGGCGAGCTTCAGATCGTGTGCGGTCATCACGACGGGCACGCCGGCCTGCTTGAGCGTGGGCAGGATGGACGGCGAATGGTGGTGGTAGATGCAATGCACATGGGCGATGTCGACCGGGTGCTCCGCCAGCAGTGCGCGCAGCTTGCGCTGTGCCTCGAAGGAGTAGATGACCTTGGTGGCCATCACGAGCTTGCGCGCCGGGCTGTAGTCGTGTCCGAGTTCCAGTTCATCGATGAAGTAGCGGGCCCACGGCGTCTCGAAGTTCTTCGGGTGGTGCATCGCGAAGTACGCGGTGTTCCAGCCCAGCGATTCCATCAGCGCGGCATGTTCGAGGTACACCACGTCCGAGCCGCCGCGGCGGTAGTGGTAGGTGTTGACGTTGAGCAAGCGGGGGACGTTCAGGCGTTTCATCGCGACCCCGCCTGCCGGTCGCTACCGCAAGCGGGCCTCCTGCACGGGCGGTGGGCGGGGCGACCTGCCGGCCCGTTGTAGCGGCAGGTGCATCTTCACGACACCACCCGCACGCCCAGCGAGGCATAGAGGTTGAGCATCGCGTCCACATAGCCCGCGCGGTGGAAGCGTTGTTCCACGTGCCGCCGCGCGGCGCGGCCCATCTCGATGAGGTGCGAGTCGGAGGCCGCCATCGCGGTCTGCAAGCATTGCGCCAGATCAGGCACCGAACCGCTCTTGAAGATCCATCCTGTTTCACCTTCAACAACCAGTTCCGGAATGCCACCGATTCGCGCACCAATGACCGGCTTTCCGAGGGCCATGCTTTCCAGAACGCTCATGGGTGCGTTCTCGTACATCTCGGTCGGCAGCACGACCACGCGTGCACGGCGCACTGCTTCATGCAGTGCCTGGCCGCTCTGGTAGCCCAGGAACTCGGCCTTGCCCCCAAGCGATGCATTGAGTGCCTTGAAATCGGCCTCGTGTGCACCGGTGCCGAGCAGCTTGAGCGGCACGCGGGCCTCGTGAGCGGCGCGCAGCAGGGTCGCCACGCCCTTTTCGTTGACGAGGCGACCGAGATAGAGGACGTGGTCGCCCGGCTCGTAGCGCGGCATGAAACGGGGCGCGTCCACGTAGTTGGGGATGTAGACGAACCGGTCGCGCGGCCAGCCCCACTCGATGAACTTGTCGCGCAGGAACTGGCTGGGCACCACCACCTTGTCGAGGTGGCGCTGGTAGCTGTCGAGCCACCGGTGGACGCCGGCCTCGACGGCGACGATGGCGCTGGCGGCCAGCGACTCCCGCACGCAGCGATGCTTCACCACGTTGAGCAGGGAGCCGTCGCGGCAGCGCTCGCACACGCCGGTGCGGTTGAGCATCTTGGCCGACGGGCAGATCATCTTGGTGTCGTGCGCCGTCATCACGATGGGCACGCCGGCCTGCTTGAGCGTCGACAGGATGGACGGCGAATGGTGGTGGTAGATGCAGTGCAGGTGCGCGAGGTCGACGCGGTGGTCGGCCAGCAGGGAACGCAGCTTGCGCTGGGCTTCGAACGAATAGACGACCTGGGTCGCCTTGACCGCCTTCTCCAGCAGCGAGTACTCGTGGCCGAACTCGATCTCCTCGATGAAGTACTTCGACCAGGGCGTTTCGATGTTCTTCGGGTGCTGCATCGCGAAGAAGGCGCTGTGAAAGCCCAGCTCTTCCATCAGCGCCGCGTGGTCGAGGTACACCACGTCGGAGCCGCCGCGGCGGTAGTGGTAGGTGTTGATGCTCAGCAGCGTGGGCATGTGGGCTCTTTTCATGCGCCGGCCCCTCCGGTGGCGGCGGCATGGACGGGCGCGCCGGCGGCTTCTCCGGCCTGGCCCTGATGACCCTGCTGCTGCTGCGCCACGGCGCGACGCGTGCCGGCATTGAGCTCGACGAGCGGGCTGGCATGCGTCCATTGCGCGACGTAGCGGCTGTTCTTGCCGTAGCTGTTGTCGTCGACGCGGTGGGGCATGGCCAGCAGGCACGACAGGATGTGCGCGTGCAGGCGGTCGCTCTCGACCCGCTCGTACCGGGAGAACAACGCCACGGCCCGCTGCATGATCCGGTCGGCCCGCTGCTGCCACCAGCGCGCGAACCAGTTGCCGAACAGGCCCTGAGCGCCCAGCCTGCGGCCGGCCTGCGTGACGCAGCGCTCGATCTGCCGCAGCGTGAAACGCCAGCCGGGGCCGATGAGGTCGTCCCAGTCGAAGCTGCCGCTGCCGGCCTCGCCGCCGCCGGCGGTGCTTTCGCCATCGCGGCGGCGCAAGTGCAGCACGCCCTGCCCCTGCTGCGTACGGCGCAGCGGCCACAGCTGGTGGGCCATGTCGGGCATGAGGTACACGTGTTCGGTGAGCTGCTGCGCCACCAGGCGCGAATGCTCGTCGCGCACGCAGATGTGCAGGTCCGGATGGCCGGCGCACACCGACCGGCAGCGCTCGAAGGCGGCCGGGTCCTCGAAATGCAGGCTCTGCGGCATGACGACGATGCGGCAGTCCGGGCGCCTGGCGATGAGGTGTTCGCGAAACGCCTGGAAGGGGCCGTAGATGTCGCCGAAGTTGCCGCCTCCGTGGAACACGAGCACGTCGCCGCTGCGAGCCCAGCTGGCGTCGTAGTTGAAGTACATCGCGCTGCGCGTGGGCGTGAGTCGGTGCGTCTCGAAGAACTTCAGCGTGCCGGCCATGATGAGCAGGTCGCCCACGTTGCCGTGCATGGGCACGTCCAGGTAATGCAGGGGGCGGCCGGACAGCAGCGGCAGCAGCGGCGCATGGGCAGCCTTGAGCCGCTCCATCAGGCGGGCATGGGCCTGGGCAGGTGTGATGTTCGACATGTCTTTCAGGTCGTTCGATTCGGTGTATCGGCGAGGATCAAGTGGCCGCTGCCGCCGCCTCGGCTGCGGGATTGCCTTGCGCGGGCAGCACCCGCTGCAGGAACGCCGCGCGCACGTCGTGGCCGGCTTCGAGAGGAAACTTGCGCGCGAAGTGGCGGCCCGAGGCCAGCACCCGCGGCAGGTCGGCGGCCGCCAGCGCGTCGGGTCCGGTGCCGCAGCCGTCCCAGTACAGCGCGTGGTTGCCGGGGCGCACCACCAGCGGCAGTGCGGCGGCCTGCGCACAGCTCACCAGCGTGTGCAGGTAGGCTTCGTCGGGAATGTGGGAGCGCTCGAAGTGCCGCGTGAGCCGCGGCAGTGCATCCCGTGCGCGCAGCAGCCAGTCCACGCCGCGGCGGCTGGCGCCGAACCACTGGCTGCCGATGGCCAGGCGTTGCCCGCCCAGGCAGCGCAGCCGCTTGCGATGCCGCCAGGCGATGGCCATCAGCACCTGGTAGCCGATCCACTGGCGCACACGTGCCAGCGGGCCCTCGGCCATGCCGGCCAGCTGCAGGTTGATGTTGTTGACCTGGGCATGACCGGCACGCTGCCACGCCCACACCGTGGCGAGCCGGGCCGCGCGGCGCAGCCATCCCGGCTCGGACAGGTAGCGCCAGCCGTGGCTGAGCAGCGACTGCGGTTCGTCGAGCGGGCGCATGTCGATCATGAAGTCGGGCTGCTCGTGCCGCAGGTGGTTTTCGAATTCCGCCAGCGGGCGCACCGGCAGGCAGCTCTCGGACAGCAGCTGGAAGTGCGTGACCTCGCGGTCTTCGAGCGCGCGTTCCATCAGCCGCATCGTGGCCGCCACCAGGGACCAGTCCCCCCAGGCGGTGGGCACCGGGTCGCGCAGCACGGTCACGTTGGGTTGCAGCGGCCTCAGCACCGGCACCTTGGAAAAGTCGTGGTGCACGAACACCGGGTGCGGCGCCACCGCGCGCGCGATCTCGTCGATGAACTGCTCGGACTGCTTCGACGACAGCACGCCGAAGGCGATGCGCAACGGCCGCTGCTGCGTGCCGCGCGCGGGGGCCGGCGGCGCCACCGGCGGCAGGCCGCCGCCCGGGCCGGCGCGGCCCGCCAGGTCCTGCGCGAAGGCCCGCAGGCTGGGACCCAGCAGCAGCCACGCCAGCAGGGTGAACACCAGCACCACCGCGAGCGCGGCGACGGCCCAGTGCACGCCGGCCGCGCGCAGCAGCCACCCGCCGGCCACCGAGACGGCGCCGGCCACCCCAACCAGCATGCTGCCGCGCCAGTCGTGCCGGTATTCGTAGCCGCGCTTGCGCAGCCGCGACACGACCCAGTGGTTGCCGGCGATCAGGCCGCACGCGTTGGCCACCGGAAAGGCCAGCGCGCCCAGCGCCGGCAGCAGCAGCACGGCACCCAGCACCGAAGCGGCCACCAGGGCATTCGACGGGATGAGATCTTCGTAGCGCTCCACCGTCTGCACCAGCACCTCGATCTGCTGGCGCTGGGTTTCGAGCAGCAGCACCACGCACAGGCCCAGCAGCACCGCCAGCGACTCGCCGGCGTACTTGCCGCCGGAGATCACGGCCAGCGACTCGCGGCCCGCCACCGCCAGCACCGCGAGCACGCCACCCACCAGCAGCACGTTGATGAGCACCACCTGGCTGCTGATCTCGGCAATGGCCGGGAAACTGCGCTCGCGCGCCCAGCGCGCGACGATCACCGGCCGGATGAGGCCCACCATCAGCTGGGCGGGCAGGTAGCGCTTCAGGTATTCGTACAGCGACTGGGCGAAGCCGTAGTTCGCCACCGCGGGCGCGGCCAGCATGTGGCCGGCCACCAGGCGGTTGGTGTTGCCGCCGTACGGCAGGATCGCCAGGTGCTGCACGTAGCCCGCGGCGGCAAAGCGCACCATGGCCCGCAGCCGGCCCTGCATCCAGCGGCCGTCTGCCGTGTTGTCGGCGGTCGCTGCGGCCTTCTCGTACAGCACTTTCACCAGGCCGGCCGCCAGCACCAGCATGCAGGCCGCGTCGGCGGCGGCCTCGACGTAGATCACGTCGATGAGCGACACCTCGCCACCGCCTTGCATCAGCCATGCCATGCCGACGAGCCGCAGCAGTGCCGCGAGCGAAAAGCCGGTCTGCGAAATGCCCTGGTGCAGCGTGGACTCGAGCACCTGCGAGAAGAAGTGCCCCGTCGAGCGCAGCACCACCACCGCAAGGAAGGCGCTCACCACCGCGCCGCCGCCGGCAATGCCCACCAGTTGCGCCAGGCCCGAGGAAGCCCCGTGCAGCACCAGCGCCAGCAGCACCATGGCCACCGTGCGCATGCCGATGGCGCCCCAGACCAGCCGGCGCAGCGACAGGCGGTATTGCTTCTCGTAGAGCTCGGGCACGTAGCGCAGCAGCACGTGCCCGAGGCCCAGGCCCGACAGCGCGGTGGCCAGCTCGACCAGCGCGACCAGCACGGTGTAGTCGGCAAAGGCCTGCAGCGACAACGCGCGCACCACCAGCACCATGGCCAGGAAGCCGCACACCGCGGACACGCCTTTGCCCAGCAGGAAGTGCACGAAACCGCGCCGCACGCGCTCGCCGGAATAGCGGCTGCTGATCATGTGCGCGCTCCCACGATCTCGCGATAGCGCGCATGCACCTTGCGCGCGATGACGGTGTAGGTGCGGTGCGCGGCCACCCAGCCGGGCCCGCGCGCGGCCATGGTCTCGGCCTGCTCGGGGTAGTCGAGCAGGTTCACGATGGCGTCGGCAAAGTGCTCTGCGCCCCACAAGGTGCAGATGCCGGCGCCGCTGTCGCGGATGATGGCCGACTGCTCGGGGTGGTCGTTGCAGACCACCGGCCGCCCCAGCGCCATGTATTCGATGAGCTTGGTGGGCGAAGTGGAGGCGAGGATCTTGGTCGGATAGAAGGGCGACAGGCACACCGACGCGCTGGCGGCCAGGTCCCAGGCCTGCTCGATGGGCACGAAGCCGGTGAAAGTGACCGAGTCGGCCAGGCCCATGCTCCTGACCAGCGCCTCGAGCGCGAAACGCTCGTCGGGCGTGTCGCCCTCGCCCACCATCATGAGCGTCGCCTGCGGGCACCGCTGCTTCACCAGCGCGAAGGCCCGCACGATCTCGTCGAGCCGGCGCACGGCGGCCAGCGTGCCGAGGTAGACGATGCGCTGCGGCACGATGTCGTGGTGGCGCTCGCGCGTCCACTCGAGCAGGCGCGGCGGCACGCCCATCGGCACCGAGGTCATGCGCGCCAGCGGGATGCCGTAGTCGGCAAGGTCCTCGCGCATCTGCTCGCTCTGCACGAAGCAGTGGTCGGCCGCCGGCATGATCACGCGGTACAGCAGCCAGGCCGCCAGGCGACCCTTGGTGCGCAGCAGCCAGCCCTTGAAGCCCGGGGTCTGCTCGCCCATCTCGACCGCGAATTCGGGATAGGGAAACGAGCACCAGTAGACGAACTTCTTGCGGCTCACCCGGGCCACCACCAGCGCCACCAGCGACGCGAGGTACTTGTCGCGCACCTGGATCACGTCGAACTGCCCCGCGCCCGCCCGCGCGATGCCGGCCCAGTCGGCCAGCCAGTACGACAGGCGGTTCAGTCGCCGCCCCCACCAGGAGTTCCAGGCCGCCGGCACATGGGCCACCTGGCCGAGATAGCTGCGCCGCTCGCCGGCGCCGGCCTGCGCATCGCGCGCCATGTACCACTCGGTGTTCACGCCCAGGTCCTTGAGCGAATGCGCCACCAGTTCGGACAGGTCGACGCGATAGGCCGGGTAGCGGTCGTTGATGGAGTAGTACAGGCGGATCATCGGTTGTTGTTGTTCGTCAGGGCTCGACGATCGAGAAGACAGACCGGGCGGGCACGCACCAGCTGCTGCGCTTTCGATCGGCCGCGACGCTCGCTGCCTGCGTCTGCATCTCGACCTTGCGCGGCTGCACGGCGTCGTTGTCGATGCTGGTGTTCTCGGCGGTGATGAAGCGCAGCTGCGCACGTCCGGACGCGCGCCGCTTGGCGCCGGCCCAGTCGATGTCGAGCGCCATCGGCTGCTGTGCGCGGTTGATGCCCAGCACGCTCACCCGGCCGTCGGCACCCCGCATGGCCACCAGCCGCTGGTCGTAGCCGCCGCCGTAGCGGGCCGCCTTGGTGGGCTGGTACTCGAGCTTCACCACGTCGTCGAGGTAGGCATCGCGCAGCACCCGCATGCCCCAGTAGATGGGCGAGGCGAACAGCCTGTTGCTGCCCGTGTCGCGCCGCACCAGCTGCCAGGGGCCCTGCGTGGCGAGTGCGTGCCAGTTGGCGGCGGCCACGTTGGTCATCGGCATCAGGGCCAGCATGAAGTCGGCGGTGGAGATGGCGCCGCCCAGGCCGCTGGCCTGGTACCAGTTGTCCTGCCACTTGGCCTTGCTGCCCTTGGGCGGCTCGGCTGGCCAGCGCGCGTGTTCGGTCACATAGACCTGCGCATCCGGCCGCACCGCCTTCCAGGTGTCGCCGAAGCTGCGCACGTAGCCGATGGCCGAGGGCACGTCGATGCCGTCGTAGTAGGGGTGGATCGCAAAACCCTGCACACGCGGCGCGAGCGCGCGGGCCAGCTCCTTGTTGAAGGCCGCCGTGTCCTCGGCCGCAAGGCCCCACGGTGCGCTGCGGCCATGCGCCACCCACACCGCATCGGGCAGCACGTCGTTCACCTCGGCGCGCGCCGCTTCGGCGCGCTCCACATATTCGGCAGCGCCGATCTTGTAGGGCTCCCAGTCGAGTTCGTTGCCGAGTTCGAGCGCCATCACGCGGCAGCCCTTGCCGCCGCCGCAGCCGAAGCCGGGCGTGCTTTTCACCACCTCGGCGAACTGCCGGCTCGGGCCCTTGAGCCCGGCGGCAGGCAGCGGCTTCTTGTAGGGCCCCATCAGGTTGAGCGTGAGGATGGCGCGGCCGTCCACCGCCTGCACGAAGCGCGCGAATTCGTCGGGCCCGAAGTCGGCCTTCGCGTAGCGCTCGTAGTCGGCATGCAGCGCGATGCGCTTCTCGCGCGGGCCGCGGGTGGCCTCGCCCCAGTCGAACCAGTTCGACGGCGTGCCGCCGGGGTAGCGGTACAGCGCCCCCTTGAAAGGCTTGAGCAGCTCGATCAGCTCGGAGCGCACCTCGCCATCGCCTTGCAGGTAGCCCATCTGGAAGTCGCGCCACGGCACGTTGAAGCCGAACAGCTCGCGCGGCGCATTGGCGCGCTGCACCTGGTCGGCCGTGACGGTGGCGCGCAGCTTCAGTGCGTCGGGCTGTTCGCAGGCCTGGGGCCAGGCGGCTGCGGCCCCCAGGGACAGCAGGCAGGCGGCCGCCAGGCGGCTGGATTCAATGCAACGCATGGGCTTCCCTCTTTGCTTGCCAGGAGGCCACGCCGAACATGATGGCCGGGATGACGAACAGCCGCGGGTCCTGGAAGGCCGGCGAGCTGATCGACAGCACCAGCGTGTAGAGCATCATCCCGGCCGCGGCCAGCCAGTAGCCGTGGGCCACGCCATACCGTTCGCGCCGCGCGCGCGACACCGCATGGCCCAGCAGCGCGAGGTAGCACAGCAGCAGGAAGCCCGCCCCGGCGAAGCCCATCTCGGCGATCGGGTTCGGCCAGTAGGTGTCCATCAGGAAGTCCTGCTTGCCGAACCACCAGTAGTTGCGAAAGCCGAGCTCGTAGTACAGCGAGGCGTCGAACTTCTCGGCACCGGCGCCGGCATAGGTGCCGAGCCCGGAGCCGAGCGGAAAGTGCTGCTGCGCCACGTGGAAGGCGCCCACGAAGAGCTGGGCACGGGGGATCTCGATGGCGGTGGTGGCCGGGCCCAGGCCCCAGAAGGCCATCTCGCGCTGGATGTTGTCGGCGAACACGAACACGAACGCCACCACCACCGGCGTGGCCACCAGCGCGACGATCATCAGGTTGCGCACCAGCTTGTCGGGCCGCGACAGCAGCACGATCGCCGCCAGCCCCAGCGCGCAGGCCACCATTTCCTGGCGCTGCACCGAACACACGATGAGCAGGCCGTACACCACGACCAGCCAGCCCCAGCGCGCGCCTTCGCCGCGCACCACGCTGCAGGTGCGGCCCATGCAGAGCAGCGCGAAGAGCGCCGAGATGCTGGCCAGGAAGGAGGGGTGCTCGAACAGGCCGATGGCCCGCGAAGGCAGCAGCCCGGTCGGGTCGGCCGATGGCGAGCCGGCCCCTCGGTAGAGCAGCTGGAAGTAGGCGCCCGGCGCGGCCCACTCGAAGATCACGAACAGCAGCATCGGCAGCCAGGCCCACTGCACCACGCGCCACAGCCAGCGCTCGGTGCTGTCGTCCCAGCGCAGCGCGTAGCCCAGGCACACGAGCAGCAGAGGCTTCAGGTCCGAGAAGAGCTGGTAGGCGCCGGCCACCGGCCGGGTGCGGCCGGCCCAGGACGACACCAGCGCCAGCACCAAGCTCACGCCGAAGGCCCACACCGCCAGCTTGAGCCAGCCGGACTCGCGCACGTCGGTCGCGAAACGCCCGATGCCGAGCACCGAGATGGCCAGCAGCGCCAGCTGCCACGGCCCGAATAGCCCGACGGCCGCCACCCGGGCCAGCATGGGCAGCCCCAGCAGGCCCGCGAGCACCACCAGCAGCAGCCATTCGCGGCTGCCGTCTCCGCTGCGGTAGAGCAGCCAGGCGGCGGCCAGCAGCACGGCGCCGAGCGCGCCCAGGATCGCCAGCACCTGCCAGCCGAACAGCGTGGCCGCCGCCACCGCCAGCGCGAGCAGGCACAGCACCAGCGCGTCGCGCAGCACCCACGACCAGCGCCAGCCGGTGAACGGGTTTCGCAGGCTGGACAGTCCCTGCATCACCTGGCTTCGCTCCCCATCAGGCGCCGGCGTACCGCGGGCGGCAGGGCGGCTGCCAGCGCCCGCACGAACTCGTGCTGCACGCGGAACTCCTCGTCGAACTGGTCGCCGATGGTGGAGACGCGAAACACCAGGCCGTCGGGCACCAGGCCCTGCAGGCCGTAGTGCATCTGTGCCAGCTTGCGCTGCAGCCCGCCGTCGGCCGCGCG
Organism: uncultured Rivibacter sp.; assembly: GCA_946481025.1. The sequence goes on from CAMLNA010000003.1 coordinate 59,090, forward strand.
CTCGCCCACGGTGGTCCAGTAGGTCAGCGGCTCGGGGCGCTGCGGCGCCTGCGTGATGAGACGGCGCGCCGGAATGAGGTGGCCCTCGCCCACGTCGAGCGGCACGTGGCGCACCTCGCGCACCTCGAAGCCCTGCGCGGGGTAGCAGACGTCGGGCAGGTGCACCGACAGCGTGTCGCTCTGCTCGCGGCCGTAGGCGACGGACAGCATCACCATGCGGCGCTCGCTGTCGTTCACGTAGTTGCGAGTGAGCAGCTCGGTGTAGAACTCGTCGAGCTTGGCCTGCGTCTGCGGGTTGACGATGCCGCGCAGGCCGCTTTCGGAAGCGCGCCAGGGGCCAAAGCCCTTCGGCACGCTCTGTTCGAGGGCGATCGGCGGCCACAGCTCGGCCATGCGCCGGGTCGGCGTGAGCAGCGCGCCCGCCACCGACGCACTGCCCATCAGCGCCGAGGCCGCGGCCGCGCGCACCATGAAACTGCGCCGGTTCATGCCTGCACCTTGCGCTTGTTGCGCCATTGCAGTCCCAGGCGGATGAGCGAGTCCACCGCCACGGTGAGGAACAGCGCCACCACGAACAGCACGATGCCCGAGAAGCCGTGCAGGAAGCCCTGCCCCGCTTCGTCGCCCAGGTGGTAGGTCACGAGGCACAGGGTGATGACGCGCACCACGTTGGCCGAGAAGGAGATGGGCACGATCAGCACCGCGAGCGTGACGTTGCGCGCCAGCGACTGGTGCTTGAACACGTTGAGGTACAGCAGGCCGAGCGCCTCGAGCGCGAACAGCGTGTTGAGGCCGGCGCAGGCATCGGCCACCAGCAGCTGGTACTGCCCCACCTGCAAGGTGACACCGTTGCGCGCGATCGGGTAGCCGAGCAGGTGCAGCACCTGCTCGGCGACGACGGACACGCCCATCTTCATCGGCTGGGTGAGCGTGTCCACCACCACGCCGGGCAGCGGAATCAGGAAGAGCAGGAAGAACAGCGCGAAGGTCAGCGGCCGCAGGCCGGCCGGGCCCTTCAGCAGCAGCACGATGGCGACGAGCACCGGGATCACCGAGCCGATCTCGAACAGCAGCACGTCCTGCGAGCGGCCGAAGGCCTGCATCAGCACCGCGGGCACCAGCAGCAGCCAGCCCAGCCACGGCATCGGCGCATCGGGCGCCTTCATGACGTCCGCCCAGCGGCGGGCGATGAGCCACACGGCCAGCGCGAACACGATGGGGCCATGGCCCTGCTGGTCCGTGGCCCACACGCCGTGCGCCAGGCGCCAGACGGTGGGCCCGTACAGGGCGACGAGGCCGGCACCCGCCACGAGCCAAGGCAAGGCGATGGTCTTGACGTCGGGCGCAAGCCGCGGGGAGAAGGAGGGATTGAAGGCCATGACCGGTTCAAATCACAAAGGTGCCAGCGGACGCCGCGAATCCGGCTCCGCCGGTCCGGTGGCGGCGCCCCCTTCGAGGGGGAGCACCGCAGGCGCTACGGGCGTGGACGTCACCTCTAGTATTCGTTCATCACCACGCCGCCGAGCCGGGCCGGGCTCTGGCCCAGCAGGCCGACGAACTCCTGCAGCATCGCGGCGCGCGTGCGGTCCTTGCGGGCGATGACGATGGCCGCGCCGCACTTGGCGGCGATCACGCCGGCGTCGGACCCGTGCACGGCGGCGGGCGTGTCGACCACGATGTGGTCGAACTTGTTCAGCAGCTCGCGCATCAGCAGGTTGAAGGCGGGCCGCTCCACCAGTTCGAGCGGGTTGGGCGGCACCGTGCCCACCGGCATGACGAACAGGCTGGGCAGGTCGCGCACGTTGTGGATCACGTTGTGCGCCTCGCGGCCCGACAGGATCCCGGAGAGGCCGTTGCCGTTGTCGATGTCGAACACCTGGTGCTGGCGCGGGTTGCGCATGTCGGCGTCGATCAGCAGCGTGCGCGCCCCCAGCTGGCTGAAGGCCACCGCGGTGTTGGCGGCGAAGTAGGTCTTGCCGTCGCCGCTGTCGGGGCTCACCACGGCGAGCGCGCGGCGCATCGGATCCTGGCCGTTGAACAGCCGCATCATCAGCTGGCTGCGGATGGCACGGAAGGCCTCGGCGCGCTGGCTGAACGGCTGGTTGGCCACCACCAGCTCCGGGTTGAGCTTCTGGCCGGTTTCGGCCGCGTAGGGGTAGTGGAACTGCTGAGACAGCGCCCACAGCACGTCCTCGGTGCTCACGAAGCCGAGCGTGACCGCAGCCTCGCCGAACTTGAGGTCGCGCTCGCGCTGCAGCGCGACCACCTTGCCGAGCTGTTCGTCGGTCAGGTGGCGCAGCTGCCGCAGGATCTCGCCGATGGAGCGGTCCTGCACCACGCCGGACTCGGTGCGGGGCTGCGCGTCTTCGGTCTCCACGCCGTGGTAGCCGAGCGCGGCCGGGCGTGCCGATGCAGCGGAGGCGGAAGCGGCAGAAGCATGCATGTTGGGTTCTCGGCGCACGGTGTTGGCTCTTTCGTTCTGGAGCTCGCCGTCAGCGGCCCGGCCGCGGCAGCTGGCCCCACAGGCGCCGCTGCAGCAGGTTGGGTTGCTGGGGCGCGAGCAGGCTCCGGTGCGGGCGCAGCATCACGCCGATGACGGGCTGGTCGAGCAGTTGCGTGAGCTGCTCGGGGCTGCGCACGCGGCGGTCGATCAGTTCGCGCAGCAGCACGGTGGCCAGCGCCAGCAGCGTGCCTGCCACCGCCGCCAGCGCGGCATTGAGCTTCAGGCGCGGCGACGAGTGCCGGGTCGGCTCGGCAGCCTGGCTCAGCACCGACACGTTGGTGAGCTGGGTCTGGCTTTCGATGCTGGTCTGTGCCAGGCGGGCATGCACCGCGTCGTAGGCCCGCTGGGCGTTCTCGACGTCGCGCTGCAGCACCGACAGCTCGTCGCGCTGTCCCTTGAGCGAGAGCACGCGCTCGCGCTGCGCGTTGAGCATGGCGCGCACTTCGTTTTCGCGCTGGCGGTTGATGTCGGCGTTCAGCCCCACGCTCTTGCCCACCCGCGACATCTCGCTGCGCAGCCGCGATCGCAGTTCGGTGATGGCGGCCTTGGCTTCCACCACCTGCGGGTGTGCATCGCCCAGGCGGGCGTTGAGCTGCTGCAGCGTCGTTTCCTGCCGCGCGAGGTCGGCCTTCAGGCTCGACACCAGCGGGTTGTTGATCACGTCGCTCAGCTGATCGAGCGACTTGCCGGCCTGGCCCTGGCGGCTGGTGCTTTCGGCCGAGATGGCCTGCAGCGCGACCAGCTGCGTGGACAGTTCGTTCAGGCGCGCGGTCTCCACGTCGAGCTGCTCGATGTTGCCGACGATGCCCTTTTCCTGCTGGTAGGCCGAGAGCTTCTTTTGTGCCTTCTCGAGTTCTTCGCGCAGCTGCTTGCCGCGCTGGTCGAACAGGCTGCTGTACTGGCGGGCCGGGTCGACCCGCAGCTCGACGCCGGTGTCCATGTAGGCCTGCACGAACGCGTTGGCCATGGTGGCGCTGAACTTCGGGTCCGGCGACTTGTAGCCCACGCTGATGACGTTGCTTTCACGCGAGGGCCGCACGTCGAGGTTCTTCTGCAGCAGCTCGGCGATCCAAACGGTCAGGTCGCCGCGGCCTTCGGTCTCGTCCTGCCATTGCTGGCGCAGCACCGGGTCGAGGGTGAGCTTGAGTTCGCGCACGACCCGCTGCGCGACCCGGTCGCTTTGCAGGATGTCGACCTGCGTGGCCATGTAGGCGGGCGTGGCGGTGGCGTTGAGCACCATGCCCTGGATGGGGTCGGGCGAGCGCACGTCGGCCACCACCGCCGCCACCGCCGTGTACTGCTTGGGCAGGATCAGGCTCACCGCCACCGCCACGGTGACGGTGAGCAGGAACACCACCAGCGCCGACACCCAGCGGGCGCGCAGCACGGAAAGGAACTGGCTGAATGTCATGGCGGCTCCCGGGTCAGAAAAGGCTCTCGCGGACGTAGATCACGTCGGAGTCGCGCAGGGTCGAATCCATGGTGGGCTGCAGCACCTGCACGTTGCCGTCGGCGCCGCGGCGGTGCAGCTTCAGGCCCTTCGCGGTGCCGCGCTGCGTGAGGCCGCCGCCGGCTGCCAGCGCCTGCATCACGGTCATGTTGCGTTCGAGGCGCAGCGCGCCGGGCCGCTGCACCTCGCCATAGATGTAGAACACCGGCATGCGGTCGACGTAGATCACGTCGCCGTTGAGCACGATCGGGTCGGCCGACGGCGCGGTGGCGCCGAACAGGTTGGGCAGGTCCACCTCGACACGGAAGGGCTTGCCTTCCCGCTGGCCGGAGAGCGTGGCCACGTCGCTGCCGTTGGGCGCCACGCCGCCGGCCAGCGCCACCAGCTCGGACAGGCGCAGGCCGGTCACCTCGATCGGGTAGCGGCCCGGCTTGTTGACCATGCCCAGCACCGAAGCCTGGTGGCCGCGCACCTGCATGACCATCAGGCTCACCTGCGGCTGCTTGACGAAATTGCCCTGGCGCAGCCCGTCGGCAATGGCCTTTTCGGCCGAGACGACCGACATGCCGCCCAGGCGCACCTGGCCGAGCAGCGGGTAGCTGATCGAACCGGTCTCCGAGACGCGGGCCTCCAGCGTCAGCTCCGGGTTCTGGAACACGTTGACGCGCACCACGTCGCCCGGCCCGAGCACGTAGTCGCGCTGGGCCTGCACGGGAGCCTGCGCCGCGGCGGCAGCGGCCTGTGCTCGAGCCGCGGCTGGCGCAGCAGCCCCTCCCGGGGCCACGGCGGTGGTGACGGCGGCCGGCAGGCGGTTGGCGGAGGACACCGCTGCGGCGGCGGCGGTGGCAGTGCCGGACGACGACACCGCCGGCGAGGCCGCGGCAGGGGCAGCCTCCGGTCCGGGTGGTGTGCTGCCACAGGCCGCCAGGGTGAGCGACAGCAGCAGGGCCAGGAACTTGGCAAGGGTGGCGCGAGGGTCCATGGTCTTCAGCAAAGGCAAGTGACGACAGTGGAAGCACGCACGCAGCGCAACAGGCGATGCGCGGGGTGCGTGTTTCCGTCCGGTGTGCGGCCGCGTGCGTCTAGTTCGCGGTCGGTGAAGAGGCGGCGTCGGCGGGCGCCTGCGCGAAGGCGCCGACGTATTCGATCTGTGCCTTGGCCCGCAGCGCCTTGAGGTCCTGCTCGAACACCTGCCGCTTGCGTTCGTTGATCAGGAAGCGCTCGATGCGGGGCGCGGCGGCGGCTTCGTCCAGCGGCGCGGGCCGGGCTTCGACCAGGTACACCACCTTGGCACCGCCGGGCGCGGTGAGCACGAGCGACTGGCCGGAGCCCAGGCTCGCGACGCGATCGACCACCGCCATCGGCAGCGACTCGGGGGCCGTCGAGCTCTGGCGCACCTCGTGGCGCAGGCCGGCGGCGCGCAGCTGGGCCGAGAGTTCGTCGGCGTTGCGCGCCGTGGCCAGCTTGGACTGCAGCTGCTGGATCTGCTGGGGCGTGGCCTCGATGTTGACTTCACGCAGGTCGTAGATGCGGCGCTGCGCAAACAGCAGCGGCTTCGACGCGTAGTACTGGCGGATCTCCTGCGCGGTGGGCTTGGAAATGCTCGAACTCATGCGTTCGAGATAGGCCCGCGCGACGATCTCGCGGCGGGCGGCGTCCACCGCCTGCATGACCTGCGGGTCGCGGTCGATCTTCAGTTCCTCGGCCTTCTGCAGCGCGAGCTGCTGGTCGATCAGGCGCTCCACCGCCTCCTGGCTGAGCTGCTGCTCCTGGCCCGGCGCAGCCGAGCCTTGCCGCTGCAGCATGAAGTTGACCTGATGCACCGAGATCTCGTCCTTGTTGACCTTGGCTGCCACCTGGGTGGCGGTCTTGTCGGACTTCGCGCCGCAGGCTGCCAGCAGCAGCACGAGCGCGGCGCCACAGACGGATCGACCGATGCGCGACGGCGCAGGCCAGCGGGAAATAGACGGCGTTTGCATGAGAGCGGTACTCCACAAGTCCGGCTGTTCATGTGCCCGATGAGGCACCGCCGGTTCGAGCGTGACACCCCGCGCGGCGCATGGGCGCACGACCGGGGACTCGGGTTCTCACTGAGTCTAGTGACCCGACTTGTGAACTACTGCGCTCGCGGCGCAGAGGAAACCGTTGTTGCAGGGCGCTTACGAGGGCTGCCTTCAGGCACGCCGTGTGCCGGTCCCGTCTTCTGCAAATCTTGCAAGGGGCACGTCAAAACCGCTGCGCCGCGGCGTACGGCTAACGTTTGCTCACACCTTGCGGGCGGAGCCGGCTCTCATTCGCCCAGCAGTGCGCCGACGAGATGGCGAAAGAGGGCAATGTTGAAGGTGGACAGCACGACCACCAGCGCCCAGCGAAACCAGGCTCTGGCGCGTCGGTACCAGTCGCGGTCGTCGGTGATCAGGTTGGCGACGAAGCAAAGGCCGGACACCAGCAGGGTGAGGCTCAGCAGCACGATCGCTGCCCAGTAGACGATGGTCATGTCAGGCCCTGCTCACACCATGATGGCCAGGCGCTCGAGGATGAGCACCGCGAAAAACCCCAGCGCGGCCAGCACCGTCCATTTGACGATGACGAGCCCGCGCCGCCGCCATGCCGCCTGCCCGGTGCCGATGTACATGGCGAAGCACAGCACGCCCGCCAGCAGCAGCAGCAGGACGATCCAGCGGAAGATCAGCATGTCGGGCGGGCAATTGCGCGAAGCCGGCGGTCACCAGGCCGGCGCCAGCTCGGCAAAGCCCTGCGGCGCCTGGGCTTCGTCGTCGAAGGTGACGAACTCATGGGCCGAGGCATCGGCCAGCAGCGCACGCAGCAGCTTGTTGTTGAGGGCATGGCCGCCCTTGTAGGAGGTGTAGGCGGCCAGCAGCGGCGTGCAGGTGAGGTAGAGATCACCGATCGCGTCGAGGATCTTGTGCTTCACGAATTCGTCGTCGTAGCGCAGGCCGTCGCTGTTGAGCACGCGGTAGTCGTCGACCACGATGGCGTTGTCCATGCTGCCGCCCAGCGCCAGGCCGCGCGAGCGGGCCATCTCCACGTCTTTCGTGAAGCCGAAGGTGCGGGCGCGCGCGATGTCGCGCTTGTATTGCCCGGAGGCGAAGTCGAAGGTGACGTTCTGGCCGGTCTGGTCGACCGCCGGGTGGTCGAAGTCGATCTCGAAGCTGAGCTTGTAGCCGTGGTAGGGCTCCAGCCGCGCCCACTTGAGCGAGCGGCCCTCGCCTTCGCGCACTTCCACGGCCTTGAGCACGCGCAGGAAACGCTTGGGCGCGTTCTGCAGCTCGATGCCCGCGCTTTGCAGCAGGAACACGAACGACGCGGCCGAGCCGTCGAGGATGGGCACTTCCTCGGCGTTGATGTCGATGTAGAGGTTGTCGATGCCGAGCCCGCAGCAGGCCGACATGAGGTGCTCGATGGTCTGCACCTTGGGGGCGCCCGGGTCGCCGCCCGGCGAGATGGTCGAGGCCATGCGGGTGTCGCACACAGCGCTGGGCGACACGGGGATGTCCACCGGCTGGGGAAGGTCGACCCTGCGGAAGACGATGCCGGCGTCGGCGGGCGCCGGGCGCAGCACGAGTTCCACCCGCTGGCCACTGTGGACGCCCACGCCGACGGCGCGGGTCAGGGACTTGAGGGTGCGCTGCTGCAACATGGTCGCCATTCTAAGAAGGTGCGCTGGAGAGGTCGCCCCAGCAACGGACCGGCCCCGCCGCTCTTTTCATGGAGCGGCGGGGCCCGGCCGACGAAGGCAGGAACGGCCCCACCCCCTGCGTGCTTCGCGCGCCCCCTCTAGGGGGCGGCACCAGCAGCCCGGCAAAGCCGGTTCCGCGGTGTCCACGCGAGCAGGTGTGCGGCCTGCCCGACGCGCTCAGCGCCTAAGGGTGGGATCAGGACAATCAATCGGCTTGCTTGCGCAGGAATGCCGGGATCTCGATTTCGTCCATGCCGTTGCTCGCCAGCGCGTCGACCTTGGCCGCAGCCTGCGTGCGGCCGCTGCGCCACACGCTGGGCACGTTCAGGCCACCGTAGTCGTGCTGCGCGGCCGGGCCGCTCACCGTGTTGGTCAGGACCGGGATGTTGTCGGTGCCCGTGCGCTGGGCGACCGTGTTGTGCACCACGGTCATCGGCGCGGCGGCCCGCTTGGCAGGTGCCAGGCCGGTCGCGATCACGGTCACGCGCATCTGGTCGCCCAGGCTCTCGTCGTAGGCGGCGCCGAAGATCACGTGCGCATCTTCCGCGGCATAGCGGCGGATGGTGTTCATCGCGTTCTTGCTTTCGCTGAGCTTCAGGCTCGAGCGGCTGGCGGCAATGAGCACCAGCACGCCGCGCGCGCCGGAGAGGTCCACGCCTTCCAGCAGCGGGCAGGCCACGGCGCCTTCGGCGGCCTTGTGGGCGCGGTCCGGGCCGCTGGCGATGGCGGTGCCCATCATGGCCTTGCCGGGCTCGCTCATCACCGTCTTCACGTCTTCGAAGTCGACGTTGATCGACGCGTCGATGTGGATGATGTCGGCGATGCCGCCCACGGCGTTCTTCAGCACGTCGTTGGCCTGCTTGAAGGCCTCGTCCTGCGACACGTCGTCGCCCAGCACTTCGAGCAGCTTCTCGTTGAGCACCACGATCAGCGAGTCGACGTTGGCCTCGAGTTCGGCCAGGCCCGTTTCGGCCTGCTTCATGCGGCGGCCGCCCTCGAAGTCGAAGGGCTTGGTCACCACGCCCACCGTCAGGATGCCCATCTCCTTGGCCACGCGGGCGATCACGGGGGCCGCACCGGTGCCGGTGCCGCCGCCCATGCCGGCGGTCAGGAAGATCATGTGGGCGCCGTTGATGGACGCACGGATGCGGTCCACCGCCTCTTCGGCCGCGGCCCGGCCGGCCTCGGGCTTGGAGCCCGCGCCCAGGCCGGTGGTGCCCAGCTGGATGAGGTTGTGGGCGGACGAGCGGTTCAGCGCCTGGGCGTCGGTGTTGGCGCAGATGAACTCCACGCCCTGCACGCCTTCGCTGATCATGTGTTCGACGGCGTTGCCGCCGCCGCCGCCGACGCCGATCACCTTGATCTGCGTCCCGAGGTTGAACTCCTCGATCATTTCAATGGGCATTTGATACCTCCTTCGTCGTCGTCAAGCAGTTGCCATTGCATAAAGGGAACATGTCGTCGTTCATCGCGGGCACGATCTGGCCGTGCTCAGAAATTGCCGATGAACCAGTCTTTGACGCGGCCGAACAGGGTCTGCACGGACCCCGCCTGCTGCGCCGCCTTGATCCCGCGTGAACGCGCGATCCTTGCTTCTTCGAGCAAGCCCATCACGGTGGCCGACCGGGGGTTGGCCACCATGTCAAACAGAGCGCCGGAGTACGTGGGAATGCCCTTGCGTACCGGCTTCAGGAAGATGTCTTCGCCCAGCTCCACCATGCCGGGCATCACCGCCGCGCCGCCGGTCAGCACGATGCCGCTGGAGAGCAGTTCCTCGTAGCCGCTCTCGCGGATCACCTGGTGCACCAGCGAGAAGATCTCCTCGACGCGCGGCTCGATCACGCCAGCCAGCGCCTGGCGGCTCAGCATGCGCGGCGCGCGGTCGCCCAGCCCGGGCACCTCGACCTGCTCGCCCGGGTCGGCCAGCAGCTGCTTGGCCACGCCGTAGTCGACCTTGATCTCCTCGGCGTCTTTCGTGGGCGTGCGCAGCGCCATGGCGATGTCGCTGGTGATGAGGTCGCCGGCGATGGGGATCACCGCGGTGTGGCGGATGGAGCCGTCGGTGAAGATCGCCACGTCGGTGGTGCCCGCGCCGATGTCGACGACCGCCACGCCGAGGTGGCGCTCGTCTTCGGTCAGCACCGCCGCGCTCGAGGCGCTCGGGTTCAGCACGAGCTGCTCCACTTCGAGGCCGCAGCGGCGTACGCACTTCACGATGTTCTCGGCTGCACTTTGCGCGCCGGTCACGATGTGCACCTTGACCTCGAGGCGCCCGCCGCTCATGCCGATGGGCTCCTTCACCTCGTGCCCGTCGATCACGAATTCCTGCGGCTCGACCAGCAGCAGCCGCTGGTCGTTGGGGATGTTGATGGCCTTGGCCGTCTCGACCACGCGGGCCACGTCGGTGGGCGTGACCTCCTTGTCGCGCACGATCACCATGCCGGTGGAGTTCTGCCCGCGGATGTGGCTGCCGGTGATGCCGGTGTAGACGCGGCTGATCTTGCAGTCGGCCATCATCTCGGCCTCTTTCAGGGCCTGCTGGATGGACTGCACCGTGGCGTCGATGTTGACCACCACGCCGCGCTTCAGGCCGTGCGAGGAGGCCACGCCCAGGCCCGCCACGCGCAGCTCGCCGCCGGGCAGCACCTCGGCCACGACCGCCATCACCTTGGCGGTGCCGATGTCCAGGCCGACGACCAGATCCTTGTATTCCTTGGCCATGGTGTTGTGTGTTCTCGTTTACTTCGTTTTCTTGGCTTGGCTTCGAGCCCCCAGACGCCTACGGCGCCGCCCCCTAGGGGGTCGGCCCCCTTGGGGCGGCCCGGCGGGAACCGAGATCCACCGTGGTGATGCCCTTCAGGCGCACCGCATAACCGGTGCCGTGTCGGAGGTCCGCGTATTCGAGCGGCCGCTGGTAGCGCGCGATCACCTGCGTCACCGTGTCGACGAAGACCTCGGTGCGCGCCAGCACTTCCTCGGCACTGCCGCGGCCCAGCTCGACGTCGGCGCCGGTGTCGAGCTCGACGCGCCAGGAGCCGCGTTCAGAGAGCTTCAGTTCCCTGAGCTGCGCCCCGTCGAGCCGCGCCATCACCGGCACGAGCCTGCGGTACAGGTCGAGCATCAGCGCCGCGCTGCCCTCGGGACCCTGCAGCGTGGGCAGCGCGTCGTCTTCCACGTCGCCCAGGTTCACGTCGAACACCTCGCCGAAGGTGTTGACCAGCTGGTCGTCGCGGTCCTCGCGGTGCCAGTAGGCTGCGGCCCTGTGCTCTTCCAGGCGCACGGCCAGGCGGTTGGGCCACACGCGCCTGACCAGCGCGCGCCGCACCCATGGCACCGCCTCGAAAGCCTGCTGGCTGCGGGCCAGGTCCATGGTGAAGAAGTTGCCGACCAGCCGGGGCGCCGCGTTCGAACGGATCGTGGTCACGCTGTTGCGCGACACGTCGCCGTCGATCTGGATGCCGCGGATCGAGAACAGCGGCAGGCGCGCAAGCCACATCAGCACCAGCCCCGCAAACGCGAGCGCCGCCAGCACGAACAGGAAGCTCGCGCTGGCGTTCATCACGCGGATGTCGAAGGGTTGGGGCGCGGTGGCGTCCATCTCTTTTCTTTTCTTTGCCAATCAGCCGTCCAGGGCCGCATGGGCCAGCAGATGCAGGCACAGCCTCTCGTAGCTCATGCCGGTGCTGGCCGCCGACTTGGGCACCAGTGAATGCGAGGTCATGCCCGGAGAGGTGTTCATCTCCAGCAGGAAGGGCTTGCGGTCGCTCCTGCGGATCATCAGGTCGGCCCGGCCCCAGCCGCGGCAGCCGAGCGCGCGGTAGGCCGCCACCACGATGCGCTGGATCTCGGCCTCCTCGGCCGCCGGCAGGCCGCTCGGGCACAGGTACTGGGTGACGTCGGTGAAGTACTTGTTCTGGTAGTCGTACTTGCCCTCGGGCGCCACGATGCGGATCACCGGCAGCGCACGTGCGTTCGCGCCTTCACCCAGCACCGGGCACGTGACCTCTTCTCCTTCGATGAATTCCTCGCACAGCACGTCGGGGTCGTACTTCACCGACAACGCCACGGCCTCCTGCATCTCGGAATAGCCGGCCACCTTGGTGATGCCGATCGACGAGCCCTCGCGCGGCGGCTTCACGATGAGCGGCAGGCCCAGGTCGTCGGGCACGGTGCGCACCCGCTCGTGCGTCTGCTGGTCCGGCGACAACCACACGTAGCGCGGCGTCGGCAGGCCTTCGGCGATCCAGACGCGCTTGGTCATCACCTTGTCCATTGCGATGGCCGAGGCCATGACGCCGGAACCGGTGTACGGGAGGCCGAGCAGTTCGAGCGCGCCCTGCACCGTGCCGTCCTCGCCGTGCCGGCCATGCAGCGCGATGAAGCAGCGGGCAAAACCCTCTCGCTTCAGGTCGTCGAGCGGCCGCTCGGCGGGGTCGAAGGCATGGGCATCCACGCCCTGCGACTGCAGCGCGGCCAGCACGCCGCCGCCGGACATCAGCGAAATATCGCGCTCGGCGGAGGTGCCGCCCATCAGGACCGCCACCTTGCCCAAGGCCTTCACATCCACATTCGCATTCATGTCGCGCCTCCTTTCAGACGCTCGACCACCTGGGCCGGTACGCCACCGATCGAGCCTGCGCCCATGGTGATGACCACGTCACCGGCACGCGCCTGCTCGACCACGGTCTGAGGCATGGCGGCGATGTCGTCCACGAACACCGGGTCCACCTTGCCGGCGACCCGCAGCGCACGCGCCAGCGCCCGCCCGTCGGCCGCCACGATGGGAGCCTCCCCCGCGGCGTACACCTCGCCCAGCAGCACCGCGTCGGCCGTGCCCATGACCTTCACGAAGTCCTCGAAACAGTCGCGCGTGCGGGTGTAGCGGTGCGGCTGGAAGGCCAGCACCAGCCGGCGCCCCGGGAAGGCACCGCGAGCCGCGGCGATCACCGCCGCCATCTCGACCGGGTGGTGGCCGTAGTCGTCGATCAGCGTGAACTCGCCGCCGCCCTGCGCTTCGGATGCCGGCAGCTCGCCATAACGCTGGAAGCGACGCCCGACGCCGCGGAACTCGGCCAGCGCCTTGACGATGGGCGCGTCGGCCAGCTCCAGCTCGGTGGCCACCGCGATGGTGGCCAGCGCGTTGCGCACGTTGTGCTCGCCCGGCAGGTTGAGCGTGACGTCGAGGTCGGGCATGCGCACGCCGTTGCGGCGCTGCGCGGTGAAGCGCATCTGCCCGCCCTCGAGTGCCTGCACGTTCACCGCGCGCACCTGTGCGTCTTCGCCGAAGCCGTAGGTCACGATGGGCCGCGACACCAGCGGCATGATCGAGCGCACGCCGGGGTCGTCGGCACACAGGATGGCCGCGCCGTAGAACGGCATGCGGTGGATGAAATCGACGAACGCCGCCTTCAGCCGTGCGAAGTCGTGGCCGTAGGTGTCCATGTGGTCGGCGTCGATGTTCGTGACCACCGCCATCACCGGCAGCAGGTTCAGGAACGAAGCGTCGGACTCGTCGGCCTCGACCACGATGTAGTCGCCCGAGCCCAGGCGAGAGTTCGCGCCGGCCGCGTTGAGCCGCCCGCCGATCACGAAGGTCGGGTCCACCCCGGCCTCGCCCAGCACCGAGGCCACCAGCGAGGTGGTGGTGGTCTTGCCGTGCGTGCCGGCGATGGCGATGCCCTGCTTCAGCCGCATCAGCTCGGCCAGCATCACTGCCCGCGGCACCACCGGCACGCGTGCAGAACGGGCGGCAATGACCTCGGGGTTGTCGCCTTTCACCGCCGTGGAGGTCACGATGGCGTCGGCGCCCTTGATGTGTTCGGCGTCATGGCCGACCGAGACCTTCATGCCCAGCGCGGCCAGCCGGCGCAGCGTGGCGCTGTCGGCCTGGTCGGAACCGGAGATGGTGTAGCCCAGGTTGAGCAGCACCTCGGCGATGCCCGACATGCCGGAGCCGCCGACGCCAACGAAATGAATGTGCTTGACTGCGTGTTTCATGTCGGCTCCTTCACGAGCCTGTCGAGTTCGTCGGCCACCCGCGACGCTGCGCGGGGCCTTGCCAGCGCCCGGGCCTTCTCGCCCATCGCCTGCAGTTGTGTACGTTCCAGCCCGCGCAGCGTGTCGGCCAGCTTCTGCGGCGAGAGCTCGGCCTGCGGCAGGTGCAGCGCGGCGCCGTGCTGCGCCATGAATTGCGCGTTGTCGCGCTGGTGCGAGGTGGTGCTCACGATGAGCGGCACCAACACCGACGGCACGCCGGCCGCGCACAGCTCGCTGACCGTCACCGCCCCGGCGCGGCAGACGATCACGTCGCATTCCGCGAGGCGTCGGGCCATGTCGTCGATGAAGGCCACGACCTCCACGCCTTCGGTGATGCCGGCCTTCGCGTACGTCTCTTTCACCGCGTCGCGGTTGAGCTGGCCCGTCTGGTGCGTGACCAGCGGGCGTTCTTCAGGCGCCATCGACGCGAGTGCGGCAGGCACGGTTTCGTTGAGCACTCGCGCACCCAGGCTGCCGCCCACCACCAGCACGCGAAGCGGGCCGCTGCGACCGGCGAAGCGTTCGGCCGGTGACGGCAGCTCTTCGATTTCTTCGCGCACCGGGTTGCCGGTGACGACGGCACGCTTGATCTTGGCCGCGGCCGCGCCGTCGAAGCCGAAGCCCACGCGGTCGGCCACCGGCAGCAACGCGCGGTTGCTCATGAGCAGCGATGCGTCGGCGTTCACCAGCATCAGCGGCTTGCCGAGCAGCGTGGCCATCACGCCGCCGGGAAAGCAGACGTAGCCGCCCATGCCCAGCACGACGGTGGTGGCGCGGGCGCGCAGGATCTTCAGGCACGACCAGAAGGCGGCCAGCATGCGGATGCCGCCGGTGAGCGTGTGCAGGAGGCCCTTGCCGCGCAGGCCGGAGAACGAGATGGTGTCCAGCGGGATGCCGCTGGCGGGAACCATGCGGTTTTCCATGCCTTGGGTGGTGCCGAGCCAGCTCACCGTCCAGCCGCGGCGTTGCATCTCCTGCGCGACGGCCAGGCCGGGGATGATGTGGCCGCCGGTGCCGGCGGCCATGATGACGAGGTGGCGGGTCATTGGCTCGCTCCCCGTTGCGCATTCACTCGGCGCGAGACCGTGCCGGGAGTCCGTCCGGCGGGCTGCTTCGAGCAGCAAGACATCGGCACGGAGATGCAAGGAGTCATCACGCCCTCCCCCCACGCATCAACTGCCGGTTTTCAATATCCACCCGAACCACGATGGCCAGCGCCACGCAGTTCCACAAGATGGCCGAGCCGCCATAACTCATCAACGGCAACGTCAACCCCTTGGTCGGCAGCACGCCCAGGTTCACCCCCATGTTGATGAACGCCTGCCCGCCCATCCAGATGCCGATGCCCTGGGCCACCAGCCCGGAGAACACCCGGTCCAGCGCGATGGCCTGGCGACCAATGTGGAAGATCCGCCGCGTCAACCAGAAGAACGCGACGATCACCGCCATCACGCCCACGAACCCCAGCTCCTCGCCGATCACCGCGAGCAGAAAGTCGGTATGCGCCTCCGGCAGGTAATGCAGCTTCTCGACGCTGGACCCCAGGCCCTGCCCGAACAGCTCGCCGCGGCCGAACGCGATCAGCGAATGCGACAGCTGGTAGGCCTTGCCGAGGGTGTATTTCTCGTCCCAGGGGTTCAGGTAGGCAAAGATGCGCTCGCGCCGCCATTCGCTGAAGGTGATCATCAGCACGAAGGCGCCCACCAGCACCGCGGTGATGAGGAAGAACATGCGCCCGTTGACGCCGCCCAGGAACAGGATGCCCATCGCGATGGCGGCGATCACCATGAAGGCGCCCATGTCCGGCTCGGCCAGCAGCAGCAGGCCCACCACCGCCAGCGCGATCGCCATGGGCGCCACCGCACGGAAGAAGTTCTCCTTGATGTCCATCTTGCGGACCATGTAGTCGGCCGCATACAGCGCGATGGCGAGCTTGGCCAGCTCCGACGGCTGGAAGCTCATGAAGCCCAGCGGGATCCAGCGGCGCGCGCCGTTCACGCCCTTGCCGATGAAGGGCACGAGCACCAGCACGAGCAGCAGCAGCGAGACGACGAACAGCCACGGGGCCGACTTCTCCCAAACACGCATGGGCAGCTGCACCGCCACCAGCGCCGCCAGCAGCCCGACCACGATGAACAGCATCTGCCGCGTGAGGAAGTGCGTGGGCGCGTACCGCGCGAACTTCGGGTTGTCGGGCAGGGCGACCGAGGCGGAATAGACCATCACCATGCCCAGGGCCATCAACGCGACGGCCATCCACACCAGCGTCTGGTCGAAACCCGCGAGGCGGGCCGGCTGGCCCGAGGACACGCTGACCCAGTCGCGCACCGGCACATGGCCCGCGCCGGCGTCGCGATCGCGACCCGGCCACCATGACGACGGCCGCAGCCGGCCGAACGCGGCAGCCACGCGCTCGCGCAGCGCCACGAGGCTGAAGGCGGGGGTGCGCGCCATCGTCACTGCAGCGACTCCCCGTGCTCGGCGGCCAGCGATTGCACGGCACCGGCGAAGACCTCGGCGCGGTGCGCGTAGTTGCGGAACATGTCGAGGCTGGCGCAGGCCGGGCTCAGCAGCACCGCGTCGCCGCTCGCCGCCTGCTGGAAGCACCAGGCGGTGGCGGCTTCGAGCGTGTCATGGCGCTCGAGACGCACGTTGCTCGCGGCCAGCGCCTCGGCAATCAGGCCGGCGTCGCGACCGATCAGCGCCACGGCGCGCGCATGGCGTGCCACCGGTTCGGCCAGCGGCGAAAAATCCTGCCCCTTGCCGTCGCCGCCCAAGATCACCACCAGCTTCGCGGGCAGCTTGTCGGCGCCCAGGCCGTTGAGCGCGGCCACGGTGGCGCCGACGTTGGTGCCCTTGCTGTCGTCGTAGGCCTCCACGCCGTTCACCGTGCCGAGGTACTCGACCCGGTGCGGCTCGCCGCGGTATTCGCGCAGGCCGTGCAGCATGGGCGCCAGCGGACAGCCGATGGCGGTCGCCAGCGCCAGCGCGGCCAGCGCATTGGCGGCGTTGTGGCGCCCGCGGATGCGCAGTGCGTCGGCCGGCATCAGGCGCTGGATGTGCAGCTCTTCCTCGTCGTCGTCCTTGCGACGCTTGATGGTTTCGTCGGCCTCCATGGCACGCGCCAGCCAGGCCATGCCGTTGGTGGTGACGATGCCGAAGTCGCCGGGGCGCTGCGGCGCGTCGAGCCCGAAGCGCACCACCTTGCGCACGATGGGCTTGGCGCCGCGGCCCTTCACCGGGATGGGCGCGGGCACCATCTTCTCGACCAGCACGTCGTCGCGGTTGACCACCATCACGGCGTCCTTGCCGTAAATGCGGGCCTTGGCGGCCGCATAGGCCGGCATGTCGCCATGCCAGTCGAGGTGGTCCTGGGTGACGTTGAGCACGACGGCGGCACTGGGTTCGAAGCCCTGCGCACCGTCGAGCTGGAAGCTGGAGAGCTCGAGCACCCACACGTCGGGCAGGTGCTCGAACACCGGCGCGGCCGGCGGGGGCGGTGCCAGCTGAAGCGGGGCGTCGTCGGCGTCCGCAGCAGCGGTAGCGGCGGCTTCCGTGGCGACTGCAGCGCCCTCATCCCCGGCAGCAACGGCTGCTGCAGCTTCCTCCCCCTCTTCCTCTGCCGCTTCGGATGAGGGCTGGGGTGAGGGCAGCGGCGCCTCGGCCACCACCGCTTCTTCAGGCACGGCCACCGGTTCCAGGTCCAGCGCGTCGGCCAGCGTCTGCAGCATGGTCGGCCCGACGTTGCCCGCGACTGCCACCCGCTTGCCGGCGCGCTCGACCAGCTGGCCGGTCATCATGGTCGTGGTGGTCTTGCCGTTGGTGCCGGTGATCGCCAGCACCTTGGGTGCATAGCGGCGCTCTTCCTTCAGGTCGGCCAGCGCACGCGCGAACAGCGTGAGTTCGCCCTGCACCAGCAGGCCACGCTCGGCGGCCGCGTCGAGCAAAGCCGCGACCACGGCGTCGCGCGGCGAGAGGCCCGGGCTCTTGAGCACGAGCTGCGTGCCGTCGAGCAGCGCCGGGGTGAACGGCCCGCTCACGAATTCGGCGTCGCCAACGTGCTGCTTCAACGCCTCGAGCTGCGGTGGCGCCTCCCGCGTGTCGGCCACCCGCACCCGGGCACCGCAGCGTGCCGACCAGCGCGCCATGGCCAGGCCCGAGTCGCCCAGGCCGAGCACCAGCACGTTGAGACCGTTCAGATGCTTCATCGGCTCACCGCAGCTTCAGCGTGGACAGCCCCACCAGGCACAGCAGCATGGTGATGATCCAGAAACGCACCACGACCTGCGTCTCCTTCCAGCCGGACTTTTCGAAGTGGTGGTGCAGCGGCGCCATCAGCAGGATGCGCCGGCCTTCGCCGTATTTCTTCTTCGTGTACTTGAACCAGGCCACCTGCGCCATCACCGACAGCGCCTCGACCACGAAGATGCCGCCCATGACCGCGAGGACGACCTCCTGCCGCACGATCACCGCGATGGTGCCCAGGGCGCCGCCCAGCGCCAGCGCGCCGACGTCGCCCATGAACACCTGCGCCGGATAGGCGTTGAACCACAGGAAGGCGAGTCCCGCTCCGGCCATTGCGGCGCAGAAGATCAGCAGCTCCCCGGCCCCCGGGATGTGCGGCAGCAGCAGGTACTTCGAATACACCGCGTTGCCGGTCACGTAGCAGAAAAGGCCCAGCGCCGAGCCCACCATGACCACCGGCATGATGGCCAGGCCGTCCAGGCCGTCGGTGAGGTTCACCGCATTGCTGGAGCCCACGATCACCAGGTAGGTGAGGATGAGGAAGCCGAAGACGCCCAGCGGATAGCTGATGGTCTTGAAGAAGGGCACGATCAGGTCGGCCTTCGGCGGCAGGTCGTTCGAGAAGCCGCTTTGCACCCAGCGCAGGAAGAGCTCGAGCACGCGCAGGTTCGAGGTTTCCGACACGCTGAACGCGAGATACAGGGCCGCCACCAGCCCGATCACCGACTGCCAGAAGTACTTCTCGCGCGAGCGCATGCCTTCGGGGTTCTTGTGGACGACCTTGCGCCAGTCGTCGACCCAGCCGATCGCGCCGAAGCCCAGCGTCACCAGCATCACGATCCACACGAAGCGATTGGTCCAGTCGAACCACAGCAGCGTCGACGTGCCGATGCCGATGAGGATCAGCACGCCGCCCATGGTGGGCGTGCCGCGCTTGGCCAGGTGCTCCTGCACGCCGTATTCGCGGATCGGCTGGCCGATCTTCAGCTCGGCGAGCTTGCGGATCACGAACGGACCGAAGGCCAGCCCGATCAGCAGCGCCGTCATCGCGGCCATCACCGCGCGGAAGGTCAGGTACTGGAAGACGCGCAGGAAACCGAGCTGGTCGGGGTAGAGCGTCTGCAGCCAGGCGGACAGGCTAACCAGCATGGGCAGCTCCCTTCAGTGCAGCCACCACTTGCTCCATCTTCATGAATCTCGATCCCTTCACCACCACGGCGCCGGCCGCGGGGGCTTGTGCCTGTTGCACGGCGGCGATCACGTCGGCCACCGCATTGAAATGGCGAGCGGTTGCACCGCCGGCGTCGCGGTAGGCCTCCACCGCGTGAGCACTGGCAGCGCCAACCGCCCATAGAAACTCCACGCCCTGGGCGGCGGCATGCGCTCCCACCTCCCGGTGGAAGGCGGGTCCCTGGTCGCCCACTTCGCCCATGTCTCCCATCACCAGCCAGCGCGGGCCGGGCAGCGTCGCCAGCACGTCGATGGCGGCGCGCATCGAGTCGGGGTTGGCGTTGTAGGTGTCGTCGATCAGCGTGACGTCGCGTTCGTCCCGCCTGATGCGCAGCACCTGCGAGCGACCTTTCACCGGCTCGAAGGCCTCGAGCCCCCGCACCACGGCGTCGAGCGGGCAGCCGGCCGCCAGCGCGCAGGCCGCGGCCGCCAGCGCGTTCTTCACGTTGTGCCAGCCGGCCACCCGGACCTTGGCCTCGGCCTCGCCCGCGGGGGTGTGCAGGCGCAACCGCCAGTGGTCCACCGACCATCTGGCATCTCCGGTCACGCCGGCCGGACCTTGCAATGCAAAGCCCAGCACGCGGCGCGGCCCGGCGAGCTGCCGCCAGATCGACGTGTGGGCCGCATCGTCGAGCGGAAAGACCGCCACGCCGTCGGCGGCCAGCGCCTCGATGACGGCGCCGTTCTCCCGGGCCACCGCCTCGACCGATTGCATGAATTCCTGGTGCTCGCGCTGCGCGTTGTTCACCAGCGCGACGGTGGGCGCCGTCCAGCGGGCCAGCAGCGCGATCTCGCCCGGGTGGTTCATGCCGAGCTCGACCACGCCGGCGCGGTGCTGGCCAACGCCGGAGCGGTTGAGCCGCAGCAGCGTGAGCGGCACGCCGATGTCGTTGTTGAAGTTGCCTTCCGTCGCGAACGCCGCGGCGCCGTGCCAGGCGCGCAGGATGCTCGCGATCATCTGCGTCACGGTGGTCTTGCCGTTGCTGCCGGTCACCGCGATGAGCGGCAGGTCGAACTGCGCCCGCCACGCCGCCGCCAGCTCGCCCAGCGCCTGCCGGCTGTCAGCCACCAGCAGGCCGGACAGGCCGGCTTCGGCCACGCCACGTTGCGCAATGACCGCCACCGCACCGGCCGATCGGGCCTGCGGCAGGAAGTCGTGCGCGTCGAAGCGCTCGCCTTTCAAGGCCACGAACAGGTCGCCGGCCTGCAGCGTGCGGGTGTCGCTGTGCACGCGCGCGATGGCCACGCTGCCGTCGCCGACCAGCCGGGAACCGGGCAGCAGTGCATGCGCCTGGGACAGGGTCATCATCATGTCGCGCTCCTTGCGCGCAAGACTCGCGCCGCCTCTTCGACGTCGGAAAAGGCGTGTTTGATCCCTGCGATTTCCTGGTAGTCCTCGTGGCCCTTGCCGGCGATCAGCACGACGTCGCCGGCCACCGCCCGGGACAGCGCCTGGCCGATCGCCACCCGGCGATCTTCGATCACCGCGGCATCGGCCGGCCGTGCAAGACCTGCAACGATGTCTTTCAGGATCGCCGCCGGCGTTTCGTTGCGCGGGTTGTCGCTGGTGACCACCACGCGGTCGGCGAGCCGCTCGGCGATGCCGCCCATCAGCGGGCGCTTGGTCGCATCGCGATTGCCGCCGCAGCCGAACACGCACCACAAGGCGCCGCGGCGCTCCTGCGCGAACGGGCGCAGCGCGAGCAAGGCCTTCTCCAGCGCGTCGGGCGTGTGCGCGTAGTCCACCACCACCGCCGGCTGGCCCGCCGCGGCCGCAACCCGCTGCATGCGCCCCGGCACCGGCGTGAGGCCGGCGCAAGCCTGCGCAGCCTCGGGCAGCCCGACGCCCAGCGAGCGCAGCGCGCCGACCACCGCCAGCACGTTGCCGACGTTGTAGTCGCCGATGAGCTGCGTCTGGACCCGGGCCGTGCTTGCGCCTTCGCGCAGGTCGAACGCCAGGCCGCCCTCGCGGTAGCCCACGTCGACTGCGTACAGGCGCGCATCGGCCTGCCGGCAGGAATAGGTCCACAGGTCGAGCCGGCTGCCGGCCAGGCGCATCGCGAGCTGCCGTCCCTGGTCGTCGTCGACATTGACCACCGCGGCGCGCAACCCGGCCCAGCCGAACAGCGCTTCCTTGGCGGCCCAGTAGGCCTCCATCGAGCCGTGGTAGTCGAGGTGGTCGCGGGTGAAGTTGGTGAACAGCGCCGCCGCGATGCGCGTGCCGGCCAGCCGCTGCTCGACGATGCCGATCGACGAGGCTTCGATGGCCGCCGCCGCCAGGCCCTGGTCGAGGAAGCCGCGGAAAGCCCGCTGCAGCGTGACCGGATCGGGCGTCGTGAGGCCGGTGTGCTCGACCTGCGGCGGCACGCCCACGCCGAGCGTTCCCACCACGCC
Organism: uncultured Rivibacter sp.; assembly: GCA_946481025.1. The sequence goes on from CAMLNA010000003.1 coordinate 80,648, forward strand.
CGCGCCGCGGCCCAGGCTCGACAGCGCCTGGGCCACCCACCAGCTGGTGGAGGTCTTGCCGTTGGTGCCGGTCACGGCCACCACGTCGAGCGCCCCGCTCGGTTCGCCGTAGAAGCCGCTTGCGATCTCGCCGGTCGAGGCCTTCAGCCCGCGCAAGGCGGCAATGCGGTCGTCGTCGAAGCCGAAGGCCTCCGCGCCATCGGCCTCCACCAGGCAGGCCGGCGCACCGGCCGCCAGCGCGCCGGCGACGAAGCTGCGCCCGTCGCGCGCGTAGCCGGGCCAGGCGATGAAGGCGCTGCCGGCAGCCACGCTGCGGCTGTCGGTGGTCAACGCCACGGCACCGCGCGTGCGCAGCCAGCGCAGCGCGTCGTTTGCCGAATGCAGTTCGAGCAGAGCCATCAGAAGCTCTCCTCCACCGCCGGCATCTTCTGGGTCACGATCTGCGGCTTGACCTCGATGTCCGGCGGCACGCTCATCATGCGCAGCGTCTGCTGCACCACCTCGCTGAACACCGGCGCGGCCACGTCGCCGCCGTAGTACTTGCCGGCATTCGGCTCGTCCACCATCACGGCCACGACGATACGCGGATTGGAGATGGGCGCGAGCCCGACGAACCAGGAGCGGTACTTCTTGTCGGCGTAGCCCTTGCCTTCCTGCTTGTGCGCGGTGCCGCTCTTGCCGCCCACCGAGTAGCCGATGGTCTGCGCCTTCGGCCCGGTGCCGCCCGGGCCCGCGGCCATCTGGAGCATCTTGCGCACCGCCCGCGCGGTGTCGGGCGAAACGACGCGCACGCCGGCAGCGGCCTGCTCCTGCCGCGTGATCGACACCGGCATCAGCTCGCCGTCGTGCGCAAACACGGTGTAGGCGCGCGCCAGCTGGAATAGCGAGGCGGACAAGCCGTAGCCGTAGCTCATCGTCGCCTGCTCGATCGGGCGCCAGGTCTTGTAGGGGCGCAGGCGCCCGCTCACCGCCCCCGGGAAGGCGATCTGCGGCCGCTGGCCCAGCCCGACGGCGCTGAACAGCTCCCACATCTCGCGAGGCTGCATCTGCATGGCCATCTTCACCGTGCCGACGTTGCTCGACTTCTGGATCACCTCTTCCACCGTCAGCGCGCCGTGCGGATGCGCGTCGTTGATGGTCGAGCCGGTGATGGTGATGCGCCCGGGCGCGGTGTCGATCACCGTGTTCGGGCGTACGCGGCGCGTCTCCAGCGCCCAGGCGGCAATGAAGGGCTTCATCGTCGAGCCGGGCTCGAAGGTATCGGTCAGCGCACGGTTGCGCAGCTGCGCGCCGGTGAGGTTCTGGCGGTCGCCCGGCGAATAGCTCGGGTAGTTCGCCAGCGCCAGCACCTCCCCGGTGGCCACGTCGAGCACGACCACGGAGCCGGCCTTGGCCTTGTGCTCGGCCACCGCGTCGCGGATGCGCTGGTAGGCGAAGAACTGCACCTTGGAGTCGATCGACAGCTCGATGTCGCGGCCGTCGGCCGGCTGCACGCTGTCGCCGATGTCCTCGACCACGCGGCCTAGACGGTCCTTGATGACGCGGCGCGTGCCGTCACGCCCGGAGAGGTCTTTCTGGAACGCGAGCTCGATGCCTTCCTGGCCCTTGTCTTCGACGTTGGTGAACCCCACCACGTGCGCCGCGGCCTCCCCTTCGGGGTACTTGCGCTTGTATTCCTGCAGCTGGTAGACGCCCTTGATGCCGAGTTCCTTGACCTGCAGCGCCACCGTTTCGTCGACCTGGCGGCGCAGCCAGACGAAGTTCTGGTTCTCGGCGAAACGCTTGTCGAGCTCGGCGGGCGTCATGCCCAGCAGCCTGGCCAGCTGGCGGCGCTGTGCCTTGGTGGCTTCGAGATCCTTCGGGATGGCCCACAGCGACGGCGCCGGAACGCTCGAGGCGAGCAGCAGGCCGTTGCGGTCGGTGATGCGGCCGCGGTTGGCCGGCAGGTCCAGCGTGCGTGCGTAGCGGTTTTCGCCCTGCTTCAGGTAGAAGTCGGTCGAAAACACCTGGATGTAGGCGGCCCGGCCGATCAGCACCAGGAAGGCCGCCCCCACACCGGCCACCAGCAGCTTCGAGCGCCATGGCGGCGTTTTCGCGGCCAGCAGCGGGCTGGTGGCGTAACGCACGCTGCGCGACGGCGCGCCGGCCTGGCGCGGGGCGTTCTGCGGATTGCGGCGCAGCCAGCGCATCATTGCGAGGCTCCTTGCGCAGGGGCGAACGGCGATGTCGGTGCCGGCGCCGAGGCCGGCACCGCGGCGCCACCGGGCACCACGTATTCGGTGACCGCCGCGTTCGCGGTGCGCATCTGCAGCTTCTCGCGCGCCACACGCTCCACGCGCAGCGGCGTGGCCTGCGCCCGCTTGTCCACCTGCAGCCGCTCGAAGTCGGTCTCGAGGGTGCGTTCCTCGGCACGGGCGCGGTCGAGCGCGGCGAACAGGCGGCGCGACTCGTACGAAGTCTTCACGAGGTACAGGCTGCTCGCCAGCAGGGCGAGCAGCAGCACGATGTTCAGGCGCGTCATGCCGCCGCCCCCATCGGTGCGTCGGTGCGTTCCGCCACGCGCAGGATGGCCGAGCGGGCGCGAGGGTTGTCGCGCACCTCGGCTTCGCCCGGCTTGATGCGCGCCAGCGCCTTCAGCAGCGTCGGCCTGGGTTCGGCAAACGGCGCGCGGCGGTCGACCTCGTGCCTGCTGTGGCGCGCGATGAAGGTCTTGACGATGCGGTCTTCGAGCGAATGGAAGCTGATGACCGCCAGCCGCCCCTGGGGCGCCAGCACGGCAAGCGCCGCGTTCAGCCCCTGCTCGAGCTCCTCAAGCTCGGCGTTGACGAGAATCCGTAGAGCCTGAAATGTGCGCGTAGCAGGGTCCTGGCCCGGTTCGCGGGTTTTGACCGCGCGAGCCACGACTTCGGATAGCTCACCGGTGGTTCGAACAGGACGCCCGCCCTGCCTGCGAGCAACAAGCGCCTTTGCAATCGGAACAGCAAACCGTTCTTCCCCATAGTCGCGTATCACCTCCGCAATGCGGCGCTCGTCCGCGCCCTCCAGGAATTCCGCCGCGCTTTGTCCCCTCGTGGGATCCATGCGCATGTCCAGCGGGCCATCGAAACGGAAGCTGAAACCGCGTTCGGGGTTGTCGATCTGCGGCGACGACACGCCCAGGTCGAGCAGCACGCCGGCCACCGCGCCGATGCCGCGCCCGGCCAGCACGGCGCCGAGTTGCGCAAAGCTGGCGTGCTCAATGGCAAAACGCGGGTCCGAGACCCGCGTGGCACCTTGCGTTGCGTGTGCTATCGCGTCGGGGTCCTTGTCGAAGGCAATGAGCCTGCCTTCCCTCGAAAGCTTCTCGAGCACGAGCCGCGAGTGGCCGCCTCGGCCGTAGGTGCCGTCGACGTAGACGCCGCCGGGCGAGGTGACCAGCGCATCCACCGCCTCGTGCAGCAACACGGTACGGTGCTGCCAGGGCCCTTGTGTCGGTTCCATGGCAGTGGCGCTCAGAAAGTGAAGTCCTTGAGCACCTCGGGCATGCCTTGCTGCATGACCTCGGCCTCGTGCGCGGCGTGGCGCTGGGCGTCCCAGAGCTCGAAATGGCTGCCCATGCCGAGCAGCATGACGTCGCGGGTCAGGCCCGCCGCCGCGCGCAGCTCGGGCGAGATGAGCACGCGGGAGGAGCCGTCGATCTCGACGTCCATGGCGCTGCCGAGAAAGATGCGCTTCCAGCCGGAGGCCGACATGGGCAGGGCCGCGATGCGATCGCGAAATCCTTCCCAGGCCGGACGCGGAAACAGCATCAGGCAGCCGTCAGGGTGCTTGGTGACGGTGAGCTGCCCGTTCGCGGTGGCCAGCAGCACGTCGCGATGGCGCGCAGGAACGGACAACCGCCCCTTCGCGTCCAGCGCCAGCGCCGAAGCCCCTTGAAACACAACACTCGCCACAATTACCCACTAAAGTGCACTTTCTCCCACTGTAGCGGATGCCCCACAGAAGGGTCAAGACGAGGTGTAAGAAAAACTCAATGGAATCAAGCACTTACGCGGCATTTCGCACACAGCATGAAACAAAAAGTCCTTCAAAAAGAAGGACTTGCACAGGTGACTGGAAGTGATGGATGAGGAGTCCGCCAGCTTAGGGGGTGATCCTCAGCCCCTAAGCGGGGCTGGCGAAGGACGCCTCAGCCGTTGACGGCCCCCGCGGCGCGCAGTTCGTCCACGGTGTAGCCCTCCTTGAGGAGGGCGTCGCGCAGCCACTGCGGGTGCGCGCCGTCACCGTTCCAGGTCTGGCCGGTCTTCGGGTGGCGGTACTTGATGGCTTCAGGCCGGGCGGCCGTGGAAGCAGGCGCGGGCGGGCGCCGCAGGGCGCGCTCGAGTTCTTCGGGCGTGATGGACCAGTACTCCATCAGCGTGCGGATCTGATGGATGATCGCGGCCTTTTCCCGAAGGGAGGAGGAGTTGTCGTCGGCACTCACAGCCACGGGCAACAAGCGCCGACGCCGGCCGGGATGCGCCTCAGGTGGCGCTGGCGGCCTCGAGTTCCTTGCAGGACGGAGCGCAGACGGACTGCGTCTTGCCCAGCAGCTTGACGGACTTCAGCGCGGCGCGCGGACGGTGCTTGCCGCAGCGGAAGCAGGACATGGTGGCGGCACCAAAGGCACCGGTGGAAACGAAGGGAGAGCCCGACGCCTTGCTTCGATAGCGCAGGCCGTCGTCGTGGATGGAGGTCTTGACTGCGTCTTTTGCCATTGATGTCGCAACGCGATGCGTTGTCTGGGGAGAGGCCGCCCGGGGCGGCGAAGGCGTTATTTTCCTTCATGCCGGGCCTCCCCGTGTAAACGGGGGTGTTCCACCGCCCCGCCGCGCCGCTTTTTACCGGCCGCCGCCGGGCGTGCTCCAGTGCTGCGCCTCGTTCAGCAACCGGACAACTTCGTCGTCGCTGGTCTGCTCGAAGTCGCCGAAGTACCAGCCCACCGAATGGAAGTCGCTCAGGGCCAGCGGGCAGACGAGTTCATCGGCCAGGGGCGCCAGCGCGTCGAGCGAACTCTGCGGTGCCACCGGCACCGCCAGCACCACTTGCCGGGCTCCGGAGGCCGACAGCGCCGACAACGCGGCGCGCACGGTGCCGCCGGTGGCGATGCCGTCGTCGACCAGCACCACGCAGCGGCCCTGCAGGCGGGGCTGGGGCCGGTCGCCACGGTAGAGGCGCTTGCGCTCGGCGATCAGCTGGAGCTGCTCGCGGATCTCGTCTTCCACGTACCCCCGCGACGGATGCACCATGTCCATGACGTCGTCGTTGAACACGGGCTGCGGTGACTCGCCGTCGACGACGGCGCCGATGCCGAGTTCCGGATACCCGGGCGCGCGCAGCTTGCGCACCATCAGCAGGTCCAGCGGCGCCTCCAGCGACCGTGCAATCTCGAAGGCCACCGGCACCCCGCCGCGCGGCAGCGCGAGCACCACGGGTTGCTGCTCCCGGAGGTGCGTCAGCAGCGACGCCAGCTTGCGGCCGGCCTCCGCACGGTCTGCATAGCGCTGGCGCGGCGAAGTGGCCATCGCGGTCGAGCGGCCTGCGCTACAGCCGGCCCTCGCGTTGCCATTCGCGCAGCGTCCGGACCATGTCCTGGTCGTTGGCCAGCCATGCCTGCTCGCGCAAGGATTGCAGCTGAGCGTCCAGCCCTTCGCCTGCAACCGCTTCGTCGCTACCGTAGGCGAACCGCAGGAACAAGGCCTCCGGGCTCGGCTCCTCGATCGTGATGCTCAGGCGCACGCTGGGCATGCCCTCCTGCGGCCGCGGGTCGAAATGCAGCCCGCGCTCGGCGTCGAGGCGTACGCGGTCCTCGATCACCAGCGCGCCGAAATGGATCTGGCGGCGCAGCGGCTGGTCATCACCCTCGCCGTCCGCCAGCTCGCAGCGGTCGGGCCCGAGCGGAAAGGCCTGCGGCGTGCGGGCCCGCGCAACGAGGCCGCGCCAGAGTTCGGCGCGCGTCATGGGAGTGACGAGCGGGTTGCCGGCGTCGTTGATCTGGATGAGGTGTTCGAAATGCATGGATGCGGCAGCTTACGCCATGCCGCCGCGCCGGATCGAGTCACCTCGTTGCGAGCATTGACGGCGCCGCCACGGCTGGCTGCTGGGGGTTCTGCTGCCCCTGCTGCAGCAGGCGCTGGGCGGAGGCGCGGTGTTCGGCGGCCAGCGACTCGAGGCTGCGCCCCGAGCGCTCGACCACCTGCTGCAGCGCCGCGATCTCGCCGCGCGCGCCCATCTGCTGCGCGTATTCGTTGACGTGCCGCACCCCCTCGCAGCGAGTCTCGTCGAGCAGCTTGCCGACACTCACCGCCGCATACCCATAGGCCTCACGTTTCAGCTCGGCCTGCGCCAGCTGGTTTTCGTTCCAGCCGACGCGCCTGGCGATCGTGAGTCCGAAGTTGTGGTCGATCAGCGAAGTGCCTCGATCGAGCAGCACGCCGGCGATGCCGGTACAGACCTGCAGGCGGTTGGCGTCCTTCACGGCATCGGCGGAGCAGTACTGCGCCACCCGCTGGTAGCCGGGCATCGGCAGCGACGCCTGCATGCCGATCACGCGTGTATACACGGCCGGCCACAGGTGCGCCGGCACGTCGGCCGGCAGGTGGGTGCGGGCCAGCCCGGGCAGCAGGCCGAAGAAGGTTTCGCTCGCCTGGGCGTGGGCGATGCGATACATCGCCTCGGCGAACGCACCGCCATCACGGCGGTTGTGCGCCGCCTCGGCGGCGAACATCCAGGGCACGGCGTTGCGAGCGTCGAGCTGCGCCCACTGGTCGTACGAAATGAGCTGGCAGCCGCCGCGCCGGCCCTCGAGTGCGCCGGTGCTCTGGCAGGCCTGGACCGCGAGCCCGTAGACCGCCGGGTCGCGCGAATCGACCGCCAGTTTCGCGAGCGCGTTCACGGGCTGGCTGGCACCGGCGACGTCGTCGTCCGGCGGCGCGCTGGCAGCCGCCGGCGTGCCGGCCACGCGCGAGCGCTGCTCCAGCGCAACGCCCACCTGCTGCGCCACCTGCATGGACAGGCCCGCGGCACGCGCCCGCGTGTCACCCGCGAGCAGCCGCTCGACCAGGCGCCGCAGCGCGGTGTCGACGTCTGCGAGCGTGCGTTTGCGAAAGGCCTCGGATTCGAGTTCGGTGCGGGCCAGGGAGCCAAGGCCGCAGACCTCGACATGGGCCGGGCGTTCTTCGCCGGGGGCAGCACGCGGTGTGGTGGCCGGTACCGTGGCGGGCTGCGGCGCCGGCGCCATGACCGCGCGCGGCTTGCCGGGCGCAGCCGCCACACGCTCGGCCGGGGCAGCCGACGGCACGACCGGGTGGCGGTGCCAATAGGCCAGCGCCGCGAGCACCAGGCACACGACGACAACGCCGCGACCCCAGGCGTCGATGCGCCAACTCTCTCGTTCCCTGTCGCCCCTCATGGCGCGGAATGATAGGCAAGGCGGGCGCCCCAACCCGTAACGAAACGCTGGCGTTCGATCACTGCAACCGGCGCCTCACCCACAGCCAGGCCACCAGGCCCACGTTCATCATCAGGAACGAAGCGATCGCGAGTGCCAGGGTGGAGTGCATCACCAGCGGGGCGATCGCGCCGGCCACGATGCCGTTGGCCACGCTGCCGATGAAGGCCTGCAGCGACGAGGCCATGCCGCGCCGCTCGGGAAAGAGGTCGAGCACCATCAGCGTGACGACCGGCACCATCAGCGCCCAGCCGAAGGCGAAGATGCCGATGGGCAGCAGCGCCCAGCTCACGTGGGCCGGCCAGATGAAGTTGGCCACCACGTTGACCACCGACACCCCGCTCATGATCAGGAAGCCGCGGCGGATCTGGCGGCGCGGCTCGATCCTGCCGGCCAAGCGCCCGCTCACCCAGGCGCCGCCCATGATGCCGGCGATGGTGAGCGAGAAGAACCAGAAGAACTCGGTGGGGCCGAGCTTCAGGTGCTGGCCCAGGAAGGTCGGCGCCGACAGCACATAGAGGAACATGCCGTTGAACGGGACACCGCTGGCCAGCGCCAGCATCAGGAACCTGGGGCTGGAGCCGAGCTGCCAGTAGCCGCGCATCAGGTTGGGAATGTTGAACTGCTGCCGGTGCGTGACATGAAGCGTTTCGGGCAGCAGCTTGTAATTCGCCACCAGCAGCACCCCACCCACGCCGGTGAGGAACCAGAAGATGGCGTGCCAGTCGGCGTGCACGAACAGGAAGCCGCCGACGATGGGCGCCACCGCCGGCGCCACGCCGAAATAGATGGTGACCTGCGACATCACCCGCTGCGCATCGGCCGGCGGGAACATGTCGCGGATCACCGCGCGCGACACCACGATGCCGGCGCCGGTCGACAGGCCCTGCAACGCCCGGAAGAACACCAGTGCGCCGATGCTTTCGGACAAGGCGCAGCCCGCCGAGGCCAGCGTGAACACCGCGATGCCCGCCAGCACCACCGGCCGACGCCCGAAGCTGTCGGACAGCGCGCCGTGGAACAGGTTCATGAAGGCGAAGCCGAACAGGTAGGCCGACAGCGTCTGCTGCATCTGCACCGGCGTGGCACCCACTGAAGCGGCAATGCCGTCGAAGGCCGGCAGGTAGGTGTCGACGGCGAACGGGCCCAGCATGCCCAGGCATGCGAGCAGGACGGCAAGGGCCCAGCGCGGCGCGCGCCAGAGCGTGTGGGCATCGGGATTCATCGGCTGCCTTGTTCTTGTGGCCCGCTTGTGGCGGAAAGTGTGAAGCAAGCCGATAGGCCGGATTCTGTGCGTCAGGTCGCCCTGACGTGACCGCCATTCCTCTGGGCCATGGATCGCTCGCATGGCTCGGTGCTACCTACCCGCCGGCTCCGCGGGCCGCATCATCGCCGGCCTATTTGGTATTGCTGCGCGTAGAGATTGCCCGTTTCACCCGAGGCGTGCCGCGCATTCGCGCGTCCCGCCTCGGGCAGCTACCCGGGTCCAGGCTTTCGCCTGGGCCGACCGGCCTGCGCCTGTCGGCTGCCGGCTTTCGCCGGCCCCGTGTAGAGCACCCTGCGGGCAAACGCCTCGACTCGTCTCTGTTGCTCTGATCCTCACCTCGCGGTGGACAGGTGTTACCTGCTACGCTGCCCTGCGCAGTCCGGACCTTCCTCCAGTGCGGCATTTCTGCACTTGCACCAGCGGCGGTCTGGCTTGCTTCACGGGCGCGATTATCCAGCCGAGCCAGAATCGGCACCGCAGCTGCAGCAGGAGACCTCATCTCATGAAAGTCAACAACGTCCTCGAGACCATCGGCGCCACGCCGCACATCCGCATCAACCGCCTGTTCGGGCCCGGCGGCAACGGGCACGAGATCTGGGTGAAGTCGGAGCGCAGCAACCCGGGCGGCTCCATCAAGGACCGCATCGCGCTGTCGATGATCGAAGACGCCGAGCGCTCCGGCGCGCTCAAGCCGGGCGGCACCATCGTCGAGCCGACCTCGGGCAACACCGGCATCGGCCTGGCCATGGTGGCCGCGGTCAAGGGCTACAAGCTGGTGCTGGTGATGCCCGACAGCATGTCGGTCGAGCGGCGCCGGCTGATGCTGGCCTACGGCGCCACCTTCGAACTCACGCCGCGCGAAAAGGGCATGAAGGGCTCGATCGCCCGCGCCCAGGAGCTGGTGGCGGGCACGCCGGGGGCGTGGATGCCGCAGCAGTTCGAGAACCCCGCCAACATCGACGTGCACGTGCGCACCACCGCGCAGGAGATCCTCGCCGACTTCCCGGGCGGCCTCGACGTGCTGATCACCGGCGTGGGCACCGGCGGCCACATCACCGGCTGCGCGCAGGTGCTCAAGAAGGCCTGGCCCAAGCTCAAGGTGTTTGCGGTGGAGCCGACAGCGTCGCCGGTCATCAGCGGCGGGCAGCCGGCGCCCCACCCCATCCAGGGCATCGGCGCGGGGTTCATTCCGAAGAACCTGCAGACCGATCTGCTCGACGGCGTGATCCAGGTGGAAGCGGAAGCGGCGCGCGAGATGGCGCGCCGCTGCGCCCGCGAAGAGGGGCTGCTGGTCGGCATCTCCTCCGGCGCCGCGCTCGCTGCGGTGGCCCAGAAGCTGCCCGAGCTGCCGGCCGGCTCGCGGGTGCTGAGCTTCAACTACGACACCGGCGAGCGTTATCTCTCGATCGAAGGCTTCCTGCCGGCCTGAGGCTGAAGCGGCCGGAACACCTGCACGTCGTCATAGAAGCCGGGCACCTCGTTGTCCGGCCACCAGTCCGGCACGCCCAGCACCGGCAGTGGCAAAAATGGTTTCGGCACCAGCGTCGCGGCATCGAGGTCGGCTCCCGGCACGCCGACCCACACGTGGGCCGTGATCGACTTGTACGGCGTCACCAGCTTCTCGAGCAGCGCGTGGCCGAACAGCGTGAGCTTCACCTCGCGCTGCCAGCGGTCTCGCTGCGTGAAGAGCAACCCTTTCCAGTCGCGCTCGCGCAGGCGCTGCACAACGTCCACCGGCGCCTGCAGCAATGCGGCGTTTTCGTCGAACAGGGTGAGCGCATCGCGCAGCGGGCCGCGCGTGGTCCTGACGCCATGTGCCGCCAGGGCCAGCGCCTGCAGTTCGTTGAGCCGGCGCTTCAGCACCGGCCAGTGCAGCCACATCAGGCCGTTGAAGAAGTCATGCAGGTTGTCGCGCGTGGGCACGCGGGCCGTGCGGTGTATGAAGCTTTCGTAGGCCTCGCCTTCGGGCAACGCACCTTGCGCAACGAAGCGCAGGTCTCCGCTTCCGAGCCGCAGGCCGCCCAGGCTCGACAACACCTGGTTGAGCGCGCCGGCCACCGTGCTGCCAGCGGCCACCATGGCCGCGGCCGCCTCGCCGCTGCGCCGATACGGCATGAGCCAGGGGCGCGACCAGTCGATGGCCGGCACCATCACTTCGCCCGGGCCCTGCCGGCGGAGGACGCTGCGGCCACCTTCACCTGCACCCCGAGCGCCGCCACTTCCGGCCAGGCGCGGTCGGTCACCAGCGTGTGCACCTGAGGCCAGGTGGCCACCACGAATGGCGCCACGTTCTGCTGCTTGGAATGGTCGGCGAGGATCAGCGTGCGGGTCGCGGCGGAAATCATGGCGCGCTTGATGGCGGCATCGGCCTCGTCGCTCGCGGTGATGCCCATGCGAGCGTCCAGCGCGCAGGCGCCGGGCACGGCCCAGTCGGCACGGCAGTTGGCCAGCAGGTCGTGAGCCGCGGGGCCCCAGAGCGCGCGCTGCTGCGGCTGCCAGGTCCCGCCGGTGAGCAGCAGCTGCACCGCCGGGTCGCGATCGAACAGGGCCGCCACGTCGAGCGCGTTGGTGATCACGGTGAGCGGACGCGCCGCCAGCGAGCGGGCCATCGCCAGCGTGGTCGAGCCGGCATCGAGGATCACCGTCTGCCCGGGCTCGATGAGCTGCGCGGCCGCATGCCCGATGGCGTCCTTGGCCCTGGCCAGCACGCCGGCGCGCGCCTCGAAGCCGAGCCGCGCGGTGTCGAGCATGACGGCGCCGCCGTGGGTCTTCTGCAATGCCCCCTGCGCCTGCAATTCGAGCAGGTCGCGGCGGATGGTGTGTTCCGACACTTCCAGCATTCGAGCAAGATCGAGCACTTCCACCCGGCCCTGCTGCTGCAGCCACCTCAAGATCCGGACACGCCGCTCTTCCGCGAAACGCGGCAAGGCCTCAGCGGGTTTTCGAGCAGGTTTGACCATGGCGCGATTCTAGTCACACACCATTGCTCGAATTTGCTCTATATTGCTCGAACACTTTCGCCACGCTGTCCGCCTCGCCATGCGCCGCCCTTCGCTTCCTCCCGCCACTGCTGCCCGCCTCGCCATCGCGATGATCTTTTTTGTCAACGGCGCCGGCTTCGCGAGCTGGGTGTCCCGCATCCCGGCGGTGCGGCAAGCGCTCCAGCTGAGCGACGGCCAGCTCGGCACGGCGCTCTTTGCCATCGGCGCCGGTGCACTGGTGGCCTTTCCGCTGGCCGGCCGCGGCTGTGCGGTGCTGGGCGCCCGCGCGCTCACCGTGGCGTCCACCTTCATCTTCTGCTTCGCGCTGCCGCACCCGGCCCTGGTGGGCGTGCTGTCGTCGTTTGCGGTCACGCTGTTCCTGCTGGGCGCAGCCAGCGGCGCGATGGACGTGGCGATGAATGCACTGGCGGTGGAAGTGGAGGCCCGCGTGGGCAAACCCATCATGTCGTCGCTGCACGGCATGTGGAGCGCAGGCGGCCTGGCCGGCGCAGGGCTCGGCGCGCTGATGGCCCGGCTCGACGTGTCGCCGGCGGCGCACCTGGCCGGCACCGCCGCAGCGCTGGCACTCGCGGCGGTCGCGGTGATGCGCTGGCTGCCCCGCAGCGAACCTCGGCCCCAGGCCAGGGCCGAGCCGCGCTTCGCCCGCCCGGAGGCCGCGATGGCGGGGCTGGGCGGCATCGTGTTCTGCGCTTTCCTGATCGAAGGCGCCATGGCGGACTGGAGCGCGGTGTTCCTGCACGACAGCCTGGGCACGACCGCAGCGGTCGCGGCCGTGGGCTATGCGGTGTTTTCGCTCACGATGATGAGCATGCGATTCGCGGGCGATGCCCTGGTGGCCCGCTGGGGCCCGGTGTCCTTGCTGCGCGTCACCAACGCCCTGGCTGCCCTGGCCCTGGGCCTCGCGTTGTGGAGCGCGCATGCCGGCATCACGATGGTCGCGTTTGCGCTGATCGGCCTGGGCGTGGCCACCGTGGCCCCCTTGGTGTTCGGCACCGCGGCGCGGCGTGCGAGCCGCCGCCCCGGCCACAGCGCCGGCCAGGGCATTGCGGCGATGGCCACCGTGGGCTATGGCGGCTTCCTGCTCGGGCCGCCGTTCATCGGCTGGCTGGCCGAAGCCACCAGCCTGCGAACGGCGCTGGTGTTGCTGGCGGTGCTGGCAGGCGTGATTGCCACGCTGACGCACCACCTGCGCGAACCGGTCGACGACCGCACGGCGTCGCCGGCGTAGGGCCTCAGGCCGCCAGCTTCCAGGCGAGCGCCTCGCCGCCGCGCAGCGGCTTGAGGCTCGCTTCGCCGAACGGCAGCGCTTCGGGCAGCGTCCAGGTTTCCTTCTTCAGCGTGACGGTGCCGGTGTTGCGCGGCAGGTCGTAGAAGTCGGGGCCATGAAAGCTGGCAAAGCCCTCGAGCTTGTCGAGCGCCCCCACGGCCTCGAACGCCTCGGCATACAGCTCCATGGCGCAGAGCGCCGTGTAGCAGCCGGCGCAGCCGCTGGCGTGCTCCTTCAGGTGGGCCGGGTGCGGTGCGCTGTCGGTGCCGAGGAAGAACTTGTTCGAGCCCGACGCGGCCGCAGCCACCAGCGCCAGGCGATGTTCTTCGCGCTTGAGCACCGGCAGGCAGTAGTAGTGCGGACGGATGCCGCCGGTGAAGATGGCGTTGCGGTTGTAGAGCAGGTGGTGCGCGGTGATGGTGGCTGCCGTGTACGCATCGGCGTCGCGCACGTACTGGGCAGCATCCTTCGTGGTGATGTGCTCCACCACGATCTTGAGTTCCGGGAAGTCGCGGCGCAGCGGGATGAGGTGGCGGTCGATGAACACCGCCTCGCGGTCGAACACGTCCACGCCCTGGTCGGTGACCTCGCCGTGCACCAGCAGCTTCAGGCCGGCGCGCTGCATGGCCTCGAGCGTGGCGTAGGTCTTGCGGATGTCGGTGACGCCGGCGTCGCTGTTGGTGGTGGCACCGGCCGGGTACAGCTTGAGCGCAACCACGCCGGCCTCGGCCGCCCGCGGGATTTCCTCAGGCGGGGTGTTGTCGGTGAGGTAGAGCGTCATCAGCGGCTCGAACGCCAGCCCCTTCGGCACGGCCGCCTCGATGCGCTGCCGGTAGGCCAGCGCCTGCGCCGCGGTCGTCACCGGCGGCTTGAGGTTGGGCATGATGATCGCGCGGGCGAACTGGCGGGCGGTGTCGGGCACCACGGCCTGCAGCGCGGCGCCGTCGCGCACGTGCAGGTGCCAGTCGTCGGGGCGGGTGATGGTCAGGGAGGTGGGACTGCTGCTCATGGGCGCGGATTTTCTCACCCGCCCGCAGCCCGGGCTTGCGCCTCACGCCGCCTGGCGGCTGCGCTGGCTGTGGTAGTAGGCGACCTTGCGGGCGCGCATCACGTCGCCCAGCGGCCGGTGCGCCATCAGGCCGCTCCACGGGTCGAACATGCCGCCCTCCACCTCGGCTTCGAGCTGCCGGCCGGCGTCGCCGTCGAGCGGCTGCACCGGAATGGTCAGACGGCCCACGGTGAGGTAGGGCGCGGCGGACTCGAGCCAGTCGACCGAGGCGTCCTCGATCGGCGTCGCCGCCTCATCGGTGAAGAACTGCAATTGCAGCTCGTACTCGAGCGCCTCGCGGGCCACGCGCCGGCGCACGTCGGCGGCCCAGTCGCTTCTCGCCGCGGCATCGGGTGCCTGGCTGGGCGGCGGCAAGAGGCGCACCCGCACGGCATAGGGGCCGCAGGCCATGGGCAGCACGCTGTGGAAGCGCTCGGTCGCAAAGCCGCTGAAGGGCCGCGCCATGACGGCGCCGAAGCGCGCGATCTGACGCAGGCCGCCGGCGAGTCCGTGGGCGGCGAACAGGTGCTTGATCAGCGCCCCCTTGCCGCGCGAAGCGGCCAGCACGAGCGCCACGAATTCGTCGCTCTTCGCAAAGGCGAACGCGGTCTGGTTGATGAGCAGGAAGTCCTGTGAACTCGCCTCGCCGGAGCCCAGCGCACTGGGCCCGCTCACGCCGAGCACCTTGATCGCGAAGCCGCGGATGTCGGGTTCGCGGTCGGAAGCGCGGTCCATGCTGCCGTTGGACAGGCGCACCAGCGCCTCGTGCACGCCAGGCTGTTCGAAGAGGCCGTGCCGCGCGTGCTCGGGCAAGCCGCTCAGCACCTCGAGGTTCGCACGCAGGGCCAGCAGCTGCTTGCGATGCAGCGCGCGCCCGTTGCCGTACCGGGCGCTCTTGCGCTGCTGCATCTCGTCGAGGTCGCGCGCGAACTGCGCGTAGCGTTCGCCTTCGCCCGGGCGGATGTCTTCCTTCCATGCAGTGCTCGGCTGTCCCATGGCGCGCGCCTCCTCAGCCAGGAAAAAGGCTCCCCGCGGGGAGCCTTTTCCTTTTCCTCTTGTCAGTGCTGCAGGATCTTCGACAGGAAGTCCTTCGCCCGCGGGGAGCGGGCGTCGGGGTTGCCGAAGAATTCTTCCTTCTTGCAGTCCTCGATGATCTTGCCCTGGTCCATGAAGATCACCCGGTGGCTCACCTTCCTGGCGAAGCCCATCTCATGCGTCACGCACATCATGGTCATGCCCTCATGGGCCAGTTGCACCATCACGTCGAGCACCTCGCCCACCATCTCCGGGTCGAGCGCCGAGGTCGGCTCGTCGAACAGCATCACGATCGGGTCCATGCTCAGCGCGCGGGCGATGGCCACACGCTGCTGCTGGCCGCCCGACAGCTGACCGGGGAACTTGTCCTTGTGCGCCATGAGGCCCACCCGGTCGAGCATCTTCAGGCCGCGCTTGGCGGCTTCGTCCTGGTTGCGGCCCAGCACCTTCACCTGCGCGAGCGTGAGGTTCTGGGTGACGGACAGGTGCGGGAACAGCTCGAAGTGCTGGAACACCATGCCCACACGCGAGCGCAGCTTGGGCAGGTTGGTCTTGGGATCGGACAGCGAGATGCCGTCGACCACGATGTCGCCCTTCTGGAAGGGCTCGAGCGCGTTGACGGTCTTGATGAGCGTGGACTTGCCCGAGCCGGAAGGCCCGCACACCACCACCACCTCGCCCTTGTTGACGACGGTGGTGTTGTCGGTCAGCACCTGGAAGCTGCCGTACCACTTGCTGACGTTCTTGATTTCGATCATTGCGGACATGTTGTGGTCCTTCTTAGCGAATGATGGCGATCTTCTTCTGCAGGCGCTTGACCAGCATGGACAGGCTGAAGCAGATGACGAAGTAGACGACCGCTGCGATCAGGTAGCTCTCGACCGGCCGGTTCAGGTTCTTGGCGGTGAGGTCGAAGCCCTTGAGCAGGTCGTAGGCGCCGATGGCATAGACCAGCGAGGTGTCCTGGAACAGGATGATGGTCTGCGTCAGCAGCACCGGCAGCATGTTGCGGAAGGCCTGCGGCAGCACCACCAGCTGCATGGTCTGGCGGTAGCTCATGCCCACCGCGTAGCCTGCGTACACCTGCCCCTTGGGCACCGACTGGATGCCGGCCCGCATGATCTCGGAGTAGTAGGCCGCCTCGAACAGCGTGAAGGTGATGGTGGCCGACACCTCGGCCCCCAGCGGGCGGCCGATGAGCATCGGGATCAGCAGGAAGAACCACAGGATCACCATGACCAGCGGCACGCTGCGCATGGTGTTCACGTAGGCCGCGGCCGGCAGCACCAGCCACTGCTTGCCGGACAGCCGCATCAGCGCCAGCAGCGTGCCCAGCACGATGCCGCCCAGCATCGCGATGACGGTGAGCTGGATCGAGAAGAACAGCCCCTTGAGGATGTAGCTCTGGATGACGGCCCAGTTCAGGAAGCCGAAGTCGAGGTTGAGCATCATTTGCCGCCTCCGATCATCCCCGGCACCTGGAGCTTGCGCTCGATGAACACCGCCACGCGGTTGATGGCGAAGGCCGACACGAAATACAGCAGCGACACGGCCAGGTAGATCTCGATGCCTCGGGAGGTTTCCTCCTGCGCCTGCATCGCGAACATGGTGAGCTCGGCAATGCTCACCGCAAACGCCACGGACGAGTTCTTGATGATGTTCATCGACTCGGACGTGAGCGGCGGGATGACGATGCGAAACGCCATCGGCAGCAGCACGTAGCGGTAGGTCTGCGGCAGGGTGAGCCCGATCGCCAGGCCCGCATAGCGCTGGCCCCGCGGCAGGCTCTGGATGCCGGCACGCACCTGCTCGGACACCCGGGCCGACGTGAAGAAGCCCAGCGCAAACACCACCAGGACGAAACTCGGCACGTCACGCAGCGACACGAAGATCGCCGGGATCACGTGGTACCAGAGGAAGATCTGCACCAGCAGCGGGATGTTGCGGAACAGCTCCGTCCACGCATCGCCGATGAAGACCAGCCACTTGCTCGGCGTGGTGCGCAGGATGCCCATCAGCGACCCCACGGCCAGCGCCACGATCAATGCCAGACCGGAGACGGACAGCGTCCATCCCCAGGCCGACAACATCCAATCCAGGTAGGTCTCTCCGCCCCCTGTGTCTTGCAGGAATACCTGCCAATCCCAACTGCCCAAGGCCGCCTCCGTCGTTCGTCGAGTTGTCGCCGGGTGGGTAGAAAAGGAACGCGGCGGACGGTGCCGCCGCGTCGACGAGCTTAAGCAAGCCCCAGGCCAAAAGCCTCAGGGCTTACGCGCAAGAAAGGCGAACCTTACTTCTTGGCGTACTCTTCCATCGGCTTGTCGTTGGGGTTCGCCCAGGCCGCCTTGGTGGCCTCGGACAGCGGCAGGCCCACCTTGGTATTGGACGGCGGGATCGGCTGCATGAACCACTTGTCGTACAGCTTGGCCAGCGAGCCGTCCTTGATCTGGGCCTTGATGCTGTCGTCCACCGCCGCCTTGAAGGCGGGGTCGTCCTTGCGCATCATGCAGGCGATCGGCTCGACCGACAGCACCTCGCCGACGATCTTGAAGTCCGCCGGGTTCTTGGACTTCGAGATGTTGCCCGCCAGGATCTGGCCGTCCATCACGAAGGCGTCGGCACGGCCCGACTCCAGCAGCAGGAAGCTGTCGGCGTGGTCCTTGCCGAACACTTCCTCGAAATTCACGCCGCCGGCGCGCTCGTGCTTGCGCAGCGTCTGCACCGACGTCGTGCCGGTGGTGGTGGCGACCTTCTTGCCGTTCAGGTTGGCGATCGAGGTGATGCCGGAGTTCGCCTTGGTGGCGATGCGCACTTCCTCGACATAGGTGGTCACCGCGAAGGCCACGTCCTTCTGGCGCGCGGCATTGTTGGTGGTCGAGCCGCACTCGAGGTCGACGGTGCCGTTCTGCACCAGCGGGATGCGGTTCTGCGACGTGACCGGCTGGTACTTGACGTCCAGCTTCGGCAGGCCGAGCTTCTTCTGCAGGTCGGCCACGATGCGGTTGGCCATTTCGGTGTGGAAGCCGGCGTACTTGCCGTCACCCAGCGTAAAGGCCAGAGCGCCCGAGGATTCACGCGTGCCGATGGTGATCGAGCCGGTGTCCTTGATCTTTTTCAGCGTGTCGGTGGCTTGCGCGTAGGCCGTGCTCGTGGCGACGGCGGCGACAGCCAGGGCCAACAGGGTCTTCTTCATGAGAGCTCCTTCAGTGGATGGATGGGTGAAGAAACAACGGGATTCTAGGGAGCCGGGGATACGTGGAACCACTTAGTACGACCCCGGAGAGCGGCAAAGGAATCGAGGGTCAGTAGGGCACCTGGTCGCTGGGGTACTTCCAGAAGTCCTTGAGCAGGTAGCTCATCGGCAGGTTCAGCGCCGTGTTCTTCGGCGGGATGGGCTTGGCGAACCAGCGCTCGTAGAGGGCATGGGCCTCACGGCTGTTGACGAGGCGCTTCATCTCGTCGTCGACGATCTTCTTGAATTCCGGGTCGTCCTTCGCAAGCATGATGGCCAGCGGTTCGATGGTCAGGAACTTGCCCACCACCTTGAGCTTGGCCGGATCGGGCCGCCCGGCGATGAGGCCGTACAGCAGCACGTCGTCCATCACGAAACCGTCGGCCTCGCCGTTCTCGACCATCTCGACCGCCCGCGAATGGTCAGGCGCTTCCAGCACCTGGATGCGCAGCAGCCGCTCGCGGTTGGCCGCCTCCACCGCCTTGAGCGGCGTGGTGCCCTTGGTGGACACGAGCTTCCTGTTCTCGAACTGCTGCAAGTCCTCGATGCCGCTGTCGGCGCGCACCATGTAGCGCGCCCCGGTGATGTAGTGCGGCACGGTGAACGCCACCTTCTGGCGGCGCTCGGCGTTGTTGGTGGTCGAACCGCATTCGAGATCCGCCTCGTGCGCGACGATGGTGTCGATGCGGTTGGCCGGCGTGACCATCTTGAATTCGATGCCCAGTGCCGGCAGTTCGAGCTTCTTGCGCACCGCTTCGGCCACCTTCAGGCAAAGGTCCACGGCATAACCCACGGGGCGCTTGTTGGCATCGAGGTACGAAAACGGCACCGATGATTCACGGTGCGCAATGACGAGCTTGCTGCCGCCGGCCTTGAGCCGGTCGGTCACCGGCCCGGCCTCGGCGCCGAGCGAAGAGAGCAAGGCCAGGCAGGCGGTCAGGCGGAACATCCAACGACGGGAAATGTGCATTTGAACTCCATGCATCAAATAGGGGTGCGGTAGAGCACAACCCGTGCCGGACCGACTGCCGCGGCCGCTGCTGCAGGCACCGATCGCCGCCGATGTTCACGAACCTGTCACCTCGCTGTTACTGGCGGCGGGACTGTACGCACCGACCTGCCGAGCGGCTAATGCTGTTTGAACGCGGCGTCATGCATCGAACGCATGACACATCAGGGTTTGTACGGGGTGTGCTAGCGCGCGATTGTGCGCTGAGCAGGGGGCCGGGCGTGGCCTCAAACCCGTGCGTTTTGCAGGAATTCCCAAAGTGCCTGCACGCCCGCCTTGGTGTGCCGCGCGGACTCGGGACGTTCGCGGTAGACCCGCACCTCCATCGTCACGTCGAACCCGGCGCTGTCGGGGGCGGCCAGCACCAGCTTGCGGCTTCGCAGTTCCTTCTTGACCGAGCTGGCCGGCAGGAAGGCCAGCCCATGGCCTTCGAGTGCCATCGCCTTCAGGCCCTCGGCCATGTCGGTCTCGTAGATGGCGTCGAGCTGCAGGGGGCTCGCGGCCTGCTTGACGATGAGTTCGACCAGGCGGCCGAGGTAGGCGCCGCTCGCATACGCGAGGAAGGGGATGCGCTCGCTCGGGCGCCCCGGCAGCTTGAACAGCGGCACGCCGTCGGCATTGGCCTTGGCATAGGGCGCCAGCGTTTCGTGCCCCAGGCTCAGCATCTCGTAGCGTTCGGGGTCGAGCTGCAGCGGCTGCGACGGGTGGTGGTAGGCGATCAGCAGGTCGCAGCTGCCTTCGGTCAGCCGCATCACCGCGTCGTGCACGTTCATCGCGATGAGGCGCGTCTTCACCGGCCCGAAGTCGCGCTTGAGGCCCAGCAGCCAGTGCGGGAAGAACGCGAACGCCAGCGTGTGCGGCACCGCGAACTCGATCATGTCCTGCCCGGCCACCTGGTGGCTGCGCATCATGTTGCGCGTGGTCTGCAGGCTGCCGAGGACCTCGAGCGCCTGGGCGAGGAAGGTTTCACCGGCCGGCGTGAGCCTGGTGGGATAGGACGACCGGTCCACCAGGTCGGCGCCGGCCCAGGCCTCGAGCGCCTGGATGCGGCGCGAAAACGCCGGTTGGGTGACGTGCCGCAGCTGGGCCGAGCGCGAGAAGCTGCGCGTTTCAGCAAGGCTGACGAAGTCTTCGAGCCATTTGGTTTCCACGCGCGGAAGTGTAACCAGGGCCCCTCGGCCGGCGCGCCGGCTTCGATGCCGCTTCGGGCGTCAGGCCTTGCCCGGCTTCCATTCGGCGAGCTCCACGCTCACCGAGTCGTCGCCGTCCCCGCCGATCCAGATCTGCCCGTCCTGCACCGTCACCTGCAGCCGCATCGTCCGCCGCGCCAGGCCTGCCAGCGCCTTGCTGTGCTCCTCGGCGAGGTGCAAGACGCGCAGCCGCTCCAGCTTGTCGAGCTCGCGGCGGTTCTGTTCCCACCAGACTTCGGCCACGCGGCCGAAGGTGACGAGCACCAGTTCGCGGGTGCGGTGGTGGGCCTTGCGCAGCAGCTTCTCGTCGGGCTGGCCCACGTCGATCCACAGCTCGATCTCGTCGACCAGGTTGCGGCGGTAGAGGTCGGGCTCGTCGTTGTCGGTCATGCCGTTGCCGAAGGCCAGCGGATGCTGGTCGTCGCCGGCCGCAAACAGCGCGTAAGCCAGCAGCCGCACCATCAGGCGCTCGTCGTTCTCGGACGGGTGCTGGGCGATGGTGAGGGCATGGTCGCCGTAGTAGCCGCGGTCCATGTCGGCGATCTGCAGATCGGCCTTGTAGATGGTTGCCTTCAGAGCCATGAAAGGTGCGCCGGAGTCGTAGTGGTTCGCCGCACATTGGACCAGACGGGGCGACCGGCTACCATGCGCTGACTGCCTGAAGGAAAGGAGAGCTCTTTGGCCACGCCGAACTATTCATACGAAAAGCGACAACGCGAGCTCGCCAAGAAGAAGAAAAAAGAAGAAAAGCTCAAGAAACGGTCCGAGCGCACATCGGGCAGCGGCGACGCTGCCGAAGGCGAGGCGACATCACCGGACACCGCAGAGGGCCAGCCGCCGGCCGAACGGCCGCCCGAATAGCCGCGCTGCGCTACAGCGGCGGCGTCGCCACGGCCGCCGCACTGCCGGCCGCCACAGCCTCGGCGGCCGGCGCTCCGGCCTCCTGCAGCCTCCACATCTGCGCGTAGCGCCCGCTGCGTGCCAGGAGGCTCGCATGGCTGCCCCGCTCGACGATGCGGCCGGCCTCCATGACCAGGATCTCGTGCGCATCGACCACCGTGGAGAGGCGGTGCGCGATCACCAGGGCCGTCTTGTTGCGCGCAGCAGACTGCAGCTCGGCCTGGATGGCGCGCTCATTCGCCGAGTCGAGCGCCGAGGTGGCTTCGTCGAACACCAGGATCGGCGGGTTCTTCAGCAGCGTGCGGGCAATCGCCACGCGCTGCTTCTCGCCGCCCGACAGCTTCAGCCCCCGTTCGCCGACGATGGTGTCGTAGCCCTTGGGCGTGGACGCGATGAAGCCGTGGATGTGGGCCGCCCTGGCCGCCGCCTCGACCTGCTCGCGTGTGGCGCCGGGCTGGCCGTAGGCGATGTTGTATTCGATGGTGTCGTTGAACAGCACCGTGTCCTGAGGAACGATGCCGATGGCCCGGCGCACGCTGCCCTGCGTGACCTCGCGCAGGTCCTGGCCGTCGATCGTGATGCGCCCGCCGCGCTCGGGGTTGCTCACGTCGTAGAAGCGGAACAGAAGCCGCGCCAGCGTCGACTTGCCCGAGCCCGACGGCCCCACCACCGCCACCTTCCTGCCGGCCGGGATCTCGAAGCTCACGTCGTGCAGGATGGTGCGGTCGTGCTCGTAGGCGAAGTCGACGTGCTCGAAGCGCACCGTGGCGCCCTCGATGCGCAGGTCGGGCGCCCCCGGCTTGTCGGCCACCTCCCGCTCGCGCTCCAGCAGGCCGAACATCTTGTCGAGGTCGGTCAGCGCCTGCTTGATCTCGCGGTAGATCACCCCCAGGAAGTTGAGCGGGATGTACAGCTGGATCATGAAGGCGTTGATCATCACCAGGTCGCCCAGCGTCAGCGTGCCGGCCACCACACCTTCGGTGGCGCGCCACAGCATCGCGATCAGTGCGGTGGCGATGATGAGCTGCTGCCCCGTGTTGAGGATGGACAGCGTGGTCTGCGACTTGAGCGCAGCCTTTCGCAGGCGTTCGAGGCTTTCGTCGTAGCGCCGGGCCTCGAAGCTCTCGTTGTTGAAGTACTTGACCGTCTCGTAGTTGAGCAGTGAATCGATCGCGCGGGTGTGCGCCTTCGAATCGAGCTCGTTCATCTGCTTGCGGAACTGGGTGCGCCACTCGGTCACCGTGATGGTGAACGCGATGTAGAACACCAGCGCCGCCGCGGTGATCCAGGCGAACAGCGGGTCGAACTGAAGCGCCAGCAGGGTGAGCACCAGCCCCACCTCGATGAGCGTGGGGAAGATGCTGTAGAGCGAGTACGAGATGAGCGTGTGCACCGCGCGCGTGCCGCGCTCGATGTCGCGGGTCATGCCGCCGGTCTGCCGCTCGAGGTGGAAGCGCAGGCTCAGCGCGTGCAGGTGCTGGAAGGTCTCGAGCGAGATGCGCCGCGACGCGCCTTCGGTGGCCTTGGCGAACACCAGCTCGCGCAGCTCGGTGAACAGCGACGTGGACAGGCGCAAGGCGCCGTAGGCCACCAGCAGGCCCACCGGCACCACCAGCAGCGCCTGCGCCGAGCCGGGCGAGATGCTCAGCGAATCGACCAGCTTCTTCAGCAGCACCGGCACGCCCACGTTGGCCATCTTGGCGGCCACCAGGAAGCCGAGCGCCACGGCCACCCGCAGGCGGTAGTGCCACAGGTAGGGCAGCAGCCGGCGCAGGGTGGCCCAGTCCGAGCGGGGCTGGGGCGCAGGCTGTGAGGAAGTACCGGCCTCCCCTTCGGGAAGGCTCATGGCGACACGGCGCATCGTGGAAGAATCGCGGGGTTTGTCTTTGGGAAGTAAAGCGTATGGCCGAGTTTTCAACCACCGCCCTGCTGGTGCCGGACAGTTTGCCGCAAGGCATGGAGCTCGTCATGCGCGTGGCGCCCATGCCCGCCGATGCCAACGGCAACGGCGACATCTTCGGCGGCTGGATCATGGCGCAGGTCGACCTGGCCGGCTCGGTGCAACCGGCGCGCATTGCACGCGGGCGCATCGCCACCGTGGCGGTCAACCAGTTCGTGTTCAAGCAGGCCGTCTCGGTCGGCGACCTGCTGAGCTTCTATTCGAAGGTCGAGCGCATCGGCAACACGTCGATCACCGTGCATGTCGAGGTGTACGCCGAGCGCAACCCGGCCGCACCGCAACTCGTGAAGGTGACCGAGGCCAACCTCGCCTACGTGGCCATCGACCGCGAAGGCAAGCCCCGGCCGATCCCCAAAGACTGAGCCGCGCCGTGGGCCATGGGCCCCGGTGTTAAGCTGCGGCCCGTCCAGGAGAAGCGGCATCCTTGCCCTACCGAAGGCGTAACCCTCGGAACGCTCAGGTTTCAATGACTGGACCTTCCGATTTCGAACAACTGGAGAGCGTCGCGCGGTTTCGCAAGCAGCCGTGGCGGCCGCCGAAGGGGCAAGCGGTCATCGAGGCGATGGCCGCGAATCTCTCAGGCAAAAGGACAGTGAGGGCCGGTGAACCGCAGTGCGGTTCACCGGCCCTTTCGCTTTCCTGGAGTCTGAAAGATGAAAGTCATCGTCCTGGGCGCCGGCGTGATCGGCGTGTCCACCGCCTGGTATCTCTCCAAGGCGGGCCATGAGGTCACCGTGCTCGAGCGCAATGCCGGCGCGGCACGCGAAACCAGCTTCGGCAACGGCGGGCAGATCTCGGTGAGCCATGCCGAGCCCTGGGCCAACCCGGGTGCGCCATGGAAGCTCATCAAGTGGCTGGGGCGCGAGGATGCGCCGCTGCTGTTCCGCCTGCGGGCCGACCCGGCACAGTGGCGCTGGGGCCTGCGCTTCCTGCTGGAATGCCTGCCCTCGCGCTCGCGGCACAACATGGTCCAGCTGCTCAACCTGGGCACCTACAGCCGTGCCAGCCTGCAGGCGCTGCGTGCCGAGACCGGCATGCAGTACGACCACCTGGAGCGCGGCATCCTGCACTACTACACCAGCCAGCAGGAGTTCGACGCGGCGCAGGAGCCGGCGCGCATCATGCGCGAGCTGGGCTGCGAGCGGTGGGTGATCGGCCGCGACGAGATCGTGCGGCTGGAGCCGGCGCTGGCGCACATCGCGCCGAAGCTGGTGGGGGCGACCTACACCGCCGCCGACGAATCCGGCGACGTGCACCTGTTCACCACGCGTCTGGCGGCGCTGTGCGAGGCGCGCGGCGTGCGGTTGCGCTATGGCGTGCGCATCCAGCGGCTGCACCAGGCAGGCGGCGAGGTGAGCGGCGTGGAGTTCGCCGCCGAGGACGGCCGCTACGAGCTCGCCAGCGCCGATGCCTACGTGCTCGCGATGGGCAGCCACAGCGTGCAGTTCGCCAGGCAGCTGGGCGTGCCGCTGGCCATCTACCCGGCCAAGGGCTACTCGGCCACGCTGCCGGTGCTCGATGAATCGAAAGCCCCGCACGTGAGCCTCACTGACGACGAGTACAAGCTGGTGTTTTCGCGTCTGGGCAGCCGGCTGCGGGTGGCCGGCACGGCCGAGCTGAACGGCCACGACCTCTCGCTCAACCGGGTGCGGTGCGAAGCGATCGTGAAGCGCACGCTGGAGATCTTTCCCGGCGTGAGCCGGCCGGAGCTGGCGAGCTACTGGGCCGGCCTGCGGCCGGCAACGCCGGGGAACCTGCCGTACATCGGCCGCAGCCGGGTCGGCAAGCTGTTCCTCAACACCGGCCACGGCACGCTCGGCTGGACGCACGGCGCAGGCTCGGGCCGCGCGCTCGCCGAGATCATCGGCGGTCGGCGGCCCGAGGTGGATTTCGCCTTCTGCGGCGCCTGAAGTCAGTCCACGAAGAAGTCGGGGATGAAGTCCTTCGTCCCCGGCACCACGCTGTAGGGCTCGAGGTCGGTGATGCCGTTCTTGGCCAGCACCTCGTCGTCGATGAAGAAGTTGCCGGTGGTCGTCTTCGCGTCGCTGGTGAGGATGAAGTACGCCGCGTCCGACAGGATCTCCGGCTTGCGGCACAGCTTCACGTCGACACCCGGGATCATCTGCAGCGCGGCGGTGGCGATCGCGGTGCGCGGCCACAGCGAGTTGACCGCGATGCCGTACGGCCGGAATTCGCCCGCATGGCCCAGCGTGCATTCGCTCATGCCGTACTTGGCCATCGTGTAGGCCACATGGTTCTTGAACCAGTGCTCGCGCATCGACAACGGCGGCGACATGTTGAGCACGTGCGGGTTGCGGCCCTTCTCGGCCGCCTTCTGCAGGTGCGGCAGGCAGGCCTGGGTGCAAAGATAGGTGCCGCGCACGTTCACGCCGAACATCAGGTCGAAACGCTTCATCGGCGTCATGTGCGTCGGCGTGAGGCTGATGGCACTGGCGTTGTTGACCAGGATGTCGATGCCGCCGAAACGCTCCACCGTCCTGGCTACCGCGTCGAGCACCGAAGCTTCGTCGCGGATGTCGCCCGCGATCGGCAGCGCCTGGCCGCCTGCCGCCTGGATCTCCTCCGCCGCCGAGTAGATGGTGCCCGGCAGCTTGGGGTTCGGGTCGGTGGTCTTCGCGATGATGGCGACGTTGGCACCATCGGCCGCTGCACGTTTGGCGATGGCCAGGCCGATGCCGCGCGACGCGCCGGTGATGAACAGGGTCTTGCCTTTGAGGCTCATGGTGTCGTCTCCTCCAGGAGTTGCTTGACGATGAACGCGGCGATGGCTTCGCCGCACACACGGTAGACCTCGGGCCCGGGGTGGAAGCCGTCGCGCGCCATCACGTCGGGCGTCAGACGCAGGTCGATGGGCACGTGGCTCACACCCTGCTGGCGCGCCGCCCACTCGGCCTGCGCCGCGTCGAGCCGGCGCGCGTCGCGGCCGATCACCGCGCGCAGCGGCTGGGGCAGCAAGGGGAATTCATGCATCGGCGGCAGCGGCGCGAACACCACATGCACCACGCCGGCCCGCTGGCGCAGCTGGCGCACGAGTTCGTCGCGGGCCAGCAGTGCACGGTGGGGCGGCAGTTGCTCGACCACGTCGTTGACGCCCAGCACCACCACGGCGATGTCGGCCTGGCGCACGGGCGTGTTGCGCAGCAGCTCGCAGGCCGCGGGCGTCGAGACCCCGGAGCGGGCGACGAGCTGCCAGTGCACGCGCCTGTCGCCGTCACGGGCGAGGGCCCGCGTCAGGTGGCCGGCAAAGGCCTCCTCCTGCGTATCGGCCCCCACGCCGGCGCCCGACGAGTCGCCCACGATCAGCAAGCGCAGTGCGACACCGTGCCCCACCACACCTTCACGATCACCGGCCGCCTCGGCCAAGGCCACGGCCCGCTGCCGTGCCCCCCGTGCCTGCCACAGCAGCAGCGGGCCGAGCGCGATCTTCGCGAGCAGGGTCATGTCGGGCGCAGCCACCGAGCCTCAAAGCTTCGAGAAGTCGGGCTTGCGCTTCTGCATGAAGGCCATCATGGCTTCGCGAGCCGCCGGTTCTCGAAGCATGCGGGCGAAGTGATCGCCTTCGGCATCCATGCGGGTGGCGGCCTCCTGCAGGCCCTGCTTCATGAGCGCCTTGGTGACCTTGATCGAGGCCGACGGCTTGGCCGCCAGCTTGGCCGCCTGGGCCTGCGCATAGGCGTTCACCTCGGCCGGGGGCAGCACGCGGTTGACGATGCCGATCTCGGCGGCTTCTTCAGCGTAGAACGGCTCGCCCAGCAGCAGCTTCTCGGCCGCGCGCTGGTAGCCCAGCAGCTGCGGCAGCAGGTAGCTGGAGCCGGCCTCCGGGCACAGGCCCAGGTTCACGAACGGCAGGCTGAAGGCCGCGTTGTCGCCGGCGTACACCAGGTCGCAGTGCAGCAGCATCGTCGTGCCGATGCCCACCGCGGCACCGCACACGGCCGCGACGATGGGCTTGGGGAAGGACTGCAGGGTGTGCAGGAAGCGGAACACCGGCGCCTCGTCACGTGCATCGGCCGAAGGGGGCGCGGCCAGGAAGTCCTGCAGGTCGTTGCCCGCGGTGAAGATCTGCTCATGGCCCTGGATCACCACGGCGCGCACCGCATCGTCTTCGGCCGCCTCCTTCAACGCATCGGCCAGCGCGGCATACATCGCCTGGGTGATGGCGTTCTTCTTGTCGAGGCGATTGAAGGTGAGCGTGAGCACCGCGTTCTCGAGGTGCACAAGGATGTCGGACATGGTGGTCTCCAGGGGAAAGGCTGTGTTCAAACGGCGGCCGGCGCACCCAGCCACTGCGGCACCTGCGGCCACAGCGCGGACTGCATCCTGTCGCGGAAGAAGCCGAAGTGTCCGATGCGCTTGACGCCCAACGCCTGCGGCTTCACGGTTTCGAAGTGCACCGGCGCGCCGGCATACAGGCTGTGCAGGCGGCGCACGCCGCGGTCGGTCATGTATTCGTCGTCGGGAAAGATCAGCGCGGTGATGGGCGTTTGCACCTGCGCATATTGCGCCCGCACCGCCTCGCCTTCGCTGCCCACGTAGTCGGGGTGCATGCACCAGCGGCGCCACTGCAGCATCACGCCGGCCGGCAGGTCGCCCACCTTCTTGAGGCGCCTGCCCGGGAAGTAGCCGCTCAAGGCGATGGAGACGGGTGCCACCACGTGCCACAGCCACCAGGCGTAGTAGCGCAGCGGCCTGGCATTGAGCCTGGCATAGCCGGAACCCGAGGCCACGGTGAGCACACGCTCGAATCGGTGCCGGTTGGGCAGCAGGCCGAAGATCTGCCCGCCCAGGCTGTGGCCCACGTAGCTCATCGGCAGGCCGGGGTGGCGCAGCGCCGCGGCTTCCACCACGGCCGGCAGGTCGCGCTGGGCCCAGTCGTGGATGTCGGCCTTGAAGCCCTTGAGGGACGCGGGCGCCGAGTCGCCCATGCCGCGGTAGTCGAAGGTGACGACCGCCATGCCCTGCTGCGCCAGCCAGCGCGCGAAGGGCTCGTAGTAGCCCTGGCGCACGCCCATCGCCGGCGCGATGACCACCACGCGCGAGGCCTGCCCTTCGGCAGGTCCGAACGACTGCGCCCGCAGGCGCTGGCCGTCGGCGGTGAGCACTTCGAAGATCTGCTGCATGGTCATCTCCTCGTTGGCGTGGCTCAGGCACGCACCACTTCCTGCCAGTGGTTGGCCAGGTGCATCAGGTGGGCACGGGTGTAGTCGGCCTTGTCGAGTTCGCCATAGGCGAAGTGCGGCCGCAACACGCCGGTGTAGCCCTCGAAGTCGCGCAGCGCCTTCAGCGACCGTTCAAGGGCGGCCGGCAGCGCATCGGGGGCCGCCAGCGCCGGCGCGCCCGGGATCGGCTCGTCGAGCGAATGGCTCATCGCGCCGCGGGCCTTGAAGACCGCGAACGCCGCCGTGCCCACGGTGTGGCGGAACAGCGCGGGCTTCATCTCGGGAAAGCCGGCCATGGAGAACTCGATGCTCTGCGCCGCATGGTCGAGCATCTGCGCGAGCGACCACGCGCCCGTCGTGCGCCAGCCCGACGCCAGCCCTTCGATCGCCTGGCGTGCGGCCGCGAGGTCGACGAAGCCTTTCACCTCGGCCGCCGCACAGCCGGCCAGCGGCGCAACCGCCGCGGCCATCAGCACGTTTCGCCTGCGCATGCCCATGCCCTCTCCTCCTCCGCAAATGACCCGGGGCCGCCAGCACCGGAAGTGATGGCGGCCCCGTCGTGTCGTCAGCCCGGCGAACCGATCAGACGCGTTCGAAGATGCCGGCGGCACCCTGGCCGGTGCCGACGCACATGGTGACCATGCCGTACTTCAGGTTGTGGCGGCGCAGCGCATGCACCACCGTGGCGGCGCGGATGGCACCGGTCGCGCCCAGCGGATGGCCCAGCGCGATGGCGCCGCCCATCGGGTTCACCTTCTTCGGGTCCAGGCCCACGCTGTTGATGACGGCGAGCGACTGCGCGGCAAAGGCTTCGTTCAACTCGATCCAGTCGATCTGGTCCTGCGTGAGGCCGGCGTACTTGAGCGCGGCCGGGATGGCCTCGATCGGACCGATGCCCATGATCTCGGGCGGCACGCCGCGCGCGGCGAAGCTCACGAAGCGCGCCAGCGGCTTCAGGTCGTACTGCTTGATGGCCTTTTCCGAAGCCAGGATCAGCGCGCCGGCGCCGTCGCTGGTCTGCGAGCTGTTGCCGGCGGTGACGCTGCCCTTGGCGGCGAACACCGGCTTCAGCCTGGCCAGGCCCTCGAGCGAGGTGTCGGGGCGCGGGCCTTCGTCGATGTCGACGACGCGCGTCTTCACCAGCTGCCCCCCGGTGGCGAGATCCGGCGTGCGGGCCTTCACCTCGATCGGCGTGATCTCGTCCTTGAACTCGCCTGCCGCGATGGCCTTGAGCGCGCGCTGGTGCGACTCGAGCGCGAAGGCGTCCTGGGCCTCGCGGCTCACCTTCCACTGCGCGGCCACCTTCTCGGCGGTGAGGCCCATGCCGTAGGCGATGCCGACGTTCTCGTCCTTGGCGAACACCTCGGGGTTGAACGAAGGCTTGTTGCCGCCCATGGGCACCAGGCTCATCGACTCGGCCCCGCCGGCGATCAGCACGTCGGCCTCGCCCACGCGGATGCGGTCGGCGGCCATCTGGATGGCGGTGACGCCCGAGGCGCAGAAGCGGTTGACGGTGACGCCGCCCACCGGGTGCGAGAAGGCCAGCGCCATCGCGATGCGCGCCATGTTCATGCCCTGCTCGCCCTCGGGGAAGGAGCAGCCGATGATGGCGTCCTCGATCGCCTTGGGGTCGAGCGAGGGCACCTGGGCCATCGCGCTCTTCACCGCGGCGACCAGCAGGTCGTCGGGCCGCGTGTTCTTGAAGTAGCCGCGGCCGGAACGGCCGATCGGGGTGCGCGTGGCGGCGACGATGTAGGCGTCTTGAATCTGTTTGGTGCTCATTTGGTTAACTCCGTCTAACCTTTCAAGCGGACGCCGCGGAACCGGCTTTGCCGGGCCGCTGGCGGCGCCCCCTTGAGGGGGAGCGCCGTCAGGCGCTCCGGGGGTGGGTCAATTCCTCACCGGCTTGCCCGTCTGCAGCATGCCCATGATCCGTTCCTGGCTCTTCGGGTGCTCCAGCAGGCCGCAGAAGTGCTTGCGCTCCAGCGCCATCAGGTAGTCCTCGGTCACCAGCGAGCCGGCGTCGACGTCGCCGCCGCACACCACGTCGGCAATCAGCGAGCTGATGTGGAAGTCGTGCTGGCTGATGAAGCCGCCGTCACGCATGTTGGCGAGCTGGCCCTTGATGGTGGCGATGGCATTGCGGCCGGCCACCGGGAACGCGGCCTTGTGCGGCGCGCGGTAGCCCGACTCGAACATGGCCTTGGCCTGCTGCACGGCCACGTACAGCAGTTCGTCCTTGTTCGGCACGATCACGTCGCTGTCGAGCAGGTAGCCCAGCTTGCGACTCTCGATGGCGCTGGTGCCCACCTTGGCCATCGCAGCGGAGGTGAAGCCGTCGATCAGGAACTTCTGGATGTCGGCGTTGGCATTGCCGGCCGCAGCCATCTCGGCGGCGCGGCGGGCGATGTAGGTCAGGCCGCCGGCACCGGGGATGAGGCCCACGCCCACTTCCACCAGGCCCACGTAGCTTTCCATCGCGGCCACGCGCCGGGACGAGTGGATGGCCAGTTCGCAGCCGCCGCCCAGCGCGATGCCGCGGATGGCCGAGACGACCGGCACCGTGGCATAGCGGATGCGCAGCATCGCGTCCTGCAGCTTCTTCTCTTCGGGCGCGATGCCCTTGGCGCCCTTGGCCATGAACACCGGCATCAGCGCCTCGAGGTTGGCGCCGGCCGAGAACACGTCGTCCGGCGACCAGACCACCAGGCCCTTGTAGCCCTGCTCGGCCAGTTCCACCGCCTTCAGCAGGCCTTCGGTGACGGTCGGGCTGATGAGGTGCAGCTTGGCGGTGATGCTGGCGATCAGCACTTCGCCGTCCTGCGTCCACACGCGCACTTCGTCGTTCTTGAAGACTTCGGTGCCCGATTTCAGCGGCTCCACCGCGCCCGAGCCCGACACGTTCTCGGGGAAGTACTGGCGCTGGTAGACGGCCAGCGCGCTGCGCGGCACGTAGGCCTTCTTGGTGGGCGACCACGAGCCTTCGGGCGTGTGCACGCCGGTGCGGCCGTCGAACACCCAGTCAGGCAAAGGTGCCTTGCTGAGCGCTTTGCCTGCCTCGATGTCTTCCTTGATCCAGTGGGCCACCTGCTGCCAGCCGGCCTCCTGCCACAGCTCGAACGGTCCCTTCTGGGTGCCGAAGCCCCAGCGCATCGCGAAGTCCACGTCGCGCGCGGTCTCGGCGATGTCGGCCAGGTGCACCGCGGCGTAGTGGAAACCGTCGCGCAGGATGGCCCACAGGAACTGCGCCTGCGGGTTGGTCGACTCGCGCAGCAGCTTCAGGCGCTCGGCGGGGGCCTTCTTGAGCATGCGGCCCACGATCTCGTCGGCCTTGCCGCCGGCGGGCACGTACTCGCCCTTGGCGGGGTCCAGGCGCAGGATGTCCTTGCCGACCTTCTTGTAGAAGCCAGCGCCGGCCTTCTGGCCGAGGGCGCCCTGCCCGATCAGCCCGGCCACCACGGCAGGGGTGCCGTAGGTCGGGAAGAACGGGTCGTCGGCCAGGTTGTCCTGCAGCGTCTTGATGACGTGGGCCATGGTGTCCAGGCCCACCACGTCGGCGGTGCGGAAGGTGCCCGAGCTGGCGCGGCCCAGCTTCTTGCCGGTGAGGTCGTCGACCACGTCATAGGTGAGGCCGAACTTCTCGGCTTCGATGATGGTGGCCAGCATGCCGGCGATGCCCACGCGGTTGGCCACGAAGTTGGGCGTGTCCTTGGCGCGCACCACGCCCTTGCCGACGGCGGTGGTGACGAAGCTCTCGAGCTGGTCGAGGATCTCGGCTCTCGTGGTGGGCGTGGGGATCAGCTCCACCAGGTACATGTAGCGCGGCGGGTTGAAGAAATGGATGCCGCAGAAGCGCGGCTTGATCTCTTCGGGCAGCGCCTCGGACAGCTTGGTGATCGACAGGCCCGAAGTGTTGGACGCCACGATGGCATGCGGGGCGACGAACGGGGCGATCTTCTTGTAGAGATCGAGCTTCCAGTCCATGCGCTCGGCGATGGCCTCGATGACGAGGTCGCAATCCTTCAACTGCTCGAGGTGTTCTTCGTAGTTGGCCTGGCCGATCAGCGCGGCGTCTTCGGGCACGCCCAGCGGCGCCGGCTTCAGCTTCCTGAGGTTGTCGATCGCCTTGGTGACGATGCCGTTTTTCGGGCCCTCTTTCGCGGGCAGGTCGAACAGCACGACCGGCACCTTCACGTTGACCAGGTGGGCGGCGATCTGCGCGCCCATCACGCCGGCGCCGAGCACGG
>CAMLNA010000004.1 GCA_946481025.1 uncultured Rivibacter sp.
CCCCCGCGCCGCGTCCGTCGCCCACACCCACCGCGACACCCGCGCCATCGCCGACCCCGGCGCCGACGCCGACGCCGACGCCGACGCCGACGCCGACGCCGACGCCGACGCCGACGCCAACAACGAGCCCGACGCAGAGCCCGTCGCCGACCCCTGCGCCAACACCGACCCCCACGCCCACGCCGCCTCCGGGGCCGGTGGCCTTCCCGCTCGCCATCTCGGCCAACCGGCGCCATCTCGTCGATGCGAACGGCCAGCCGTTCCTCATCCACGGCGACACGCCCTGGTCGCTGGAAGTGCAGTGCACCCATGCGCAGATCGACACCTACCTGAACGACCGGCAGGCCAAGGGCTTCAACGCGATCCTGTTCGAGTGCTTCGAGCACTACTTCAGCAGCCAGACGCCGCCGTGGCGCAACGCGCAGTCGGGCGTGAATCCGTTCACCACGATGACGGACTTCACGAAGCCCAACGAAACCTACTGGCAGACGATCGACTACATCGTCAACGGTGCCAAGGCGCGGGGCATCGTGTGTTTCATCACCCATACCTACCTCGGCTTCGGCGGCGGCTCGGGCGCCGCGGGCGACCAGGGCTGGGACGGCGAGGTGCGGGCGGCCACCAATGCGAGCCTGCAGACCTTCGGCGCCTTCCTTGCCAACCGCTACCGCCAGGGCAACATCGTCTGGGTGGCCGGCGGCGACTACAACCCGCCCGATCCGGCCAAGCAGTGGAACATCCACAGCGGCATCCGCTCGGTGCGCACCACCGACCTAATGACCGGGCACGGCGGACGCAACACCGAAGCCTGGACGGTCTGGAACGGGCAGCCCGGCTTCAACCTCAACAACATCTACTGCGGCGGCGACGGCATCAGCCACGACGATGCCGCCGCGGCCTATGCGCGCAGCGGGCCGGTGCCGTTCTTCCTGATCGAAGGCGCCTACGGCAATGCGCAGACCGACGCGCAGTGCCGGCTGCAGGCCTACCAGGCGCTGCTGTCCGGCGCCTGCGGTCACTTCTTCGGCACCTTCCCGCTGTGGGGCTTCGGCGAGCCCAATGCCAACGGCGGCATCGGCGCCGCCGCTGCGCTGCGCGACTACCTCGGCACGCCGGTCACGCTGCAGATGGGCCACGTGAAGGCGCTGTTCACCGCCTACCCATGGCAACTGCTGGTGCCGCGCACCGACGCCAGCCTCGTCACCAGCGGCCTGGGCTCGGGTGCCTCGCGCATCTGCCCGGCGCGCGCGAGCGACGGCAGCTTCGCGATGGTGTGGGTGCCCGGCACGGGCGGCATCACCGTCAACATGTCGGCCCTGGCGCCGGCGAACGTGCGTGCCCGCTGGTACCGCGCCACCACCGGCACGTATGCGGCGGTGGGTACGTTCGCGAATACCGGAACCCGCAGCTTCGCGCCGCCGGGGGCGGAATCGGTGCTGGTGCTGGATGCCGGGTGAGTGCAGGCCTGCAGGCAGCAGGCTCCTACACGCTCTCCTGCGCCGGCTTGCGCAGCAGCTCCTGCAGCTTGCGCACCACCAGGGTCTCGACCGACTCCGGCTTGCCCGACAACAGCCACAACGCGGCCACGATCAGCGGATACAGCACCGCACCGACCGGCACGCCCACCGACAGCGCGACGACCGCGCTGCCGAGGGTGTCGCCGCCGCCTGCGGCCTGGGCCGCGGCGTGCACGCCCCAGCCCATGAGGCAACTGGCCACCAGGGGCCGCCACAGGTTGGCTAGGTAGCCGGCCACCGGCAGCTGCAGTGTGCGAAAGAGGATGGGCAGGCTCACCGCGAGGCTGCCGAGCGCCGCAACCAGCTCGGCATAGGCCACGCCCATCAGCCCGAAGTCGCCGACGAACAAGGCCACCATCGCCGCCAGCAGCGCCAGGCGCGTCAGCAGGATCACGGTGGTGAGGCGCGGCCGCCCCAGCGCGATGTAGGCGGCGATGTTGTTCGACGTGATGGCCGACACCGCGCCGGCGAATGCCAGGACCTCGATCACCGGCGCCGCCTCGCTCCACTGGTCGCCCAGCAGGAGGCGCACCACCGGGCCGGCCAGCACCGCCACGCCCACGCACACCGGCAGCACGAGCATCAGGATGGCTGCGGTGGCGTCGATGCAGGTGCGGCGGAACGCCGGCAGGTCGTTCACCAGCCGCGAGTAGCCGGGGAACATCGCGCGGTTGATCGGCGCCACCAGCTCGGTGTGGGCCAGCTGCGCGATCTCGGAGCCGACCGTGTAGGCGCCCAGGGTCTGGGCGCCGAATGCGCGGCCGACGAAGAAATGCGGCACCTTGCTCAGCACCACGCTCGCGATGTTGTTGACCAGCAGCCAGCCGGAAAACGAGAACAGCTCGCGGGTGCACTGCAGCGAAAAGCGCGGGCGGAACGGCTGCATCGCATAGCTCAGCACCACGCCGACGATGCGGCCGGTGGCCATGCCGATCACCAGCGCCCAGTACGAGCGGAACAGCAGCGCGGCGCCGATGGTCACGCAGAACGTGACCATGCGCTTGGTGGCCAGCAGCCGGAACTCGGTGGCGAAGTCCATGTCGCGGCGGAAGTTCACCGTGCCCACGTTCTCGAAGCCCGAGACGAACCAGGCCGCGCCGATGGCCAGCATGACGGCCACCAGCCGGGGGTCGCCATAGAAGGCCGCCGCGGGGACAGCCAGCGCCGCGGTCACGACGGCGCCGCCGGCCGCCACCAGGATGTTGAGCGTCCAGGCGGTGTCGTAGTGCTCGCGCTGCGGATCGGGTTTCTGGATGAGCGCGATCTCGAAGCTGAAGGCGGTGGCGAGCTCGATGACGGCGATGATGGACATCGCCATGGCCACGAGGCCGAAGTCGGCCGGCAGCAGCAGGCGCGCCAGGATGATGGTGCTGACGATGCCGATGGATCGATCGACCAGTCGGAAGAGCACCATCCATGCGGCGCCCTTGGCAATTTCTCCTCTCACACCAGCGTTCCTCTGATTCGATCGACGAAAGAGCGGCGAGCGTAGCAGCGATGTGGCTCGCAAGTGTGTGCGAGGCAGTGATGGTGCCCCCGCGATCGGGGGATGCACCGTTCGATCACGGGTCCTGGATCTTCCGGCGCGAAACGATCAGCTCGTCGTACCAGGTGTAGGCCGGCGCATGAGCCTGCGACGAGCTCTTGCCCGTGTTGTAGGGCAGCAGCCAGACCTTGCCGAACTTCTGCCCTTCGCCGGGCGGGCCGGCGGTCAGGTTGTACGGCCCCCACTCGACCACCAGCTGCGAGGGCCTGCCCTCGCGGGCGATCCACAGCGACACCTCGCTGCCGATGAACTCGTTGCCCACGCGGGCGCCCGGCTTGATGCGGATCTGGAAGGTCATCCATTCGTCGGCCGCGTAGCCGACGCAGTTGCCCGCCGGGGCGAAGAAGCTCTTCGGCGTGCTGCGGCCCTGCGAGTAGAGGCAGTAGGGCGCCGGCCGGCCGTTCTGGATCTTGAAGTCGGAGCCGCCGAAGGGCTGGTAGAAGCCGTCGTAGGGGCCGTGCGAGGCCGAGCCGGTGCAGGAGTTGTAGAGCACCGGCACGCCTTCTTGCGCATAGTTGAAGAGCACCACCTCGAGCGGCGAGCATGACGGGGCGATGCGGCCGGGCCGGTCACCGGTGCCGACGATCACCTGCTTGAAGCCGCCGCCGCCCTGGTACTTCGTGGCGAGCAGCTCGGGGCTGAAGCGCTGGCGCCACTGGACGAAGAACTCCTCGCCGTCGGCGAACTGCACCGAAAGGTCGTTGGCGAAGTTGGTGAAGTAGCTGCCCGAGGTGTTGGCGCCCGACTGCGACGGGATGGTGAACTTCAGCGAGCCCGAGCCGGACGCCTTGACCGTGGTGTCGATGGACGGCGTGGCCGCCCCCGTCAGGATGCCCGAGGCATCGCCCGAGCGCCCGGCAATGGCGCCGGGTTCGTCGAACCCCACGCACTTCACGACACCGGGCTGGGTACAGCGTGCCTGGAAGTCGGGTCCTGCCGCTGCTGCAACGGCCACCGTGCCGCAGGCCGCGAGGCCCGCCGAGAGGGCTTGCGCGAATCGCTTCATGGCGTGCGATCGTACAAGCACGCCAAAGAAAAAAGCCCCCGCATCGCGGGGGCTCCGGTGTTCAGGCCGGGCCGGTCAGTTGGCCGTGCGCAGGAACCACAGGTTGCCGTCGTAGGTGGGGGCGTACACCACACCCTTGAGCTGCGGCACGTACTGGAAGCGCGACCACACGCCGTTGGTGCTGGCCGGCACGCTGGTGCCGTTGGTGGTGGTCATCACGTCGACCGCGAAGGTGCTGGCGTTGATGCGGTACACCGTGTTGCCCGAACCGCCCTTGCGCAGCAGGAAGGCGTCCTGCAGCGGGTCGTACACCATGCCGTTGCCGTCACCGGACAGCGCGCTGGCGTAGGTGCCCGTCAGCGTGATGGTCTGCGTGGTGTTGGTGGCCACGTTGTAGATGCCGTGGTCGTTGGCGTTGCCGCCCACCAGGAGGACCCGGTTGCGCTTGGTGTCCATCGCCGAGGCGGCGTACTGGCCGTAGACCGACGCGTTGCCCACCACGGTGGACCACTGGTTGGTCGAGTTGCTCCAGCGCATCACCTTCCAGCTGGCGAACATGTAGAGGTCGCCGGTGGCCTTGTTCTCGGTGACGGCGGGGCAGGGCGTGGAGCCGAGTTCGGTCGTCTCGTCGGGGTAGGTGCGGGCCGGATCCCAGTCGTTGGTGCCGAGGTTGAAGCCGTCGACGGTGCCGAGCATGTAGCCGTTGCCCCAGCGGGAGCCGCCCAGGATCATGACGCGGTTGCGGACCTGGTTGACGGTGGTGCCGTAGCAGGTGTGGCGCGAGGTCGGCCGGCCGTCGGCGTAGTGCGAGCCGTTCTGCGTGATCTGCGACACCGGGGTCGAAGCGCGAGGCTCGGTCCAGGTGGGCGCGTTGTCCAGCAGGCGGATGCGGTTCACTTCGTTGCCGGCGTAGTCGGTGTGGCCGCCGTTGGCCGCCGAATACAGCGAGCCGTCACGCGTGTCGAGCGCAAAGCCGTTCCAGGCCGTGACCTTCGACTGCGGACCGTAGCCCAGCGTCGGGTAGGTCTTCACCGCCATCGGTGCAGCGGCGAGGGCCGAGTTCGGGATCTGCTTCCACTCGCCCACAGCCATGCCCTGGCGCCAGGTCGGCATGCCGGTTTCGGCAGGGACCGGTGCGGGCGACGGAGCCGGGGTCGGGGCGGGCGTCGGGGCCGGCGTCGGGGCGGGCGTGGGCGCCGGGGTCGGCGCAGGCGTGGGAGCCGGCGTCGGGGCGGGCGTGGGCGCGGGCGTGGGGGCCGGGGTCGGCGCAGGCGTCGGAGCCGGCGTGGGCGTCGGCGACGGGGCGGTCGTCGAGGTCGTCGGGTCGGCGATCTTGGTGCGCGAGACGATCAGCTCGTCGTACCAGGTGTAGGCCACCGGGTAGGCGGTGCTGGAGCTCTTGCCCGTGTTGTACGGCAGCAGCCAGATCTTGCCGTAGCGCTGGTTGTCGGTCGCCGAGCCGGCGGAGATGTTGTAGGGGCCGTACTGGATCACCAGCTCGGACGGCTTGCCTTCGCGCGCCATCCACATCGTGATGGTGCTGCCCTGGAACTCGTCGCCCACGCGCTGGCCGAGCTTCACGTGGACCTGGAAGGTCATCCACTCGTTGGCCGCGTAGCCGAAGCAGTTGCCGCTGGGCGGGAAGTAGCCGGTGGACTTCTGCGAGTACAGGCAGCCCGCGCCGGTGCGGCCGTTCTGCAGCTTGAAGTCGTAGGCGCCATAGGGCTGGTAGAAGCCGTCGTACGGGCCGTGCGAGGCGGAGCCGGTGCACGAGTTGTACATGACCGGGAAGCCGTTCTGGCCGTAGTTGAACATCACCAGTTCAAGGGCCGAGCACGACGAGTAGATCTTCCCCGGCTGGTCGCCGGAGCCGATGATGATCTGCTTGAAGCCGCCGCCGCCGGCGTACTTGTTGGCGATGAACTCCGAGCTGAAGCGCTGGCGCCACTGCACGTAGAACTCCTGGCCGGCACCGAACTGCGTGTTCAGGTCGGCCGAGAGGTTGGTGAACCAGGAGCCCGAGGTGTCTGCGGCCGAGTTCGACGGGATGGTGAACTTCAGCGAGCTGTTGCCCGAGGCGCGCTGGCTGGTGTCGCGCACGGCGCGGGTGTAGTCGGACGTGCCGTACGGCGGCAGGATGCCGGAGTTGTAGCCGTAGGCGCCGTTCTGGCCGCCGCTGCCGGTGCTGAAGTCGCCGACGTCGTCGAAGCCGACGCACTTGACCACGCCGGACTGGGCGCAGCGGGTGCCGAAGTCCTGCGAGCCGCTGGGGGCCGACGCGGGCGCCGGGGTGGGCGCAGGCGTCGGGGCGGGCGTCGGGGCCGCCGTGGGTGCCGGGGTCGGAGCCGGTGTGGGCGCGGGTGTCGGCGCCGGCGTCGGAGCCGGCGTGGGTGCGGGGGTCGGAGCGGGCGTGGGCGACGGAGCCGGCGCGCTGGCCGTGAGCACGGTCGTGGTGCTGGCCCGGTTGCCCGCGCCGTCGACGGCGGTCACCGTGATGGTGTTGGCGCCGGACTGCAGCTGGATGCCGGTGGCCGTCCAGGTGGCAGCCGTGGTGGTGCCGCTCAGCGTGGCACTGCCGGAGCCGCCGCGATCGTTGGCCCAGCGCACGCGGTACAGCCGGCGGTTGTCGGCGGCGTTGCCCTTCAGGCCGACCACGTTGGCCGAGCTGCCGGCAATGGTGCCGGTGATGCTGACGGTGGGGGCGGTGGTGTCGCCCCAGCTGCCTTTTTCGAGGTTGGCCTCATCGTTGAGCAACGACGCTTCGGGTTCATCAGAGCCGCCAGCTCCTCCACACGCAGCGAGTGCCAAGCAAGTGATTGCCTGCGAAACCGCCAGGGCGGTTCTGTTCATCCGGAATTTCATTCCCAACTTTCCAAGTTCTGT
The DNA here is from genome assembly GCA_946481025.1 of uncultured Rivibacter sp. Next base: position 6,953 of record CAMLNA010000004.1, read on the forward strand.
GTCCATCACCCTCCGCTCCTGCGAGGAGCGGGGCACTAGGGCAGTGTTCGGGCGATCGACCGACAGGAGAAAGTCAGTGAGACGCTGAGGCGTGTTCGCGCTGCACTGCCAATTGGCGTTTGCCAGACGGGGATCTGGGCTTTGAGACGCCAAAGGCACGGTTTGCGGGGTGAACAGTACCGGCCGGCAGGAGGGGGGGCGTAACGAGCCTGGGCGGATGTAACCAGCCCTTTTGTGACAGGCGGAGCAAGCGGATCGCGTTCTTCAACCCCCCGTTCGCGGGGGTTCGCTAGGGAAATCGAGCATTGCTACAACCGTGACAGCAGAGGCGTCGGCGGGCGTATTTCACGCGGTCGTTTTACAAAGAAGTACGAGTCTGCGGCGGTCGTTACAGCGCTTGCGGCCTCCGGTGGGAACTCGGCGCTTCGCGCGGGCGCACCGTTCACTTGAGGGGGGCGGTGCTGTCGGCCGGGCAAGTTGAGGCATCATCGCCCATCCGCGGCCGAACGGGCCCGCGTAAATGCAGGGATATTGAAGGCGGAGCCCCTTGATGAAACCAGCGGCTACAGGCGCCGTGGTCGGCGATATTACCAGGGCACATTATGTGCAATTGGACGGATTGCGCGGCCTGGCTATTTTGCTGGTGATGATCTATCACTTTTGCCTGCCGCATCCTGCATTTCATGGGCGAGATTCAGGAATATTGCTCCAATTCGGCCAGGCTGGCTGGATGGGCGTCGATCTGTTTTTCGTGCTTTCGGGTTTTCTGATCACCGGAATCCTCACCGAAACCCGGGAGCAGAAACACTATTTCCGCAATTTCCTGGGGCGCCGCTTCCTTCGCATCTGGCCGCTCTACTACCTGAGCCTCGTGGTGCTGCTCGTGCTGGTGCCCATGGTGCTGCCCACCGTGCCGCCCGAACTGAAAAGCATGCAGGACAAGCAGGTCTGGTTCTGGCTGTATGCCGCCAACTGGCTGTTTGCCGCCGAGGGCGGTTTTTCGCAGACCTCCGGCGGGTATTTCTGGTCGCTGGCCGTCGAGGAGCAGTTCTACCTGGTCTGGCCCTTCGTCGTGTACGCCCTGTCCAGCCGCATGCTGCTGCGGGTCAGCCTCGGGCTGCTGGCGGGATCGCTGCTGCTGAGGGTCGCCCTGGTGCACCTCGGTGTGAGCACCGGCTCGCTCTACACCATCACCTTCGCGCACCTGGACGGGCTCGCGGTGGGCTCCTGCCTCGCGCTGTGCGTGCGCTCGCCCCAGCTGCTGGCTCGGGCGGTGCGCGTCATGCCGGTGGCGGCGGCGCTGGCTGCGATGGGCCTCGTCGCCGTGCGCCTGGCCGACCACGACCTTTTCTTCTGGAGCCGCCAGATGGCGACCTACGGCTACACCTTCGTCGCGATCCTCGGCGGTGCCCTGCTGCTGTACGTGGTGCGCGGCGGGCAGGCGTTCGGCGTGGCGCGCCTTTTCTCCAGCCGCTTCATGGCCCAGTGCGGCAAGTACAGCTATGCGCTGTACCTGGTGCACGTGCCGGTGGCCAGCCTGCTGTTCCCGGTGGTCTTCAAACTCCTCGGCGGCTGGCAGCCGGTGGTCGGCTACAACGGCGTCTTCCTTGCCTTTGCGCTGCTGTCGTTTGCCGCCTCGTGGGCCGTGTCGGTGGCCAGCTGGCACCTGTTCGAGAAGCGCATCCTCGCCTACAAGCGCTATTTCAGCTACGACGAGCCGGGTGGCGAGCAATCAACTGCTGCAATTGCGCATTCAGCCGCGCATAGGCAGCCGGGTTGACGTGCAGGAAGAAATCCGGGTCCTCGTAGCCCGGGTCGATGTGGGCTCCGCTGCCGCGCAGCAGCGCATGGGCGTCGAGCACCAGCACGCGCCGGCCGTCGGCCAGGCCTCGGATCAGTTCGTTGGCCCGCTCGATATGGCCAAGCGTCGCGCCGTCCCAGTTCGGGCGCCGAATCAGCGGGGGCGGTGCGGGCGGGAAGATGGTCGTGAAAATCACGACCTCACTGCGCTGCAGCAGGGCGTCGCGAATGGCCCGGATATTGGCCTGCAGCCGTCCGGTGATCTGCGCCTGGTGGCCGGGCAGCGCGCCCAGCGGGTGAAGGTCGTTGATGCCGATCTGCACCAGCGCATGGCTCGTCCTCACGACCGGCCGGCTTTGCAGCTGGAGCAGCGTCTGGCTCGAAGTCTGGGAGCCATGGGCGAAATTCACTGGCACCCACCGCTGGCTGTCCGCGGCCAGCGCCCAGCTGTACGCGCGGGAATCTCCCCAGTAAGCCACTGAAGGCCGGTTTTCTTGGAAGGCCGGCGCGTCTTGCGGGTCGGCTTCCGAGTAGCCGAGCGGGAATATCCGGGCGAAATGCAGCTTGGCAAAGGAGCTCTGCGTGGCGAACAGGAGCGCCGCATTCGCGGCCAGGCTGGCCAGCAGCAGGACGACCAGCCACGGGACGAGCTTCGCGGGGTTGTAGGAAGACACGCTCATTCTTTCCATCCAATGCGCAGCGCGCGCCACGGTGCAAGCCGGCCGCAATGTAGCAGCGCGCGGTGCGCGCTTCGCACTGCGTTCTCGAAAGCACTTGCGCGCCCCCCAAGGTAGAGGATTCCAGGGGCACAGGCGCGTCATCAGAATCCGTCTGCGAAAAACGCCTCGCCGGCACACGCGCCGTGAGGTCTGCCGCCTCCGCCAGCGACGCGAGCGTTCCGCGACCAAGCGCACTCTTGGCACCGACCTGCATGCAACCCTCAGACGTCACTCAAACCCTCCTCGAATCCAAGGCGCCCGCGATGGGTGAAAGGGCGAAGGCATGGCTGAGGCTCGTGCTGGCCCTGCTCGTGATCCTGGCCGGCGGCGAAGTGCTGGTGCGCCTGTGGATCACCGGGCCGTCGATCCACGCGTTCGATCCCGACATCGGCTACAGCTACCGCCCCAACAGCGTGCTGTTCCAGGCGAAGGAGGGCGTGACCCGCCTGCAGTTCAATGCCCTGGGCCTCAATGACGCCGAGATCACCCCGAAGAACGGCCGCTGCCGCGTGATGGTGGTTGGCGACTCCTACACGACGGCGCTGCAGGTGCCGCAGGAGCAGAACTTCTCCTCGGTGGCCGAACGGCTCGACAGCCGCCTCGACGTCGTCAACGGCGGGCGCGACGGCCTGTTCCTCGGCGACCTGCACAAGGTGTCGGCGCGCCTCGTCCCCGCGGTGCAGCCGGACCTCGTGGTCTACGTGGTGAGCCAGCGGGCGGTCGAGGCCGATATCCGGCTGCCCGAGTTCAGCGTGGTCGCCGATCCCGCGACCGGCCGGGTCACCGACGCAGTGATGCGCGTCGAGGCCAAGGAAGCCCTGAAGGAAACCTTCGCCCCGCTGCTGCGCGAATCGGCGCTGGCCACGCGGCTGTCTTCGCAGCTGCAGCCCGCGGCCGTGAGTGCACTGCAGATGGTGCAGGGCTGGCGTGCGTGGCTGAGCCCCGGCAGTACGGCACAGGCCGCCGCGCCGGCGGCAGCGCCCGCTGCTGCCGCGGCAACCCGACCGGCCGACGAGGAAGTGCTGCGCTACGTGTTCCGCCGCCTGGGCGACGGCACGCCCGCCGCCCTGCTGTACATCGACGCGCTGACCTACGAGCCGGACCGCCGGGCCGCCGTGGCACCCACGTCGGCCAGGGCCGAGGCCACCGCCCGCCGCGCCGCCGAACTGGCCGGCGTTCCCTTCTTCGCCACCGGCGAGCAGCTCGCCGCGTCCGTCGCCCGGACCGGCCAGCCGCCGTACGGCTTCGACAACGCCTTGCTCCCGGGCGGGCACCTCAATGCCCAGGGCCACGAGGCGGTCGGCCGCGCGCTGGCCAGCCTCGTGCATGACGTCGCCCCCACGCTTGCCGGCAGCGGCTGCAGCGCCAAATGATCTTCACCTCGATCACCTTCGTCGTCTTCTTCGCGGTGCTGATGGCCTTGTTCGGCCTCATCCGCGGCACGCCCGGCCGGCTGTGGATCCTGCTCGTGGCGAGCTACATCTTCTATGCCAACTGGAACGTCTACTACGTCATCCTCATCTTCCTGTACGGCCTGTGGGGCTGGGGGCTGGGGCTGGCCATGTACAAGGCGCGCCATCCGCTGCTGCGCAAGGCGTACTTCCTGCTGAGCGTGTTGCTGAGCCTGGGCACGCTGGCCTACTTCAAGTACGCCAACTTCCTGGGCGAGAACTTCGCGCACCTGCTGGGCTCGGGCGAGTGGGACGCGGTGGACATCGTGCTGCCGGTGGGCATCTCGTTCTTCACGTTCCACACGATGAGCTACATCATCGACCTGTACCGTGGACAGATCGAGCCCTGCCGCAGCCCGGTCAAGTTCTTCCTGTTCGTCGCGTTCTTCCCGCAGCTGGTGGCCGGCCCGATCCTGCGGGCGTCGCACTTCCTGCCGCAGCTCGACCAGCCGGTGCGCCTCACCTGGCCCAACGCGGTGCGCGGCGCGCAGATCTTTATCGGCGGTGCGATCCAGAAGACCCTGTTCGCCGACCACCTGTCGATCTTCGTCGACCAGGTCTACCGGTCGCCCGAGATCTACTCCCCCGGCACGCTGTGGCTGGCGGTCGCGGCCTATGCGATGCAGATCTTCTGCGACTTCGCGGGCTACTCGCTCATGGCCATCGGCACCGCCAAGATCCTCGGCTTCGAGCTGCCCGAGAACTTCAACATGCCGTACCTGTCGCAGTCCATCGCCGAGTTCTGGCGGCGCTGGCACATCAGCCTGTCGACCTGGCTGCGCGACTACCTCTACATTCCGCTGGGCGGCAACCGCCATGGCGAGATGCGCACGCAGTTCAACCTCGCGGCCACCATGCTGCTGGGCGGCCTGTGGCACGGCGCGAGCTGGAACTTCGTGCTGTGGGGCGGCCTGCACGGCCTGGCGCTGTGCGTCCACCGCAGCTGGAACCGCTGGCGTGAGGCCCGCGGCTACAAGCGTGAACGCGAAAGCGGGCTCTACCAGGTGGCGAGCTGGGCGCTGACGCTGCTGTTCTGCTGCCTCGCCTGGATCCCGTTCCGCAGCCCTTCGTTCGAGACGACAGTGGTCTTCCTGCGCGGACTGCTGCCCGGCTCGGGCGGCTCCTTCGAATGGCACCATGGCCCGACCCTGCTCATCCTGGCCGCCGCGGTGGCGTGGCACCTGCTCGACCGGTTTGCGCCGGCCATCGTGAAGCGGGTGCCGTTTGCCGCGAACGAACTGACGCGCTGGCCGGCGATGCTCGTGCTGGGCTATTCGGTGCTGCTGCTCGTGCTGCTGGTGCCGTTGAACGCGTCGCCATTCATCTACTTCCAGTTCTGAACATCCGCAGTGCTGCATGGGAGAGACGATGAACGCTGCCATCGTTGCGAAAGGATTCGTGGTGCCGCTGATCGCTTGCGGCGCCGTGCTGGCCGCGGGGGCGGCGAAGGCCCAGGACATCCCGGGCTACCCGAGCTCCGTCGAGGCCTTCGACCGCCGCGAGATCGCGCTGCTGCCGCCGTACTGCGTGCACACCATGATCTTTCGCGAGCGCATCCCCGGCGGCAACAATCCTGAGGTGGTGCAGCGCTGGCGCTCCCTGATGGGCCCCAACAACTTCGACACGATGCACCACTACTGCTGGGGTCTCATGAAGACCAACCGCGCGACCTTGCTGGCGAAGAGCGCCTACACGCGGCAGTTCTACCTGAACAGCGCCGTCAGCGAATTCGACTACGTGCTCGAGCGCGTCTCGAAGGACTTCATCCTGCTGCCCGAAGTGCTCACGAAGAAGGGCGAGAACCTCGTGCGGCTGGGCAAGGGCCCGGCGGCGATGTTCGTGCTGGAACGCGCCGCCGAGGTGAAGCCCGACTACTGGCCGTCGTGGGCCCAGATGGCCGACTACTACAAGGACACGGGCGACACCAGGAAGGCTCGCGAGGTGCTCGAGCAGGCCCTGTCCTTCTCGCCGGACGCCGCGGCGCTCAAGCGCCGCCTGGACGAGCTGGACTCGGCACCGCAACGCAGGAAGGGTGCGGAAGGCCGCGGCAACAAGGCCTCCTCATCGCAGCAGGGCGAACCTTGAACTCACCATCCACCAGCCCGGCCTTGCCCGGTGTCATCGCGCCGCAACCCGCCGATGCGACAACCCGACCCTCCGTCGCAGTGCGGGTCTTCACGTCGTTCGCCGACCTTCCCGCCGAAGTGCGGCAGGCGCTGTCGCACCCGGCGCAGCCGAACTTCTTCGTGTCGCTCGACTGGTTCGAGGTGCTCTTCGAGACCAGCCTGCAGGCCACCGTCGAGCCGCGCATCTACGTGCTCTTCGACGACGCCCGCCAGCAGGTGCAGTGCGCGCTGTTCTGCGGTCGCGACAAGGTGCGCCCGGGCCGCGCGCTGGTGAGCCTGGGCAACTTCTACACGCAGGAATATCTGCCGTCGTTTCCCCGCGAGAGCGTGGGGCGGCGCGACGCCATCGCGCAGCTCGTGCGTTTCATCGCGGCCGAGCGGCCGCGCTGGGACACCCTGCGCCTGGGCCTGGTGAAGACCGACGCACCCGAGTTCGCCTGGCTGCTCGAGGCCCTGCGCGACCAGGGCTTCGGCACCGAGACCTTCTTCCAGTACGACAACTGGCACCTGCCGGTGGCCGCCGGCACCTCGTTCGCCGGCTATTTCGCCGAACGGCCTTCACAACTGCGCAACACCATCACCCGCCGCCAGAAGAAGCTCGAGAAGGCGCACAAGTTCGAGATCCGGCTCGCCCGTGGCCAGGACTCCGACTTTGCCGTGCTGGCGCGCGACTTCGTGGCCATCTACGAAGCCAGCTGGAAGAACCCCGAGCCCTTTCCCGAGTTCATTCCGTCGCTGGTGGCTCGTTGCGCGGCGCTCGGCATCCTGCGGCTGGGCGTGCTGTACGTCGACGGCCAGCCGGCGGCCTCGCAGCTGTGGGTCACGGCCGGCGGCAAGACGCTCATCTACAAGCTCGCCTACGACGAGCGCTATGCCGAGTTCGGCGTCGGCTCCATCCTGTCCAGGGAGCTGTTCCGCGTGGCGATCGACGAAGACCGCGTGGGCGAGATCGACTACGGCGTCGGCAGCGAGCCGTACAAGAGAGACTGGATGCTGGCCGCACGCCGCCTCGAGGGCATCGAGGCGCACAACCGCAGGAGCCTGCGCGGCCTGGCGCAGCTGTCGCTGGCCGGCGCGCGCCGCCTGGCCAAGCGGGCTCGCGCGCTGGTGAAGCGCTCCTGAACACAAACCCGAACCCCAACGACATGACGAGGAGCCGCGCGTGAAGCGAGTGCTGATGGTTGCGTTTCATTTCCCGCCGGCTGCCGGGTCGAGCGGGATCCAGCGCACGCTGCGATTCGCGCAATACCTGCCCAGCCTCGGCTGGGAGCCCACCGTCATCTCGGCGCATCCGCGCGCCTACGAACGCACCAGCGCCGACCTGCTGGCCGACGTGCCCGAAAGCGTGGGCGTCACCCGCTCCTTCGCGCTCGACGCAGCGCGCCACCTGTCGATCGCCGGCCGCTACCCGGCCTTCCTCGGGCGGCCCGACCGCTGGCAGAGCTGGCGGCTCGGCGCGGTTGCCGACGGCCTGCGGCTCTTGCGCGAGAAGCGCTTCGATGCCATCTGGTCCACCTATCCCATCGCCACGGCCCATCAGATCGCCGCGTCTTTGCACCGGCGCTCGGGCGTCCCGTGGGTGGCCGACTTCCGCGACCCCATGGCCCAGGACGGCTACCCCGAGGACCCGAAGACCTGGCGCAGCTTCCAGAAGATCGAGCAGCATGCGCTGCAGCATGCCGCGCGCTCGGTGTTCACCACGCCGGGGGCCGCGCGTCACTACCGCGAACGCTATCCCGCGGTGCCTTCCGAGCGCATCGTCGTCATCGAGAACGGCTACGACGAAAGCACCTTCACGGCTGCGGGTCCGTCGCAAGGCGCGCGGCCTGCGCCCCTGGACCCCGGGCGCATCACGCTGCTGCACAGCGGCATCGTCTACCCGTCCGAGCGCGATCCCACGCACTGCCTGCAGGCGCTCGCCCTGCTCAAGGCCAAGGGGGTGTTGAGCGCGGCCAGCTTTTCGCTGCGCTTTCGTGCCAGCGCGCACGACGGGCTCATCGCCGGCATCGCGAAGGAACAGGGCGTGAGCGATCTCATCCAGCTGCTGCCGCCCGTGCCCTACCGCGACGCGCTCGAGGAGATGCTGCGTGCGGACGGCCTGGTCGTCATGCAGGCCTCGAACTGCAACGCGCAGATCCCCGCCAAGCTGTACGAGTACCTGCGCGCCCGGCGTCCCATCCTGGCGCTCACCGACCCGGTGGGCGACACCGCGCAGGTGCTGCGCGAGTCGGGCGTGCAGGACATCGCCCGGCTCGACTCCGCACCGGCCATCGCGGCGCTGATCGAGCGCTTCGTGACGGCGCGGGCCGAAGCCCGCGATGCCTTCGTGGCGTCTTCCGAGGCGGTGCGGCGGGCTTCGCGCGAGTCGCGCACCCAGGAACTCGCCGAACTGCTGAACCTGGCGAGCCATCGCATGGCTGCCGCGGCCTGAAGCGCGCTGTGCGGCCCCCCGAGCGGGGTGTGCTCAAGGCCTGGGGGCCGCTGTAGCATTCGCCGCGACCCGCATCCCACCCCTGTATCGACGAACGGACGCACGACCGATGAGGCCCGAAGCCAACCTGTTGCATGAGCTGCCGCTGCTGGCGGCACAACGGGCACCCGATGCCATTGCGCTCCATGACGACGGCGCAGCCATCCGCTACGCCGAGCTGGCCGAGGAGATCCGCCGGTTCGCGTCGGCGCTGGCGGCCCTGTCGGTCGGTCGCGGCGAGCGGGTCGCCATCTACCTCGACAAGCGCCGCGAGACGGTGGTGGCCTCGTTCGGCACGCCCGCGCACGGTGCGGTGTTCGTCCCGATCAACCCGCTGCTCAAGCCCGAGCAGGTGGGCTACATCCTGCGCGACTGCGGCGTGCGCGTGCTGGTCACCTCGCCCGAGCGGCTGCAGTCGCTGGCGGCCACCCTGCCGGGCTGCCCGGAGCTGCGCCACGTGATCGTGACCGGTGCGGCCGCCGCGCGGCCCCAGCTCGGGGCGATCGGCAGTCATGCCTGGAGCGAAGCGCTCGATGCCCCGTCGGCGGGCGGCCACCGTGTCGTCGACAACGACATCGTCGGCATCCTCTACACCTCGGGCAGCACCGGCAAGCCCAAGGGCGTGGTGCTCTCCCATCGAAACATGGTGGCCGGCGCGAAGAGCGTCGCCTCGTATCTCGAGAACCGCGACAGCGACGTGCTGCTGGCGGCCTTGCCCCTGTCGTTCGACGCGGGCTTCAGCCAGCTCACCACGGCCTTCCATGCCGGTGCCAGCGTGGTGCTGCTCAACTACCTGCTGCCCAAGGACGTCGTGAAGGCGGCCGCCAGGCACCGCGTCACCGGGCTCACCGCCGTGCCGCCGCTGTGGATCCAGCTCACGCAGGTGTCCTGGCCGGCCGAAGCGAGCGAGCACCTGCGCTACTTCGCCAACACCGGCGGCCGCATGCCCTTCGAAACCCTGAAGAGCCTGCGTGCGCTGCTGCCGAAGGCCCGGCCGTACCTCATGTACGGGCTCACCGAGGCCTTCCGCGCCACCTACCTGCCGCCCGACGAGGTGGACCGCCGGCCGGATTCCATCGGACGCGCCATCCCCAACAGCGAGATCCTGGTGCTGCGTCCCGACGGCACGCCGTGCGATGCGGGCGAGCCGGGCGAACTCGTGCAGCGGGGTGCGCTGGTGGCCCAGGGCTACTGGAACGACCCTGAGAAGACCGCCGAGCGGTTCCGCCCGCTGCCCGGGCGCGAGGCGGGCCTGGTGCTGCCCGAGATCGCCGTGTTTTCCGGCGACACCGTGCGCCGCGACGAGGAAGGTTTTCTCTATTTCATCGGCCGGCGCGACGAGATGATCAAGTCGTCGGGCTACCGCATCAGCCCCAACGAAGTCGAGGAAGTGCTCTACGCGACGCAGCTGGTCGGCGAGTGCGCCGCCTTCGGCGTGCCGCATGCGACGCTCGGCGAAGCCGTGGTGGTGGTGGTCACTGCCCGCGATGGTGCCGGGCTCGACGTGGCCCGCCTGGGCTCGCTGTGCCGCGAGAAGCTCCCGGCCTACATGCTGCCTTCGCGCATCGAGGTGCGCGAGGGGCCGCTGCCGCGCAATGCCAACGGCAAGATCGATCGCAAGCTGATCTCCACCGAGTTCCGCGAAGCCATGGAAGGCGCCCTGCAATGAGCGCCACGGCCCGGCATCCTGCGATGGAACGCTTCCCGGTGGTCGGCGGCGAGCTGACGGTCGGCTCGGTGCCGGTGTCGCTGCTGGCGGCACGGGCCGGCCAGACGCCCTTCTATGCCTATGACCGGCGGCTGCTGAAGGAGCGCGTCGAGCTGCTGCGCAGCGTGCTGCCGCGCGAGATCAGCCTGCATTACGCGATGAAGGCCAACCCGATGCCAGCGGTGGTGGGCTGCATGGCGCAGTGGGTCGACGGCCTCGACGTCGCCTCGGGCGCCGAGCTGCGGGTGGCGCTCGACGCCGGCATGGACCCGCGCGAGATCAGCTTTGCCGGGCCCGGCAAGTCGGAGGTCGAGCTGGCGCAGGCGGTGGCCGCGGGCATCCTGCTCAACGTCGAGTCCCTGCGCGAGATCCACCTGCTGGCCGGCGTGGTGCAGCGCCTGGGGCGCAATGCGCGGGTTGCGGTGCGGGTGAATCCGGACTTCGAACTCAAGTCCTCGGGCATGAAGATGGGCGGCGGGCCCAAGCAGTTCGGCATCGATGCCGAGCAGGTGCCGCAGGCGCTGGCCGAGATCGGCCGCCAGGGGCTCGGTTTCGAAGGCTTCCACATCTTCTCGGGCTCGCAGAACCTCAAGGCCGAAGCCATCTGCGAGGCGCAGACCAAGGCGCTGGCGCTGGCGAGGCGCCTGGCCGAAGCGGCGCCGTCGCCGGTCACCACGCTCAACCTGGGCGGGGGCTTCGGCATCCCCTATTTCCCCGGCGAGAAGCCGCTCGACCTCGAGCCCGTGGGTGCGCACCTGCAAGGCATCGTCGAGGCGGCGAAGGCGCAGCTTCCGCAGGCCGAACTGGTCATCGAGCTGGGCCGCTTCCTGGTGGGCGAGGCGGGCGTCTATGTGTGTCGTGTGCTCGACAGGAAGGTCTCGCGCGGCGAGGTCTTCCTGGTCACCGACGGCGGCCTGCACCACCACCTCGCGGCTTCGGGCAATTTCGGCCAGGTGATCCGCAAGAACTATCCGGTCGACGTAGGCAACCGGGCCGGCTCGACGCAGCGCGAGCTCGCTTCGGTGGTGGGCCCGCTGTGCACGCCGCTCGACCTGCTGGCCGACCGCATGGACCTGCCGGCGGCCGAGCCGGGCGACCTGGTCGTGGTGTTCCAGTCAGGCGCCTACGGCTACACCGCCAGCCCGCAGCGCTTCCTGAGCCACCCGGCCCCGGTCGAAGTGCTGGTGTGAACCCCTTCGCCGTGAACCGGGTGTTGCACCCGGTTCGGTGGGTCAGGGGGCGTCGGCGATCTTGTTTCTCGAGATGATCAGCTCGTCATACCAGGTGTAGGCCACCGGGTACGAGGTGCCGGCGCTCTTGCCGGTGTTGTAGGGCACCAGCCAGACCTTGCCGTAGCGCTGGTTCTCGCCGGCCGGGCCGGCGGTCACGTTGTACGGGCCCCACTGGATCACCAGCTCCGAAGGCTTGCCTGCGCGCTGCATCCACATGGTGATGTAGCTGTCCTTGAACTCGTCGCCCACGCGAGCGCCGAGCTTCACGTGGACCTGGAAGGTCATCCACTCGTTGGCCACGTAGCCGAAGCAGTTGCCGAGGGGCGAGAAGTAGCTGCCCGAGCTTTGCGAATAGAGGCAGTACGGCGCGCCGCGGCCGTTCTGCAGCTTGAAGTCGTAGTCGCCGAAGCGCTGGTAGAAGCCGTCGTAGGCCGGATGCGAGGCCGAACCCGAGCAGGAGTTGTACATCGCCGGGAAGCCTTCCTGGCGATAGTTGAACATCACGATCTCGAGGTCGGTGCAGGACGAGTAGGTCTGGCCCGGCACGTCGCCGGTACCGATGATCACCTGCTTGAAGCCGCCGCCGCCGGCGTACTGGTTGGCGATGAACTCGGGGCTGAAACGCTGGCGCCACTGCACGTAGAACTCCTGGCCGCCGCTGAACTGCGTGTTCAGGTCGGCCGAGAAGTTGGTGAAGTAGGCGCCCGAGGTGTCGGCACCGGACACGGCTGGAATGGTGAACTTGAGCGAACTCGCGCCCGAGGCCTTGACCAATGGATCCCGCACGGCGCGGGTGTAGTCCGACGTGCCGGAGGGCGGGATGATGCCGGCGTTGAAGCCATAGGCGCCGTTCTGGCCGCCGCTGCCGGTGCTGAAGTCGGCATCGGCATCGAAGCTCACGCACTTGACCACGCCTGCTTGCGAGCACCGCGTGGAGAAGTCCTGTGACGGCGCTGGCGCCGGCGTGGGGCCCGGCGACGGTGTGGGGGCGGGCGTGGGAGCCGGCGTCGGCGCCGGGGTGGGAGCAGGCGTCGGGGACGGCGTGGGAGCGGGCGTCGGTGACGGCGTCGGGCTCGGCGCAGGCGTCGGGCCGGGTGTGGGGCTGGGCGTCGGGCCACCGGAGATCGGCGGAGGGGTCGAGTCGCCGTCGCTGCCGCCGCAGGCGGCCAGCGATGCCACGGCGACGGTCAGCAGCGTGGCTGCCCACAGGCGGTTTTTCATCATGCTCTTCGTATGGGTGCGCGGCCCTGCGGGCTCACGCTGGGCTGGCCGCTTACTCGGCGGTCCTCAGGAACCAGAGGTTGCCTTCGTAGGTCGGGGCATACACCACGCCCTTGAGCTGCGGTACGTACAGGAAGCGCGACCACACGCCGTTGGTGCTGGCCGGCACCGCGCCGCCATTGCTGGTGGACAGCTCATCGACGTAGAAGGTCTGGGCGTTGATGCGATAGATGGTGTTGCCCGAGCCCTGCTTGCGCAGGAGGTAGGCGTCCTGTAGCGGGTCGTACACCATGCCGTTGCCGTCACCGGACAGCGCGCCCGCGCCGGGGCCCGTCAGCGTGACGGTCTGCGTGGTGTTGTTGGACAGGTTGTAGAAGCCGCGGTCGTTGGCGTTGCCGCCGAGCAGCAGGATGCGATTGCGCTTGGTGTCCATCGCCGAGGCGGCGTACTGGCCGTAGACCGCTGCGCTGTTCACCAGGGTCTGCCAGTTGTTGCTGGCATTGCTCCAGCGCATCACCTTCCAGCTGGCGAACATGTAGAGGTCGCCGGTGGCCTTGTTCTCGGTGACGGCGGGGCAGGGCGTGGAGCCGAGTTCGGTCGTCTCGTCGGGGTAGGTGCGGGCCGGATCCCAGTCGTTGGTGCCGAGGTTGAAGCCGTCGACGGTGCCGAGCATGTAGCCGTTGCCCCAGCGGGAGCCGCCCAGGATCATGACGCGGTTGCGGACCTGGTTGACGGTGGTGCCGTAGCAGGTGTGGCGCGAGGTCGGCCGGCCGTCGGCGTAGTGCGTGCCGTTTTCACGCACCTGGCTGGCGGGGGTGGCCGAGCGGGGCTCCGTCCAGCGGGGGACGTCGTCCGTCAGCTTGATGCGGTTGACTTCGTTGCCCGCGTAGTCGGTGTGGCCGCCGTTGGCGGCGGAATAGATGGATCCGTCGCGCGTGTCGATCGCGAAGCCGTTCCAGGCCGTCACCTTGGACTGCGGGCCGTAGCCCAGGCCGGGATAGGTCTTCACCAGCATGGGGGCCGATGCCAGCGCCGAATTCGGGATCTGCTTCCATTCGCCCACCGCCATGCCCTTGCGCCACAGCGGCATCGAGCTCTCGGCAGGCGACGGTGCCGGTGTGGGCACGGGCGTCGGAGCCGGCGTCGGCGCGGGCGTGGGGGCCGGGGTCGGGGCAGGAGTGGGGGCCGGGGTCGGGGCAGACGTCGGCGCGGCGGTGGGCGCGGGTGTCGGCGTCGGTGCCAGGGTCGGGGTCGGTGCAGGGGTCGGCGTGGGCGCCAGCGTGGGGGTGGGCGTCACGCCGGCCGGCGGAGGCGCGTCACTGGCGGCATCGGCGCCGCCGCAGGCCTGCAGCGCAGCCACGGTGGCGCTCAGAAGCGTCAAGGTCCACAAACGATTCCCTGTCATGTTGTCCTGCCCAACGAATTGGTGGTGGGCTCGCGGCCCGGAACGCCGCTTGCCGGCGCGAACGGGCCAGATCATCCCGTGTTCGGAGGGCCCACTTGTAACAGGACCTCCCCCGAGCCCGGGCGACAGGTGACAAATGGTTGCAACTCCGCGTCGCAATCGCGAGAGTGTGTGAAGCGTTACACGCCAAGGACTTGGCTCATCACGCCTGTTCGGAGAACCCGTGCGGGTTCGCCTCTTGCCAACGCCAGGCGTCGGCGCACATCTCGGGCAGGCCGCGGCTGGCCGACCAGCCGAGCAGGCCGCGGGCGCGGGTCGGGTCGGCGTAGCAGGCCGCCACGTCGCCCGGCCGCCGTCCCACGACCTGGTACGGCACCTGACGGCCGCTGGCCGCTTCGAACGCCTTCACGACGTCGAGCACGCTGTAGCCCTGGCCGGTGCCGAGGTTCACCGTGAGCGACTCGCCGCCGGCCAGCAGGTGGCGCAAGGCGGCCACGTGGCCCTCGGCCAGGTCCATCACGTGGATGTAGTCGCGCACGCCCGTGCCGTCGGGTGTGTCGTAGTCGCCGCCGAACACCTGCAGGTGCGCACGCTTGCCCACGGCGACCTGGGTCACGTAGGGCATGAGGTTGTTGGGCACGCCGCGCGGGTCTTCGCCGATGGTGCCGCTGGGGTGTGCCCCCACCGGATTGAAATAGCGCAGGTAGGCCACGCGCCAGGCCGGGTCGTTGCGCTCCACCTCGCGCAGCAGCTGCTCGCCCATCAGCTTGGTCGCGCCATACGGGTTGGTCGCGGCCAGCGGCGCGTCCTCCGTGATGGGCAGGCGTTCCGGCTGGCCGTACACCGTGGCCGACGAGCTGAAGACGAAACGGGTGGCCCCGTGCTCCTTCATGACCTGCGCCACGTTGATGAGGCCGCCGATGTTGTTGCGGAAGTACTCGATGGGCTTCTGCGTCGACTCACCCACCGCCTTGTGCGCCGCGAAGTGCACCACCGCGTCGATGGAGTGGGCGGAGAAGACGCCCCGCATCGCCTGCGCGTCGCAGACGTCGGCTTCCACGAACACCGGCTCGCGCCCGGCGAGGGCGGTGAGGCGGCGCAGCACGAGCGGAGAACTGTTGGCGAAGTTGTCGACGCCGACCACGTCGTAGCCGGCTGCCTGCAGCGCAAGCCAGGTGTGCGAGCCGATGTAGCCGGTGGCGCCGGTGAGCAGGATGCAGGGCATGTAGGGAGTGATGGCAGCGGAGTCGAATTCATTGTGGCAAACAAAGATGGCGCGGCCATGTCCTCCACACGAGGGGTAACAACCTCGGCTCCTACAATCGCGGCCACCATGCTCGACGACATCACCACCGCGCTCGGCCGCGCCGCCCTGGACCGCCTCACGCTGCTCATCAACCACGTGCTCGACGGCGAGCCGGCCGCGACGCAGCGCCTGCGTCCGCATGCCGGGCGCAGCATCGAGGTGGTGTGGCAGCAGTGGCCGGCGCTGCTGCCGCGGCCGCCGCAGATGGTGTGGGCGGTGTCGCCCGCCGGCCTGCTGGAGCGGGTGGACCAGCCGGCAGGCGCCGGCCTGCGCGTGGCGTTGCGTTTCGACGAGCTGCCGCGCTGGCTGGCGGCCGCTGCGCACAGCGGTGAACACCCGCCGATGGAGATCCACGGTGACGCGCAGTTCGCCGCCGACGTGAGCTGGCTGGCCGACAACGTGCGCTGGGACATCGAGTCCGACCTCGCCCGCGTGATCGGCGACGGGCCCGCGCACCAGATCGCACGCCTTGGGCGAGGGGCCCTGGAAGCGCTGCGGCGCTTCGTGGCCCGGCGCGGTACGTGAAGGCCTCGGCGGTGGCCCATCTCCTGCGGCTCGTCTACATCGGCTTCATCTTCCTGCGCTACGGGCTTGACCAGCTGGCGTTGCACAGCCTGCGCCAGCCGTGGCTGCGGGTGCTGGCACGCCTGGTCACCATCGGGCGCCGGCTCGACGCGCCGCGCGGTGAGCGCCTGCGCCAGGCGCTGGAGCGGCTGGGCCCCATCTTCGTGAAGTTCGGCCAGGTGTTGTCGACCCGCCGCGACCTGCTGCCGCCTGACCTCGCCGACGAGCTGGCCAGGCTGCAGGACCGGGTGCCGCCCTTCGAGGGGGCGCAGGCCGTTCGCATGGTGGAGCTGGCGTTCGGCCGGCCGCTGGCCGAGGTGTTCGAGAGCTTCGACACCGAGCCGGTGGCCAGCGCGTCGATCGCGCAGGTGCACTTCGCCGTCCTGAAGGACGGCCGCGAAGTCGCGGTGAAGGTGCTGCGGCCGGGCATGCTCAGGATCATCGACAACGACCTGGCGCTGCTGCGCACGGGGGCCGCATGGATCGAGCGCGTGTCGGCCGACGCCCGGCGCCTGAAGCCGCGCGAGGTGGTGGCCGAGTTCGACAAGTACCTGCACGACGAGCTCGACCTGGTGCGCGAAGCCGCCAACGCGACGCAGCTGCGCCGCAACATGGAAGGCCTGCGGCTGGTCATGGTCCCCGAGATGATCTGGGAACTGTGCACGCCCAACGTCCTGGTCATGGAGCGGATGAAGGGCGTCCCGATCAGCCAGCGCGCGCGGCTCGAAGCCGCCGGGGTCGACATCCCGAAACTGGCGCGCGACGGCGTGACGATCTTCTTCACCCAGGTGTTCCGCGATGGCTTCTTCCATGCCGACATGCACCCGGGCAACATCCAGGTCAGCATCGAACCGGCCACCTTCGGCCGCTACATCGCGCTCGACTTCGGGATCATCGGCACGCTCACCGAGTTCGACAAGGAATACCTGGCGCAGAACTTCATCGCCTTCTTCCGGCGCGACTACAAGCGGGTGGCCGAGCTGCACATCGAAAGCGGCTGGGTGCCGCCGGGCACGCGGGTCGACGAACTCGAAGGTGCGATCCGTGCCTGCTGCGAGCCGCACTTCGACCGGCCGCTGAAGGACATCTCGCTCGGCCAGGTGCTGCTGCGGCTTTTCCAGACCTCCCGCCGCTTCAACGTCGAGATCCAGCCGCAGCTCGTGCTGTTGCAGAAGACCTTGCTCAACGTCGAAGGGCTCGGCCGGCAGCTCGACCCGGAGCTCGACCTGTGGAGCACCGCCAAGCCCTTCCTCGAGCGCTGGATGCACGAGCAGATCGGCTGGCGCGGCCTGGTCGAGCGGCTCAAGAACGAGGCGCCGCGCTATGCCAAGCTGCTGCCCGAGCTGCCCCGGCTGCTGCACGATGCATTGCAGGCGCGCGCGTATCCGGCGCCGGCGGGCCCCGACCCCCTGCTCGCCGCCCTGCTGCTGGAGCAGCGCCGCACCAACCGGCTGCTGCGGGCCCTGGTCTACGGCGGACTGGGTTTCGTGCTGGGCTTCGCCGCCGTTCAGCTGTGGGGCCGCTTCCCGCTGTGGTGGCTCTGATACCGGGGCCGGCCCCGGTTTTGCTTCGGTCCGATGTCGCGATAATCCCCGGTTCCCGTTGGGAAAACGTCGTCCTTTTCTGAGCACCGAGGTCATGTCCGCATGAACACCACCCTGCTTGTCTTCGTCATCCTCTACCTCGTGGGCACGCTGGCCCTGGGCGTGTGGGCCGGCACCCGCATCAAGAGCACCGCCGACTTCGCGCTGGCCGGGCGCAGCCTGCCGCTCGTGATGATCATCACCACCACCTTCGCGACCTGGTTCGGCGCCGAGACGGTGATGGGCATCCCGGCCAAGTTCGTGCAGGGCGGACTCAACGCCATCGTCGAAGACCCGTTCGGCGCCGGCACCTGCCTCATCCTGGTGGGCGTGTTCTTTGCGGCCAAGCTCTACAAGATGAACCTGCTGACGATCGGCGACTTCTACCGCGAGCGTTTCGGCAAGGGCGTCGAGGTGTTCTGCTCGGTGGCCATCATCCTGAGCTACCTCGGCTGGGTGGCGGCACAGATCACGGCGCTGGGCCTGGTGTTCAACGTGCTGTCGGCCGGCGAGATCTCCGAAACCACCGGCATGATCGTCGGCACCATCGCCGTGCTGATCTACGTCGTGGTGGGCGGCTTCCTCGCGGTGGCCTGGACCGACTTCATCCAGATGATCGTGCTGGTGATCGGCCTCGCGGTGATCGCCGTCTTCGCCAGCGACCTGGCCGGCGGCACGGGCAAGGTGGTCGAGGTGGCCACGTCGGCCAACCTGTTCAACTTCTTCCCGGAGCCGACGTTCAACGAGATCATGTTCTTCATCGCGGCGGCCATCACGATGATGCTGGGCAGCATCCCGCAGCAGGACGTGTTCCAGCGGGTGATGTCGGCCAAGGACGCCGACACCGCCAGCCGCGGCGCTGCCATCGGCGGCTTTGCCTACATCCTGTTCGCCTTCGTGCCGATGTTCATCGTGTCGGCGGCCGTGGTGGTGATGGGCGACAGCGCGATGGAGCTGGCCAAGAACGACTACCAGAAGCTGCTGCCCACCTTCATCATGACCCACATGCCGCTGGTGATGCAGATCCTGTTCTTCGGCGCGCTGCTGTCGGCCATCAAGAGCACCTCGTCGGCCACGCTGCTGGCGCCGTCGACCAGCTTCGTCGAGAACATCCTGCGCAACCTCTACCCCAACATGACCGATCGCCAGCGCCTGCTGTCCATGCGCATCACGATCTTCCTGTTCTCGGTGATGGTGCTGGTCTATGCCATCGCGATGAAGGGCACGTCGATCTACGACCTGGTGTCGTCGGCCTACCAGGTCACGCTGGTCGGCGCCTTCGTGCCGCTGGTGATGGGGCTGTACTGGAAGCGCGCCACCACCCAGGGCGCGGTGCTGTCCATCGTGATGGGCATCGTCACCTGGCTGCTGTTCTTCCCGCAGGTCACCACCTGGGGCGAGAGCTTCCCGGGCCAGCTGGCGGGCCTGGTCGCGGCATTCGCGGGCATGCTGGCCGGCTCGCTGTTGCCGCAACTGGTGCCCAACCATCACAACCGGGCGCCGCACCTGGCCTGAGCGTCGGGGCCCGCGTGACTTCCTGCGCGCCCCTTGAAATGGCGCGCAGCCGCCCCGATGTGTGCCCCGCCTATAATTTCGCGTTTTAAATCAAGGGCTTAGCCATGCCGATCTACGCATACCGCTGTGAGTCGTGCGGCCACGCGCAGGACGTGCTCCGGAAGATCTCCGACCCGGTGCTGACCGCCTGCCCCTCTTGCAAGGCCGACACCTTCAAGAAGCAGCTCACCGCTGCCGGGTTCCAGCTCAAGGGTTCGGGTTGGTACGTGACCGACTTCCGCAACGGCGGCTCGGGCAGCAGCAACAACGGGAGCAGCCCGGCCGCCAAGCCCGCCGACGCACCGGCGGCGGCCCCCGCCTCCGGCGCCGACAGTGGCAGTAGCAGCAGCAGCGCCTCGACCGGCGGCACGCCTTGCGGCGGCTCCTGCGCCTGCCACTGAGCACGGCCGTTCCCAAGGACATCAGTGAAGAAATACATCATCGCCGGTCTGCTGGTCTGGCTGCCGCTGGCGATCACGATCTGGGTGCTGAGCTGGGTCCTGGGCCTGGCCGACGGCGTGTTCGACGGATTCCTGCGGGTGGTGCAGGCGGTGCTGCCGGCCGGCGCCGCGCCGGCGCTCGAGCGCCTGCAGCGTGTGCCCGGCCTGGGCGCCGTGCTGGTGCTGCTGGGCATGCTGCTCACCGGCATGTTCGTCACCAACATGTTCGGCCAGTGGTGGCTGGTGCGCTGGAACCGGCTGCTCAGCAACATCCCGATCGTCAAGTCGGTCTACAGCTCGGTGAAGCAGGTGTCGGACACGCTGTTCTCCAGCAGCGGGCAGGCGTTCCGCGAGGCGGTGCTGGTCCAGTACCCGCGCAACGGCTCCTGGACGATCGCCTTCGTCACTGGCCGCCCCGGGGGGGAGGTGGCAAACTACCTGCACGCCGAGGACTACCTGAGCCTCTACGTTCCCACCACCCCCAACCCCACGTCCGGCTTCTTTCTCATGGTTCCGCGCGCCGATGTCATCAAGCTCGACATGAGCGTGGACGAAGCGCTGAAGTACATCATCTCGATGGGCGTGGTGGCGCCGCGCTACGAGCCGCCCCCGCCGGCACTGACGCCGCTGGCCGCCCAGGCCGACGGGCGAAATCTCGGGGGCTGAACGCCCGGCACGCGTTCAGTCCTGAGGGCTTGCGAAACAGCTCCCGGCGCGCCGCACACAATCGACCGCTCGACGCTTCTGCTTCACCCGAAGCGCGGGCCTCATCAAAAGAATTCCTGGAGTGATCCCGATGCGAACCACCTACTGCGGCCTCGTCAGCGAGAAGCTGATGGGCGAAACCGTCACCCTCATGGGCTGGGCCCACCGCCGCCGCGACCATGGCGGCGTGATCTTCATCGACCTGCGCGACCGTGAAGGCCTGGTGCAGGTCGTCTGCGACCCCGACCGCCCCGAGATGTTCAAGACGGCCGAGGGCGTGCGCAACGAATTCGTGCTCAAGGTGGTCGGCAAGGTGCGCCCGCGCCCGGCCGGCACCGAAAACGCCAACCTCACCAGCGGCAGGATCGAAGTGCTGTGCCACGAGCTCGAGGTGCTCAACGCCAGCGTGACGCCGCCGTTCCAGCTCGACGACGAGAACCTGTCGGAAACCACGCGGCTCACGCACCGCGTGCTGGACCTGCGCCGCCCGTACATGCAGAAGAACCTCATGCTGCGCTACCGCGTGGCCATGGAGGTGCGCAAGTTCCTTGACGCCAACGGCTTCGTCGACATCGAGACGCCCATGCTCACCAAGAGCACGCCCGAGGGCGCGCGCGACTACCTCGTGCCCAGCCGCGTGCACGACGGCCACTTCTTCGCGCTGCCGCAGAGCCCCCAGCTCTTCAAGCAGCTGCTCATGGTGGCCGGCTTCGACCGCTACTACCAGATCACCAAGTGCTTCCGCGACGAAGACCTGCGCGCCGACCGCCAGCCCGAGTTCACGCAGATCGACATCGAGACCAGCTTCCTCGGTGAAGAAGAGATCCGCGGCCTCACCGAGGGCATGATCCGCACGGTGTTCCGCAACGTGATGGGTGTCGAGCTCCCCGGCTACCCGGTGATGAAGTACGCCGACGCCATGCACAAGTACGGCTCCGACAAGCCGGACCTGCGCGTCAAGCTCGAGTTCACCGAACTGACCGACGTGATGAAGGACGTCGACTTCAAGGTGTTCTCGACGCCGGCCACCATGAAGGGCGGCCGCGTGGCCGCGCTGCGCGTGCCCGGGGGCGGCGAAATGAGCCGCGGCGAGATCGACGGCTATACCGAATTCGTCAAGATCTACGGTGCCAAGGGCCTGGCCTGGATCAAGGTCAACGACGTGGCCAAGGGCCGCGAGGGCCTGCAGAGCCCCATCGTGAAGAACCTGCACGATGCGGCCATCGCCGAGATCCTGGCCCGCACCGGCGCCTGCAACGGCGACCTCATCTTCTTCGGCGCCGACAAGGCCAAGGTGGTCAACGACGCCATCGGCGCGCTGCGCGTGAAGGTGGGCCACAGCGAGTTCGGCCGTGCCAACGGCCTCTTCGAGGACAAGTGGGCGCCGCTGTGGGTGGTGGACTTCCCGATGTTCGAGTACGACGAGGACGAAGGCCGCTGGAACGCGGTGCACCATCCGTTCACCGCGCCGAAGGACGGCCACGAGGACCTGATGGACACCGCGCCCGACCAGTGCATCGCCAAGGCCTACGACATGGTGCTCAACGGCTGGGAGCTGGGCGGCGGCTCGGTGCGTATCCACCGGGCCGAAGTGCAGAGCAAGGTGTTCTCGGCCCTCAAGATCGGCCCCGAGGAGGCGCAGCTCAAGTTCGGCTTCCTGCTCGACGCGCTGCAGTACGGCGCGCCGCCGCACGGTGGCCTGGCCTTCGGCCTGGACCGCCTGGTCACGCTGATGACCAAGGCCGAGTCGATCCGCGACGTGATCGCCTTCCCGAAGACCCAGCGCGCCCAGTGCCTGCTCACGCATGCGCCCAGCCCGGTGGACGAGAAGCAGCTGCGCGAGCTGCACATCCGCCTGCGCAATCCCCAACCGGTGGGGGGCGCGGCCTGACCGAAGCGGCCCGCGGCGCTGGCATCATCCGCCGGCGCTCGCTGCCTCTGCCGATGAAAGGGCTGCCGGGCGCAGCCCTTTTTTCTGGGAGAGGAATCATGCGCATGCGTCACCTTGTCGTTCCCGCCGTCGTGCTTCTGGCGGCCATGCTGCAGGCCGGCTGCGGCGAAAAGAAGACCGAGCTGGGCGAGGGCGGGTCGGTGGTCTCCGGCTCGGCAGGCCCGGCCGGCGCGCAGGCCGCCTCGAAGGACCTGGTGCGCTGCGACGGGCCGGTGGCCACGCTGGCGCTGGCCGAGAACCCCAACGGCTACACCATGACCAGCAGCTACCAGCTCCCCGCCTCGCCGGTGCCGCTGGTCAAGCTGATCGCGCAGCAAAGCGGGTGCTTCCGGGTAGTCGACCGTGCCGCCGGCCTGCGCAGCACCCTGCAGGAGCAGGAGCTCAAGGACTCCGGGGTGCTGCGCCAGCAGGGCAACACGGTCGCCAAGGGCAAGGGCTACGAGGCGCAGTACACGCTGGTGCCCAGCCTCACCTTCAGCGAGCAGGATGCCGGCCGCGGGCTGGGCGGCGTGATCGCGATGATCCCGGTCCTGCGCGACATCGCGGGCCTGGCCGGCATGGTGGAACAGGTCAAGTTCAAGGAGGCGCAGGTGGCCCTGCTGCTCACCGACAACGAAACCACCGAGCAGCTGGCCGCGGCCACCGGCTCGGCCAAGACCACCGACCTCGGCGTGGGCGGCCTCGTGCTGGGCAAGCTGGGCGGCGCCGGCGGCGTGGGCTGGAGCAACACCAACGAAGGCAAGGTGATCGCCGCGGCCTTCTTCGACGCACACAACAAGCTCGTCACGCAGGTGCGCCACCTGCAGGCTAAGGAGCTGCCGCCGGCGGTGGCGGTGAAGCCGTGAGGTGATCAATGGCTAAAATGGCCAATCACTCTCGAGGGGTGGCCATGCGCGTCACTGCAACCGAAGCCAAGAATCGTTTTGGAGCCTTGTGTGTCGAGGCGAAGCGTGAACCCGTGGTGGTCGAGAAGGCAGGCCAGCCCGACACGGTGATTCTGTCGTTCGACGCCTACCAGAAGCTCGTCCAGCGCCAGCGGGCCGAAAGCCTGCGCGGGCGCAAGAAGCGTTTCAACGAGCAGTACGGCGAGTGGATCGATGCACAGAACCGCCACGTCGAGCAGTACGGCGTGTTCGGCGAGGAATTCCGGGTCTGGTAGCGGCCGATGGCTCAGTTCGACGTTTACAGGAACCCGAATGCTGCGCAACGCGAGGGGTTTCCTTACCTGGTTGTGTTGCAAAGCGACCAGCTCGACCATCTGAGCACGCGCTTTGCGATGCCGCTGCAGCGCCTGGCACAGCACCCTTCGACCGCACCCCGGCGCCTTGCTCAGACGGTCGTGATCGACGGCGAAGCCCTGTACTTGGCCGCCCAGTACTGCGCGGCGCTTCCTGCACGTGTACTGCGCAGCCCGGTCTTGTCCCTTGCCCATGAAAGCGCAACGCTGCTGGATGCACTGGACGCCGTGATCTCCGGCGTGTGACCATGCGCCCGCCCAAGATCCCCGAATCCGTCCTGGTGGTGATCCACACTGCCGAACTCGACGTGCTGCTCATCGAGCGGGCCGACAAGCCCGGCTACTGGCAGAGCGTCACCGGCTCGAAGGACCGCGTCGACGAGCCGCTGGCTGAAACCGCGGTGCGCGAGGTGTTCGAGGAAACCGGCATCCGCGTCGGCAGCGCCGAGGTGCCGCTGGCCCGTCTGCGGGACTGGCACCTGTCGAACGTCTACGAGATCTACCCGGTGTGGCGCCACCGCTATGCCGAGGGCGTGACGCACAACACCGAGCACGTGTTCGGCCTTCGCGTCCCGCGCGACGTCCCCGTCGTGCTGGCCCCGCGGGAACACCTGCAGCACGTGTGGCTGCCCTATCGGGAAGCGGCCGACCGGTGCTTCTCGCCGTCGAATGCCGAAGCCGTGCTGCAGCTGCCGAACTTCCTGTCGTCCGACACCTGAGTCCGGCAGGAATCGGCGAAGATTCGCAGGCCATGAATCCCCTCCATTCGTCGCTGCTGCCGCCCTCGGACCACACCTCCACGCTGCTGCGCGTGGCCACGTACAACATCCACAAGGGCGTGCGCGGCGTCGGGCCGGGCAAGCGGCTGGAGATCCACAACCTGGGGCTGGGGGTGGAGGCGCTCGATGCCGACCTCGTGTTCCTGCAGGAAGTGCGCAGCTTCCACCACCGCGACGCGCGGCAGTTCGACCGCACCTCGTTCGGCTGGCCCAAGGTCGGCCAGGCCGAGTACCTCGCGCCCGAGGGCTACGAAGTGGCCTACCGCACCAACGCCTTCACCCGCGGCGGCGAACACGGCAACGCGCTGCTGTCGCGCTGGCCGGTGGGCGACATCGGGCACTACGACGTGTCCGACCACCGCTTCGAGCAGCGCGGCCTGCTCCATGTGCCGGTGCAGTGGCACGGCGTCGAGGTCCACGCCGTCGTCTGCCACTTCGGCCTCATCCATTCGAGCCGGGTGCGCCAGGCCGACCGGCTGGCCGCCTACATCAAGGCCAACGTGCCCAAGCGCGCGCCGCTCATCGTGGCCGGCGACTTCAACGACTGGGGCGAGAAGCTCGACGGCCCGATGAAGCTCAACGGCCTGCACCGCGCCACCGCCCCCGACGGGCACCGGCCGCTCACCTACCCGTCGCGCGTGCCGGTGTTTTCGCTCGACCGCGTCTACACCCGTGGGCTGCGCTGCGTCTCCACCTTCGTGCCGCGCGGCACCGCCTGGGCGCGCATGTCGGACCACCTGCCGCTGGTGGCCGAGCTCGATCTCGCATGAACAGGGCGTGCCGATGAGTTCGACGGGCCTGCGCGACGACGAGGAGCCGGCCCCGTCAGCCTTGTCGTGGTACGTGATGCCCCGCGCCGTGTTCACGGGCGGCAACGAGGTGGAACTGCTGCGCGGCGGCGACGAGCTGTTCGCTGCCATGGGCCGCGCCATCGTGTCGGCGCGCCACGAAGTCTGGCTGGCCACCTACATCTTCAACGACGATCCCACGGCGATGGCCATGGTGCAGGCGCTGCTGGCGGCCGCCGCGCGCGGCGTGCGGGTGCGCGTGGTGATCGACGGCTTCGGCTCCATGCGTTCGCTGCCAGCCGTGCTGACCCAGCTGCGGGAGGGCGGCGTCGGCGTCGCGGTGTTCCGCCCGGTGCACGGCTGGTGGAGCTGGCTGCTGCCCGGGCAGTTGCGGCGGCTGCACCAGAAGCTGTGCGTGGTGGACGGCGACGTGGGGTTCGTGGGCGGCATCAACATCATCGACGACCGCTACGACCTGCGCCACGGCTGGAGCGAGACGCCGCGGCTCGACTATGCGGTGCGCGTGCGCGGGCCGGTGGTCGCGCCCATCGAGCAGACGGCCCGCGCGATGTGGTCGCGCGCGTGGTTCGGCCGCGACTGGCGCGACGAGATCCGTGCGCTGGCCCGCAGCGCCAAGCCGGTGGCCCGTGCCAGGCGCCTGCTGCGCCGGCTGCGCGCCGCACGCTGGCGCGAGCTGCCACCGGGCGCCGGCGACACGCGGCCCATGCGCACCGCCTTCGTCGTGCGCGACAACCTGCGCCAGCGCCGCACCATCGAGCGCAGCTACATCGACGCCATCCGCAGCGCGCGCACGCGTGTCGACCTCGTGTCGCCGTATTTCTACCCGGGCCAGGCCTTCCGGCGTGCCTTGCGCAGCGCAGCCCGGCGCGGCGTGCGCGTGCGGCTGCTGCTGCAGGGCCGGTGGGACTACCGCTTCGCTGCCGTGGCCGCGCAGGCGCTGTATGCAGAGCTGCTGGGCCACGGCGTGCACATCTACGAATACACGCCGGCCTTCCTGCATGCCAAGGTGGCGCTGGTCGACAGGGAGTGGGCCACCGTGGGCAGCTCCAACATCGACCCGCTGTCGCTGCTGGTCAACCTCGAAGCCAACGTGATGGTGCGCGACCGGGGCTTCGTCGCCCGCCTGGCCGAAGAGATCGACACCGCCATTGCCGCCTCGCGCGAGGTCACGCTCACCGACGTGGGCGTGCGCCTGGGCCTGCTGCACCGCGGCTTCGTGGCCTGGTGCGCGCGCGTATACCTGCGCGTGGCCGGCGCCACCGGACGCTATTGATGGCCCACCCCCGTAGCGGCTGCGCCGCTCCCGCTCGAGAGGGCGACGCCGGCGGACCGGCAAAGCCGGATCCGCGGCGTCCACGCCGTTCTTCCCATGGCTGAGACCGACCTCGTGGTCGAACGGCCGCAAGGCCTCTACTGCCCAGCGGGCGATTTCTACATCGACCCCTGGCAGCCGGTGTCGCGCGCGGTGATCACCCACGCGCATGCCGACCATGCACGCGTCGGCCACCAGCACTACCTCGCCTCGGCCCAGGGCGAAGGCGTGCTGCGCGCCCGCTTGGGCGAAGACATCACGCTGCAGGCGCTGGCCTGGGGCGAGGCGATCGAGCACAACGGCGTGCGCATCAGCCTGCATCCGGCAGGCCACGTGCTGGGTTCGGCGCAGGTGCGGCTCGAGCATGCGGGGCGGGTGTGGGTGGTGTCGGGCGACTACAAGCTCGAGATCGACGCGACCTGCGCGCCGTTCGAGCCGGTGCGCTGCGACTGCTTCATCACCGAATCGACCTTCGGCCTGCCGATCTACCGCTGGCCGCCGCAGGCCGAGGTGTTCGCCGACATCAACGCGTGGTGGCGCGGCAATGCAACCGCCGGCCGGCCGAGCCTGCTGATGGGCTACAGCTTCGGCAAGGCGCAGCGCATCCTGGCCGGCGTGGACGCCGGCATCGGCCCGATCGTCGTGCATGGCGCGGTGGAGCCGCTGAACCGGGCCTACCGGCAGGCCGGCGTGGCATTGCCCCCCACGCACCTCGTGAGCGAGGTCACCGACAAGGCGGTCTTCAAGACGGCGCTGGTGGTGGCGCCGCCCAGCGTGCACGGCAGCCCGTGGGCGCGCCGCTTCGCCGATGCCAGCGACGCTTTCGCCAGCGGCTGGATGCGCCTGCGCGGCGCACGGCGCCGGCGCGGCGTGGACCGCGGCTTCGTGCTCAGCGACCATGCCGACTGGCCCGGGCTGCTGCAGGCCATACGCCACACCGGTGCCGAGCGGGTGATCGTCACCCACGGCTACGAGGCGGTGATGGTGCGCTGGCTGCAGCAGCAGGGCCTGCAGGCGGGCGCCTTCCGCACCGAGTACGGCGACGAGGCGCTGGAAGCGCCGCCACCGCCCGACGCCGCGCCGCCCGCCTGACGGCGGCGGATTCGGCGCAAAATGCGCCGGCCCTTACCGGGGCGCTGCCTGTTCTTCGCCACCCCATGGGAGACCTGCTTGAACACCACGCTCTCGAGTGCCGCCATCCGCGGCGTCGTTGCCCTCTCGCTGCTTGCCGCCGGCACCGCAGCCCTGGCGCAGACTGCCGCCGCCAGCGCCCCCCGGCCCGGCGGCTACAGCGGGCTCGGTGCCGGCTCGGTGCCGCCTGAAGTGCTGGCGCGCTTCCGCCCGGCAGCCTTGCCCGAGTCCATCTCGCAGCGCGTCCAGTCGCTGCTCGACCTGCGGGCACCGGGCGCGGGTGTGCTGTCGCCCGACGGCAAGCGCCTGTTCTTCACCTGGCGCGTCACCGGGGTCGACCAGGTCTGGCGCCTCGACGGCCCCTCGAGCTTCCCGCAGCAGCTCACCGGCGGCGAAGACCGCACCACCGTGCAGGCGGTATCGCCCGACAGCCGCTGGGTCGCGCTCGAGCGCGACCGCAAGGGCGAAGAGAACCCCGGCGTGTACCTGCAAGGCGCTGACGGCGGGCCGCTGCGGGAGGTGCAGCACAAGCGGGGCGTGCAGACCGAGTTCCAGGGGTTCTCGCGTGACGGCCGGGCGCTGTACTACGTGGCCAACGACGTGCGCCCCGATTCCTACGCGCTGTACCGCCACGACATCGCCAGCGGCCGCAACGAACGGCTGCTCGATGCACAAGGCTTCTGGCGCGTGGGCGAAGTCGGGCCAGGCGGCAAGCTGCTGATGGTCAAGGTGCCCGGCTCGCAGGCGCGAGAGTGGTTCCTGTTCGACGAAGCGACGCGGCAGCTCGCGCCGGTCATCGGCCAGGGCGAAACCGAGATCTACAACGTGGCCTTCGGCGCGCGCGACGGCGAATACTTCGTCGCCACGCCCAAGCTCGCCGGCGTGAACAGGCTCTACCGCCTGCGCACAGGCGGCGAGCTGCAGCCGCTGGCCGCCGGCGGTGCGTCGTCGCAATGGGAGGTCGAAAGCTTCAAGCTCGACGAGGCACGCGAGCGCCTGTACGTCTCGGTCAACGAAGCCGGCTACACGCGTTCGAAGGCCTATGACGCGCGCACCGGCAAGCCGCTGGCCCTGCCTTGGCCGGCCGGCGCCGAGCACGAGCTGATCGGCAGCACCACGCCCAACGGCCGCTGGCTGGTGCTGGGCGTGGGCCTGCCCGACCGGCCGCGCGAGAGCTTCGTGTGGGACTGGCAGACCCGCCGCCTCACCCGCTGGGTCGTGCCCTCGGTGCCCGAACTCGACAGCAAGGGCTTCGTGGCCGCCAAACTCGAAAGCTATCCGGCGCGCGACGGCACGCAGATCCCGATGTTCGTGCGTCGCAGCGCGCAATGCGCCGCGGCGGCCACGCCCTGTCCGGTGATCGTGCACTTCCATGGCGGCCCCGAGGCGCAGACGCGCCCCGGCTTCTCGCCGGTCTGGCAGCTCTTCATCGACGCCGGGTTCGTGGTGGCCGAGCCCAACGTGCGCGGCTCGTCCGGCTACGGCAAGGCCTGGCTCGACGCCGACAACGGGCCGAAGCGCCTGCAGGTCGTCACCGACATCGAAGACGCGGCGCTGCACATCCGCCGCGCCTGGGCCAAGGGCGGCGTGGCACCCAAGGTCGGCGTCTACGGCGGCAGCTACGGCGGCTACTCGGTGCTCTATGCCATGACGCGCTTCGCGGGCGCCTATGACGCAGGCGTCTCCAACGTCGGCATCGCCAACCTGCTCACCTTCCTGGAGAACACCGCGCCGTATCGCCGCGCCCTGCGCATCACCGAATACGGTGACCCGGTGAAGGACCGCGAGGCGCTGATCCAGCTGTCGCCCACCACCCACGTCGCGCAATTGAAGGCCCCGCTGCTCATCGTGCAAGGAGCCAACGACCCCCGCGTGCCGGTGGGCGAGTCGCTGCTCATGCATGAAGCCGCCGCGTCGCGCGGCGTGCCGGTGGAGCTGATGATCTTCGCCGACGAGGGCCACGGCGCGTCGAGCCGCGGCAACCAGGCGCTGCAGTTCGGCCATACCTTGCGCTTCTTCCAGCAGCACCTCAAGGCGAGCGGCCCGTCGCTGGCGACGAGCGGCAAGGCGGAGTGACGCACGGGCCGGCCATGGGTTCCGCGCTGGCCGCCGCTGCCGCACGGCTCGGCACGACGCACGCGCCCGGCATGTGGGTCGGTGCCGTGCGCCGGGCCTTCGAGGCCGACGCGCATGGGCACCACCCGGCGCACTTTCTGGTGGCACTGTGGGAGCCGTCGCCGCCCGAGCAGCCGCTGTTGCCTCGCTGGCCGGCGGTGGCCGCCATCGCCTCGCCCGACGCCAACGCCGCGCTGCTCGAACTCGTGCGCCACCTGCCGGCGGGCGCCCGCGTGTGGCTGAGCGACACGGTGGTGGACTGGGCCCTCGTGGCCGAGATCGTGTTGCGAAGCGACCGCAACCTCGAACCGCATCACCGCACCGGCTTGTCGGCATTCATCGAACGCTGCCGCGACGCCGATGCCTCGCGCATCGAGCGCGAGTACACCGACCGCGAGCCGGGGTTCGAGCGGTTCCGCGACGGACTGCTCGGGCCCGGCGAGAGCGGCTGAACGCGCGGCCTCAGGCGGAAGGGTCCTTGCCGCGCGTGCGGGTCACGCCGGTGACGATGCCCAGGCCGATGAGGATGACAGCGGCGATGCCCACGTAGAGGCTGGGCACGCCCATCTCGATCAAGGCCCAGGCGACGCCTCCCACGAAGATGGCAAAGCCGATCAAATACAGTGCGAACGACATGCGGGTCTCCTGCATCCGGCGGGCGTCATGCTGCCGCGCCGCCTCTTCGCATCTCGGCAAGCACCGTTCCGGCATGCCCCCGCTCTGCGGCAGATGAAACGCTTTTCACACCTGTACACCGAGCTCGACGCCACCACGTCCACCAACGACAAGGTGGCGGCGCTGCAGCGCTACTTCGCGAGCGCGGCGCCCGAAGACGCCGCCTGGGCGGTGTACTTCCTGGCCGGCGGCAAGCCGCGCCAGGTGGTGCCCACGGCGCAGCTGCGGGTGCTTGCCTGCCAGGCGGCGGGCATCGACGACTGGCTGTTCGAAGAGAGCTACCAGGCCGTGGGCGACCTCGCCGAGACCATTGCCCACGTGCTGCCCGAGCCTGGGCGCGACAGCGACGAGGGCCTGGCAGCCTGGATCGAGGAGCGGCTGCTGCCGCTGCGCGGCGCCTCGCCGCAAGAGCAGGCCGAGGCCATCCTGCGCTACTGGGAGGAGCTCGACTGGCATGGCCGCTTCCTGCTGGCCAAGCTCATCGGCGGCGGCTTCCGGGTGGGCGTGAGCCGGCTGCTGGTGGTGCGGGCGCTGGCTGCCCACGCGGGGCTCGATGCCAAGGTCGTGGCGCAACGCATGATGGGCTACACCGACGGCAAGGCCGCCCCCGGCGCGTCACGCTATCTCGCGCTGCTGTCGCACGAGGCCGATGTGCTGCGCGATGCAGGCCAGCCCTATCCGTTTTTCCTGGCCCACCAGCTCGAGGCCATGGCGCCGCAGGCCATGGCGGCCAGGCTGGGCGATGCGGCCGACTGGCTGGTGGAGTGGAAGTACGACGGCATTCGTGCGCAACTGGTCAAGCGGGGCGGCCAGGTGTGGGTGTGGTCGCGCGGCGAGGAGCTGGTGACCGAACGCTTCCCCGAGGTGGTGGCGCTCGGCGCGGCCCTGCCGAACGGCACGGTGCTCGACGGCGAGATCCTGGTCTGGAAGCACGACCGGCCGGCGCCCTTTGCGCTGCTGCAGCAGCGCATCGGCCGCAAGACGCTCACGAAGAAGGTGCTGGCCGATGCGCCCGTCACCTTCATGGCCTACGACGTGCTCGAGTGGCAGGGCGCCGACGTGCGCACCATGCCGCAGCGTGAGCGCCGGGCCTTGCTCGAAGGCATCGCGGGCGCGGGCCCGATGCCGATCTCGCCGCTGCAGCAGCGCGGCGGCTGGGCGGAACTCGCCGCACTGCGCGAGGAGTCGCGCGAGCGGGGCGTCGAGGGCTTCATGCTCAAGCACCATGCGGCGGGCTACGGCGTGGGCCGCACCAAGGCCCAGGGCACCTGGTGGAAATGGAAGATCGACCCGATGAGCGTGGACTGCGTGCTCGTCTACGCGCAGCGCGGCCACGGTCGCCGCGCGAGCCTCTACACCGACTACACCTTCGCCGTCTGGAGCCGGCCGCCGCGCGACGAGGCCGAGGCGGCCGGGGTCGTGGCCGCCATCGAAAGGCGCGAGCCGCCCGTGCCCGGTGCGCTGCAGCTGGTGCCCTTCGCCAAGGCCTATTCCGGCCTCACCGACGAGGAATTCCGCGAGATCGACCGGGTGATCCGCAACACGACGCTCGAGAAGTTCGGCCCGGTGCGCAGCCTGAAGCCGACCCTGGTGTTCGAACTGGGATTCGAAGGCATCAACCGCAGCTCGCGCCACAAGAGCGGCATCGCGGTCAGGTTCCCCCGCATGCTGCGCATCCGCCAAGACAAGCCGCTGCACGAGGCCGACACGCTCGCGAGCCTGGAAGCGCTGATCGCGGCAGGCCCTACGCAAGACCCTGCCACGCGGTGAACGCCGCGGTGCCGATCAGCAGGACCGCCACCACCCGCAGCATCAGCCGCTGCGAGCCCGCATCCGATTCCAGCCAGCGCCGGCTGCGCGCCGCCAGCAAGGCGAGCGAGCCGTAGACGCCCGCCTGCGTGGCGGCGGTGATGATCGCGAGCGCCGCCGCCTGCCACCACACCGAGCCCCGCTCCGGGTGCACGAACTGCGGCACCACCGCCAGCGTGAACAGGTAGGCCTTCGGGTTGAGCAGGCTGGTCAGCATGGCGCCGCGAAACGCCGCGGCCGGCGAGGCCCGCGAAGGCGAGCCGATGTCGAGCGCGCCGGCCGGGGCGCGCCACAGGCTCGCGCCGATCCATGCCACGTACAGCGCACCGGCCAGCAGCATGAAGGTGAAGAGACCCGGCACCAGCTGCAGCACCAGCGCCACGCCGAGCACGCCCATCGCCATGTGGCACAGGCCCCCGGCCATCGTGCCCACCACGGCCGCCAGGCCGGCGCGACGGCCTCCGGCGAGCGTGTTGCCCAGCACGAAAGCCATGTCCATGCCGGGCAGCACGATGATGCCGAACACGAGGGCAAAGTAGACGGCCAGTTCGCCAGCTTGCATGGGTCACCTCGAAGACGTTCCAGTGGAGAGGCTGCACAGCGTAGGGTCGATATAGGACGGATTGGGTCCTATATCGAACTAGACTGCCGAGCATGGCCGCCACCCCGACCACCCGCGTCCTTGCCGTGCTGGAGCTTCTCCAGGCGCGCGGCACGGTCGACGGCGCCGAGCTGGCTGAGCGCCTGCAGGTGGACCGGCGCACCGTGCGGCGCTACATCGCGGCGCTCGCCGAGCTGGGCGTTCCCATCGAGGCGGAGCGCGGCCGCTACGGCGGCTACCGCCTCATGCCCGGCTTCCGGCTGCCGCCCCTGATGTTCACCGACGACGAGGCCCTGGCGCTCACCATCGGCCTCGCCGCCGCGCGCCACCTGGGCCTTGCCGAGGCAGCGCCCGCGGTGGCCAGCGCCCAGTCCAAGCTGGAACGGGTCACGCCGCCGGCACTGAAACGCCGCATCCGCGCCGTGGGCGAGACGATCGCACTCGACCTGGCGCGCGCGCCCGCTGCCAACAACGCCGCACTCGTGACGCTGAGCGCCGCGGCGCTGGCGCAGCAGCGGGTGGCCATGCGGTATCTGTCGGCACAGCAGGAAGCCTCGTCGCGCGAGTTCGACCCGTACGGGCTCGGCTACCGCGGCGGGCGCTGGTACGCGGTGGGCCATTGCCACCTGCGCGGCGGCCTGCGCTCGTTCCGGCTCGACCGCATCGAGTCGGTGGAGCCGGTGCCGGCGAGCTTCCTGCGGCCCGAGGGTTTCGACGTGCTGGGCCACCTTGCCGAGTCGCTGGCGACGCTGCCGCGTGCCTTTGCGGTGGAGGTGCTGCTGGCCGCGCCCATCGAGAAGGCCCGCGCCGAGCTGTTCGCCGCCTTCGGCGTGCTGCAGGCGCTGCCCGGCGGCGGCGTGCTCCTGCGGACCCAGGCCGACTCGCTCGAATGGGTGGCGCGCGAACTGGCGCGCCTGCCGTTCGACTTCGAGGTGCGCAAGCCGCGCGCCCTCCAGGACGCCGTGGCGGCCCATGCGCGGCGGCTGCTCCGCACCGCCGCGGCAAAGGGGTGAAGGTTGGCCCGGCCTGTGCTACAAGACCAGCCAGTCCCGACAACAACACTTCATGCTGCACCTGCTGAACCTGCTGGCCGCGATCGCCCTGCTCGTGTGGGGCACGCAGATCGTGCGCACCGGCATCCTGCGGGTCTTCGGCGAGAACCTCCGCCACGTGCTGGCCAAGAGCACGAGCAACCGGATCTCGGCGCTCCTCGCCGGCATGGGCGTGGCCAGCCTCGTGCAGTCGGCCACCGCCACCTGCCTGATCGTCTCGTCGTTCGTCGGCAAGGGCCTGGTCGCCACCGCCGCCGCGCTGGTCGTGATGCTCGGTGCCGACGTGGGCACCGCGCTCATGGCGGTGGTGTTCTCGTTCGACCTGTCGTGGCTGTCGCCGCTGCTCATCTTCTCGGGCGTGGTGATGTACATCTCGCGCGAGAAGACCACCGTGGGGCGCCTGGGCCGGGTGGCCATCGGCCTCGGGCTCATCACGCTGGCGCTGCAGCTCATCGTCGAAACGACCCGGCCGCTCACCCAGTCGCCGGTGCTGCGCGAGATCATCGTCGCGCTGCCCAACGAGATCTCGCTCGACATCCTGCTGGGCGCGCTGCTCACCGTGATGGCCTATTCGAGCCTGGCCATCGTGCTGCTCACCGCCACGCTGGCCTCGCAGGGGCTGGTGCCGGTGACCGTGGCGCTCGGCCTCGTGCTGGGCGCCAACCTGGGCAGCGGCTTCCTCGCGATGCTGTCGACGGCGCGGGCCGACGTGGCCACGCGCCGCCTGCCGGTGGGCAACCTGCTGTTCAAGCTGGGCGGCTGCGCCATCGCGATCCCGCTGCTGCCGCAGGCTCACGTGCTGCTGCAGGAGTACGTGCACGTGGTGCAGCATCAGGTGGTGCTGTTCCACCTCGGCTTCAACATCCTGCTGGCGCTGGTGTTCGCAGGATTCACCGGCCCGTTGGCAAAGGCGCTCGAACGCTGGCTCGTGGCGCCCGCGGCGCCGCCGGGCAGCACCCGGCCGCAACACCTCGACAAGCTGGCGCTGGCCACGCCGTCGCTGGCCATCTCGTGCGCGGCCCGCGAGGCGCTGCACCAGGCCGACGTGGTGGAGACCATGCTGCGCGGCATCCTGCCGGTCATCCGCAACAACGACCTCGTGCTGGCCGAGCAGCTGCGCGACATGGACGACACGGTGGACGACCTGTACTCGGCCATCAAGTTCTACCTCACGCAGGTGTCTCGCGAGGCGCTGTCCGAAAAGGAAAGCCGGCGCTGGGCCGACATCATCTCCTTCACCATCAACATGGAGCAGATCGGCGACATCATCGAGCGGGTGCTGGAGGACGTGGAGGACAAGAAGATCCGCAAGAACCGCCGCTTCTCCGAGGCCGGCATGGGCGAGATCGCCGACCTTCACGAGCGCCTGGTGTCCAACCTGCGCCTGGGCATGAGCGTGTTCCTGCACGGCAACGTGCGCGACGCGCGCCGCCTGCTCGAGGAAAAGGCCCAGTTCCGCGACCTCGAGTACCGCTACGCCAACACCCACATCGCGCGCCTGCGCGACAACACGGCAGACAGCATCGAGACCAGCTCGCTGCACCTGGACCTCATCAGCGACCTCAAGCGCATCAACTCGCACATCTGCTCGATCGCCTACCCGATCCTCGAATCGGCCGGCGCGCTGACGCAGACCCGGCTGCGCCATTCGCGGCTGGCGGCGATGGACAGCGAGCAGGGCACCGACACCCAGGCATCGCGCTTGCACGGCACGCACGACGGCTGAAGGCTTGCGCAGCGGTCCGCAACGCCGGCCTGTCGACAGACTGGAGGCCTTGCGTGCGACACCGACACATCGACGTGGGCGGACACGCCATCTTCTACCGCGAGGACGGCCCGGCCGATGCGCCGGTGCTGCTGCTGCCTCACGGCTACCCATGTTCGTCGTACCAGTACCGACGGCTTTTGCCGGCGCTCGCGGACCGCTGGCGCACGCTGGCCCCGGACTTTCCGGGCTTCGGCTACAGCGCCACGCCCGATCCATCGGCATTTGCATACGACTTCGACGGCTATGCGGATGTGCTGGCCAGGTTTGCGGACGCGCTCGGCCTGTCGCGCTATGCGCTGTGGCTGCACGACTACGGCTCGCAGATCGGGCTGCGCCATGCCATTGCCCACCCCGGGCGCGTCGCGGCGCTGGTGATCCAGAACGGCGACATCTACGAAGACGTGCTCGGCCCCAAGTACGCGGCCATCCAGGCCTACTGGCGGGAGAAGACGCCGCAGACGCACCGCGCGCTGGAGGAGGCCGTCAGCGAAGAAGGCTTCCGGCACGAGTTCGTGGGCGAGGTGGGTACCGAGGTGGCCGAGCGCGTGCCGCCCGACCTCTGGAAGCTGCACTGGCCGTTGATGGACACGCCGGTGCGCCGCCGCATCAGCGTGGGCCTGATGGAAAAGCTGGAAGAGAACCTGACATGGTTTCCGCGCTACCAGGCCTGGCTGCGCGAGCGCCAGCCGCCCACGCTCATCGTCTGGGGGCCCGAGGACGGCTACATGCCGGCCGAGTCGGCACGCGCCTACCTGCGTGATCTGCCGCAGGCGCAGCTGCACCTGCTGGAAGGCGCGGGCCACTGGCTGCTGGAAACGCACTTCGACGAGGCGCTGCCGCTGGTGCGCGGCTTCCTGTCGCGCGCGCTCGCCTGACGGCTCAGCGGGCCAGCAGCTCCATCGCCGGCACGAAACGTCCGGCGATGGCCGCGGCGCCGTCGTGCCGGTGGTCCGTGACCACCCAGCGTCCGCCCACCATCACGTCGCGCCAGGGCCGCCCGGGGCTCGAGAACACCAGGGCGTCCAGCGTGTGCGAGGCCGGCACGCCGAGCAGGTTCGGGCTCGACACGTCCACCACCAGCGCATCGGCCCGCGCACCGGGCACGAGGCCCCATTGCGGGAAGCCGGCAGCGCGCGCGCCGGCCTGCTGCGCCAGCTTGAACAGCCGTGCCGCGGTGCTGGGCTGGCAGCGCTCGGGCGCTGCACTCACGTTGCGCTGCCGCAGTGCGAGGCGCTGGCCGTAGTCGAGCCAGCGCAGCTCTTCGGGCCAGGAGCGGGTGACCTGGCTGTCGGAGCCGATGGCCAGCGGCACGCCGGCGGCCAGCCAGCCCGGCAGGTCGGCCAGGCCGTCGCCGAGGTTGGCTTCGGTGCCCGGGCACAGCACCACGCCGGCCCCGCTGGTTGCCACGGCCTCGATCTCGGCGGGTGTGCTGTGGGTGGCATGCACCAGCTGCCAGCGGGCGTCGAGCCGCGCGTGGTGCGCGAGCCACTCGATGGGGCGCTGGCCGGTGGCCGCCTCGCAATCGGCCACCTCACGCCACTGCTCGGCCACGTGCACGTGGATCGGGCCGTCGAACGAACCGGCCAGGCGCTCGAGGGTGGCGATGGATTCGGGTGCCGCCGCTCGCAGCGAGTGCACCGCGAGGCCGGCCTTCAGCAGCGGCCGGCTGCTGGCGGCAAGCGCCTGCGCGGCCTGCCACACGTCTTGCGCGCCGGCGCGAAAGCGCCGCTGGTCTTCGCGCAACGCAGGCTGGGTGAAACCCGCGCGTTCATAGAGCACCGGCATCACGGTCAGGCCGATGCCGGCCTGCGCCGCGGCGTCGGCCAGTGCCCAGCTCAGGGCCAGCGGGTCGTCATACGGACGGCCGTCGGGCGCGTGCTGCAGGTAGTGGAACTCGCACACGTGCGTGTAGCCGCCGCGCAGCAGCTCCACGTACAGCTGCGCGGCCACCGCCTGCAGCTGCCCGGGCGAGATGCGCAGCGCCACGCGGTACATCCGGTCGCGCCACGACCAGAAGTCGTCTTCGCCGCTGTCGCGCCGCTCGGCCAGGCCGGCCATCGCGCGCTGGAAGGCATGGCTGTGCGCGTCGACCAGCCCGGGCAGCACCGGGCCGGCCAGGCGTTGCGCTCCGGGCGGGCAGGGCACGCCCGTGCGCACCTCGGCCCAGCGGCCGTCGCCGCCCACCCCCAGCAGCACGTCGGCCTGCCAGCCGTCCTGCAGCCAGGCCTGCGGCGCCCACAGCGGCGGATGCGGCGAGCTCATGCCGGCCTCCAGGCGAGCATGGTTTCGAGCAGCCGGCGCAGCAAGGGCTGCACCCGCGCGGCGGCGGCCTCGTCGTAGTCGAACGGCGGCACCTCCTGCATGTAGCAGTGCCAGCACATCTCGAGCTGGACGGCATGCACGCCTTCGCCGGGCCGCCCGTAGTGGCGGGTGATGTAGCCACCCTTGAAGCGGCCGTCCACCACCTGCGTGTAGTCGCGCTGCGAGGCCAGCAGCGTGGCCAGCCGGGTTCGCAAGCCGGCGTCGCAGCTCGCGCCGTTGGCGGTGCCGAGGTTCAGCTCGGGCAGCCTGCCTTCGAAGAGCCAGGGCAGCTCGCCCTTGATGCTGTGGCCGTCGAACAGCACGGCATGGCCGTGTTCTGCGCGCAGGCGCGAGAGTTCGCCTTGCAGCGCGTCGTGATAGGGCTGCCAGCAGGTCTCGCGGCGCTGCGCCACTTCGGCCGCGCCGGGCGCCTGGGCCTCGCGGTACAGCGGCTCGCCGGTGAAAAAGCGCGTCGGGCACAGCTCGGTGTTGCTGGCGCCCGGGTACATCGGCGTGTCGTCGGGCGGGCGGTTCAGGTCGATCACGTAGCGCGCGAAGCGCGGCACGATGAGGCTCGCGCCCAGTTCGCGCACGAAGCCGTACAGGCGTTCGAGGTGGCGGTCGGCGTCTTCCACCGCCAGGGCGCGCGGCTCGAAGCGGGCCTGCAGCTCAGGCGGGATCTCGGTGCCGACGTGCGGCAGGCTCACGAGCAGCGGTCGGGTGCCGCGGTGCAGGGTGTGGGTGGTGTTCATGGAGCTTGCTCAAGTGTCCAGCGGCATGGCGCCCATCCACCATGCGCGCAGCGCCCCGGCCGGTGCCTGCGGCACGAAGCGCCACACGCCGTCGGGCGCGGCCTGCCACCAGGCCAGCACGTGGGCCGGCACCGGCCATTGCGCGCCGTCATCGCGCCGCAGCACGCCGGGCACCGTGGTGTAGAGCGCGTGAACGCCGGCGGCGCAGAAGCGCGGCTCGCCCGCACGCACCGCGTCGAACGCACCGACCGCCTGGCCGCGCCTCACCATCAGGTTGAGGTCGCGCGTGGCGCCGTTGCGCAGGGTGCAGTCCGGTGCCAGGGCGCCGTCGAAGCGGTACGGTTCGCTGGCCGTGCCGAGCGACAGGGAGGCGTCATTGCCAGGGGGCTGAAGCCGTACCCCTTGGCCGTCGAGCACGACGAACCATCGCTCGATGCCAGGGTAGGCCGAGAACGGACCGTCGCCTTCGATGTCGGCCACGCTCACTCGCAGCACCCAGTCGTGCGGCGTGGGCCAGGCCAGCAACTCGCGCGTCAGGCCGCCGCCGTTGCGCCACGGCCGGGGCGCGACATCGGCGGTCGGCACGAGGCGAACGTCTGCCGGGGGGTGTTTCAAAGCGGCTCCTGCAACAGCCAGCGCTCAGGGTTGGAAGCGACCTTCGAGCGCATAACGCGAGCCGGGGTGCACCAGCCTGGCGATGGTGACCGGGTGGCCGCGGCTCATGGTACGCCGCACCACCACGAGGCAGGGGTCGCCGCGGCCGATGCCCAGGAGCCGGGCTTCCTGCGCGGTGGGCGCGCTGGCCTCGATGGAGTAGTGCGCCTCGGAAAGCGGCGCCACGCTCAGCAGGTAGTGGGTGGGCGTGGTCTGCGAGAAGTCGACACCCAGGTAGTCGGGCGCGCAGGAGGGGTTGACATAGCGGTCCTCGCACTGGATGGGGGCGCCGTTCTCGCGGTGCACGATGATGCTGTGGAACACCTCGCCGCCCTCGGGCAGGTCGAGCCGGCGGGCCAGCTCGGCCGGCGCGCGCTCGGCGCGCACCAGGTGCACTTCGGCCTCGTGCCGGTGCCCGCGGGCCTCGATCTCCTCGTGCAGGTCGCGGATGGTGAGGGTGGACGAGATGCGGTGCAGCTGTGCGGCAAAGGTGCCCACGCCCTGCACCCGCTCGACGAAACCTTCGCTGGCGAGCTCACGCAGCGCCCGGTTCACCGTCATGCGGCTCACGCCGAAGCGGGCCACCAGGTCGGCCTCCGACGGCATCAGGGCACCTGGGGGCCAGCGGCCGCGGGTGAGCTCCTGCTTCAGGTAGTGCTTGACCTTGGCGTACGGCGAAGCGGGGCGGTTGAGGTCGGCGGGCATGGGCGGATGCTACTTGCACGAGCTTGTCTATACAAGTAGAGTGAATCACCAGTAGCCGCACGCACAAACGCGGCAGCAACCACCGCCTCCACCATGGCCAGCATGCTCACCATCCAACCCGGCCAGCTCACGCTGGCGCAATTGCAGGACATCCACGCCGGCGGCGTGGCGCTCTCGCTCGATGCCGCGGCGCGCGCGGCCATACGGGCCAGCGCCGCCGTGGTGCAGCGCGCCGCGCAGGGCCGCGAGCCGGTCTACGGCGTCAACACCGGCTTCGGCAAGCTGGCCAACCAGCGCATCAGCGAAAGCGAGCTCGACACGCTGCAGCTCAACCTCATCCGTTCGCACAGCGTGGGCGTGGGCGAGCCGCTGCCGTCGGCGGTGGTGCGGCTCATGCTGGCCCTCAAGGCGGCCAGCCTCGCGCGCGGCCACTCCGGCGTGCGCGAGGAAGTGGTCGACGCGTTGATCGCCGTGCACAACGCCGGCCTCGTGCCCTATGTGCCGAGCCAGGGCTCGGTGGGGGCGTCGGGCGACCTGGCGCCGCTGTCGCACATGACGCTGGCGCTGCTGGGCGAGGGCGACATGCTGGTCGACGGGCACCGCCGTCCGGCCGGTCCGCTGCTGCGCGAGGCGGGCATCGCGCCGCTGCGGCTGGCCGCCAAGGAAGGGCTGGCGCTCATCAACGGCACGCAGACTTCCACCGCGCTGGCGCTGCATGCGCTGCTGCGCTTCGAGCCGGTGCTCGAAGCCGCGCTCGTGGTGGGCGCGCTCACCGTGGACGCGGCGCGCGGCAGCGACGGGCCGTTCGACCCGCGCATCCATGCGCTGCGCGGGCAGCCCGGCCAGATCGACGTGGCGCAGTACTACCGCGCGTTGCTGGCGGGCAGCGAGATCCGCCGTTCTCACCTGCAGGGCGATGATCGCGTGCAGGACCCTTACTGCCTGCGCTGCCAGCCCCAGGTGGTAGGTGCCTGCCTCGACCAGCTGCGTCATGCCGCGCTGGTGCTGCTGCGCGAAGCCAACGCGGTGACCGACAACCCGCTGGTGTTCGCGGGCGACGAGGTCGCCATGGTGTCCGGCGGCAACTTCCACGCCGAGCCGGTGGCACTGGCGGCCGACGCGATGGCGGTGGCCATTGCCGAAGTCGGCGCGATCGCCGAGCGCCGCATCGCGATGCTGATCGATGCCGGCGTGTCCCGCCTGCCGCCCTTCCTGGCGCAGGACGCCGGCCTCAATTCCGGCTTCATGATCGCGCACGTGACCGCCGCTTCGCTCGCCTCCGAGAACAAGTCGCTGGCGCACCCGGCCAGCGTGGACAGCCTGCCCACCTCGGCCAACCAGGAAGACCACGTGAGCATGGCCACCTTCGCCGCCCGCCGCCTGGGCGCCATGATCGACAACACCGCGCACATCCTCGGCATCGAGCTGCTCGCCGCGGCGCAGGGCGTCGAGTTCCTGCGGCCCCTGCGGAGCTCCGCGCCGCTGGAGCAGGTGCATGCGTTGCTGCGCTCGCACTGCCCGCCGATGATGAGCGACCGCTACATCGCCCCCGACATCGAGCTGGCCACGGCGCTGGTGCACGACGGTTCGCTGGCGCGCATCTTGCGAACGCTGAAAGACAAGCCAGCGCTGTGGATTCCGGCCTGAACGTCCTTCTTCAACCGCAACGACGAGGAGCCCTACCGATGAAGATGAAGCAGTTGCTTTGCCTGCTGGCCGCGAGCTCGGCGACGGCCCTGGCCGCCGCGCAGGAAACACGGCTGGCCATCGGCATCTCCGGCTGGACCGGCTTCGCGCCGCTCACGCTGGCCAAGGAGGCGGGGCTTTTCAAGAAGCACGGGCTCGACGTCTCGCTCAAGAAGATCCCGCAGAAGGACCGCCACCTCGCCATCGCCTCCGGCGACATCCAGTGCGCCGCCACCACGGTGGAGACCTGGATCGTCTGGAACGCCAACGGCGTGGCCACCACGCAGATCTTCCAGATGGACAAGAGCTTCGGTGCCGACGGCATGGTGGTGAAGCCCGGCATCTCGAAGATCGCCGACCTCAAGGGCAAGACGGTGGCCGCCAGCGCGCCGGGTACCGCCCCGTACTTCACGCTCGCCTGGATGCTCAAGAAGAACGGCCTGTCGATCAAGGACGTGAAGGTGGTGAACCTGGAGCCGCAGGCGGCGGCCAATGCCTTCGTGGCCGGCACCGGCGACCTGGACGCCGGCATGACCTACGAGCCGTACCTGTCGGCCGTGCGGGCCAGGCCCGAGGCCGGCAGGATCATCGCCACCACGCTCGACTACCCGATGGTGATGGACACCTTCGGCTGCACGCCGAAGTTCCTGGCCGACAACCCCAAGGCCGCCAAGGGCCTGGCCGACGCCTACTTCGATGCGGTGGAGATGATCCGAACCGACCCGAAGAAGAGCTTCGAGATCATGGGTGCCGACGTGAAGCAGAGCGCCGAGGCGTTCGAGAAGAGCCAGTCCTTCCTGCGCTGGCAGGACCGCGCGGCCAACCAGAAGTTCTTTGCCGGCGAGCATGCCGCCTT
This sequence comes from uncultured Rivibacter sp., assembly GCA_946481025.1. The sequence goes on from CAMLNA010000004.1 coordinate 49,430, forward strand.
CAGCAAGGAGGCGGCCGACCTGCTGCTGGAGGCCGGCATCATCCGGCAGGTGCCAGACCTGTCCAGGCTGGCCGACACGCGCTTCATCAAGTAGGCCGGCGTCGCCGATGAAACCGCTGCAGCCGGTGCCACCGGGCGCGCGCCTGGCGCTCGGCGTGAGCTTCTTCGTCGTCTTCGTGGCCGTGTGGGCGGCCGCCACGCTGGGCGGTTTCGTCTCCCCGACCTTCCTGGCCGATCCGCTGACCATGCTGCGCTCCGGCTGGACGCTGCTGGCCGAGATGGGCTTCGCCCGGGACATCGGCATGACGGTGTGGCGCGTGGTGGGCGGCTTCCTCATCGCGGCCGCGCTGGCACTGCCGCTGGGAGTGGCGATGGGGGCCTACAAGCCGGTCGAGGCCTTCTTCGAGCCCTTCGTGTCGTTCGCGCGCTACCTGCCGGCCTCGGCCTTCATCCCGCTGCTCATCCTGTGGGCCGGCATCGGCGAGGCGCAGAAGCTGGCGGTCATCTTCATCGGCAGCTTCTTCCAGCTGGTGCTGATGATCGCGGTGGCCGTGGGCAACACCCGGCGCGACCTGGTGGAGGCGGCCTACACCCTGGGCAGCAGCGACGGCGGCATCGTGCGGCGCGTGCTCATTCCCGGCGCGGCACCCGAGATCGCCGAGATCCTGCGCATGGTGCTGGGCTGGGCCTGGACCTACGTGATCGTGGCCGAGCTGATCGGCGCCTCCAGCGGCATCGGCCACATGATCACCGACAGCCAGTCGCTGCTGGCCACCGACCAGATCATCTTCGGGATCATCGTGATCGGCCTCATCGGGCTGGCGAGCGACCTGGCCTTCAAGGCGGCCAATCGCCGGCTGTTCCCGTGGGCGCAACTGGGGCGCTGAGCACCATGCCGGGCATCCTCTCGATCCGCGGCGTGTCGCGCCGCTTCGGCAGCACCCAGGCCCTGCAGGCCACCGACCTCGACGTGGCCGAGAACGACTTCGTCACCATCCTCGGGCCTTCGGGCTGCGGCAAGTCGACGCTGCTGCGCATCGTGGCGGGGCTCGACGCCCCCACCGGCGGCGAGGTGCTCCTCGACGGCGCGCGCATCAGCGGCCCGGGCGCCGACCGCGGCATGGTGTTCCAGAGCTACACGCTGTTCCCGTGGCTCACCGTGCTCGAGAACGTGTGCTTCGGCCTGCGCGAGCGCGGCCTGCCGCGCGAGCAGCAGCTCGACATCGCGCAGGCGTTCATCGGCAAGGTGGGGCTCAAGGGGTTCGAGCGGCACTATCCCAGGCAGCTTTCGGGCGGCATGCAGCAGCGCACCGCGCTGGCCCGCGCGCTGGCCAACGCGCCGCGCATGCTGCTGATGGACGAGCCCTTCGGCGCGCTCGACCACCAGACGCGCGAGCTGATGCAGGAGCTGCTGCTGTCCATCTGGGAAGCCGAACGCACCACGGTGCTGTTCGTCACGCACGACATCGACGAGGCGGTCTTCATGGGCAGCCGCGTGGTGGTGATGAGTGCACGGCCCGGGCGCATCAAGAGCGACGTGGCCGTGCCCTTCGCGCACCCGAGGCACTACTCGGTGAAGACCACGCCGGCATTCGCCGGGCTGAAGGCCGAGCTCACCGAGCAGGTGCGGGCGGAAGTGAGGGCCGCGGCGCTGACGGCGTGAGGCCGGTGCTACGCCGGCACCGCCTGAGCGCCGCCGAGCTTGAACACCGCAACCGCGTCCACCAGCCGCTGGGCCTGCTGCTGCAGGCTCTCGGCCGCCGCGGCCGACTGCTCCACCAGCGCCGCGTTCTGCTGCGTCACCTCGTCGAGCTGCGTCACCGCGTCGCTGACCTGGCTGATGCCGGCGGTCTGCTCGTGCGTGGCGGAGCTGATGCTGGCGATCAGGTCGCTCACGCGCTGCACCTGCGTCACGATGTCGCTCATCGTGCGGCCGGCGTCGTCCACCTGCTTGCTGCCCACCTCGACCTTCTCGACGCTGTCGTTGATGAGCGTCTTGATCTCCTTGGCGGCCTGGGCGCTGCGCTGCGCGAGGTTGCGCACCTCGCCCGCGACCACCGCGAAGCCGCGTCCCTGCTCGCCGGCACGCGCGGCCTCGACCGCGGCGTTGAGGGCGAGGATGTTGGTCTGGAAGGCGATGCCGTCGATCACGCCGATGATGTCGGAGATCTTGCGGCTCGAGGCGCTGATCTGCTCCATCGTCGCCACCACCTGGCCCACCGTCGCGCCGCCGTGCGAGGCCACGTTGCTGGCGGCCTTGGCGAGCTGCTCGGCCTGCATGGCCGTGTCGGCATTGATCTTCACCGTCGACGTGAGCTGCTCCATGGACGCGGCGGTCTGCTGCAGGCTGCTCGCCTGCGTCTCGGTGCGGCGCGACAGGTCCGCGTTGCCGGAGGCGATCTGGGTGGAGCCGGTGGCGATGTTGTCGCTGCTGGAGCGCACGCTGGACACCACCGACACCAGGCTCTGGTTCATGAGCTTCAGCGTGCTCAGCAGCTCGCCGAGTTCGTTGCTGCTCTTCACCTCGATGCGCGAGCCGAGGTCACCGTCGGCCACGCGGCGTGCGATGCCGACGGCCTGGGCCAGCGGCACCGTGATGCCGCGGATCAGCACCAGCATGGTCCCCACCGCCAGCAGCAGCGCCAGCGCCAGCGCCGCACCCATCAGCCAGTTCAGGTTGCCGATGCGCCGCTCCACCGCCAGCGCGTCCGCCTTCGCGCGCTCCGCGAGGAATTCCGACAGCGTCTGCGACGCGGCGCCGCCGATGCGGTAGGTCGGGTTGATGGTGCCGATCAGCACGGTTTCGGCCGCGTCCCACTGGCCGGCCTTCACCGCGGCGGCGGCGTCCTTCACGGCCTTCACCCCCAGGCCGCCGCTCTTTTCGTACCAGGCGTCGGCAAGGCGCCGCTCCTCGGGCGACTCGATGCCCGCGTGGTACTCGTCCCACAGCTGGAGGATGCTGGCCGACGCCTTGTCGATGGCGGTGAAGTGCAAGTCCAGCGCGTGGTCGTGCAGCTTTGCCCAGTCGAAGCCGGGGTTGTGCTGCAGCGCCTGCAGCACCTGGCTGCGGTTGGTCTCCATCAGCAGCTTGATCTGCGTGAACACCGTCTCGGACTTCGCGTCGCGCAGCGAGATGTCACGGTAGGCATGACGCGTCAGCGCCGTGCCGTACAGGCCGAAGGCGCCGATGCCGGCCACGAGCAGCATCAGCAGGCTGAGCACGGAAATGATCAGCGTCCTGATCTTGATGTTGGCAAGCATGGGTTGAACTCCCTGTTGTTGATTCGATGTCGCGCCGGCAAGGCCTCAGCGCTTGTTGCAGCGGCGGAAGAACTCGGCGATGCCGGCGTCGAGGTCGTCCGGCTGGTCGAACTCGAGATAGGTCACGTCGCACAGGTCGCCGAGGTCCTTGAGCAGCGTGGTCTTGATCGGTGCGTGTTTCCACACGAGGAACAGCACGGGCGTGCACGCGCCGCGGAACACGTGGTACGACAGCTCGAAAGCGCTGCTCTCGCTCATGCCGACACGGATGTTCACGAAGGCGCCGGCCTGCGCCAGTCGTGCCAGCCTCCACGCGCGGAAGTTCTGCGGCGTGAACGCCTGCCCGGACTCCGCCTCGAACGAGGCGCGGAAGGTGTCCGCGCTCTCGGCCCGGTGGCCGGTGAGGTAGTCGAAGTCGTGCGGCGCGCCGTTGCACCGCTCGATGCGTTCGAGCACGCCGGCGATCAGCTCCTGCTGCGCGGCGCCCGATTCGGTGAGCGGCTGCCGGATGAACAGCTTCAGCGCGGTGGTGTCGGCGGCCGGCTCGGCGAAGGCGTTGCCCGCCCGCGCGCCGGCCGCGAAGGCGTGCCACAGGCGGTCTTGCGGCAAGGCGGCACGGTTCTTCAGCAGCACGCGCGCCTTGTCCACCGCGGCCTGCGCCAGCGAGCCGCGCGGGCGCAGCATCAGCGCGTCCTGCGCTTCGGCCACGCCGGCCAGGAAAGCCGACGACAGCATCTGGCGCTGGGCCGAGCTGTCGCCGGGCTTGCCGCTCGGCGGCGGGTACAGCCCAGCCATCAGCGTGGCCACGTCGTGCTGCGCCCACGGGCGCTGCCGCAAGGGTGTGCCCAGGCGCGCCAGCAGGGCGCTGTCCGCCAGGGCGAAGTGGTCGATGCTCCCCATGATTTCTCCGATCCGTTGTCTGTATGCCAAAGCCGCGGCACGCGCACGGGGCGTGGGGGGAGGCAAGACCGGAAAAACGCGCGAGCGGCGCGGGCTGCCGGCTTCGATGCGCGCATCGAAGCAGCCGGGGAAAGGACATCCAACCCTGGTTTCTTGGCAACCCCGCTGTCGTGGCCTGCGTGCAAGCGTTAGACCGGAAGCTTTGCGACCCCGACTTTCGTGCGGGTGTGCCTTTGTCGTGAACCCGAGCGCCATGAAGCGCTCCTGGGCCAGTCTATCGGCGGTGGGCGCGCGGGCCTTGAGGAAACGCGGGGGGGTGAGCGTGACGCAGTGAACGTTTTCGGTCCCCCCGGCGGGGGAGCATCCCCGCATGGGTGCGCTGCGCTAGTATTCCGCGGATGAAAGTCACCCCCTTGCCCACGCCCTCGAGCGCGCCCCCCGCGGCCGACGAAGGCGTGCCGGTTTCGCAAAAGATCCGCGAGCGGTTGAAGAGCGCGCAGCGGCGCTTCCACGCCAACGACAACATCGCCGACTTCATCGAGCCCGGCGAGCTCGAGGCCCTGCTCGACGAAGTGCAGAGCCGGATGGTCACCGTGCTCGACAGCCTCGTGATCGACACCGAAAGCGACCACAACACGCAGGACACCGCCCGGCGGGTCGCCAAGATGTACCTCAACGAGGTGTTCAAGGGCCGCTACGTCCGGCAGCCCGCGGTCACTGAGTTCCCCAACGTCGAGCACCTCAACGAACTGATGATCGTGGGGCCGGTGACGGTGCGCAGCGCCTGCTCGCACCACCTGTGCCCGATCATCGGCAAGCTGTGGATCGGCGTCATGCCGAACGAGCACTCCAACCTCATCGGCCTGTCGAAGTACGCGCGGCTCGCCGAATGGATCATGAGCCGCCCGCAGATCCAGGAAGAGGCGGTCACGCAGGTGGCCGACCTGCTGCAGGACAAGATGCAGCCCGACGGCCTGGCCATCGTGATGGAGGCCGACCACTTCTGCATGCAATGGCGCGGCGTGCGCGACATGGACTCGAAGATGGTCAACAGCGTGATGCGTGGCTCGTTCCTCAAGGACGCGAACCTGCGCCGTGAGTTCCTCGCGCTGGTCAACAACCGGAAAGGCGGCTGATCATGCTGGTACGCCTGCTCTACGCCAGCCGCGCGGCCCAGCCGGTCACGCCCGAGAGCATCGAATCGATCCTGGCGCAGTGCCGCGCGCACAACCCGGCGCTCGGCCTCACCGGCATCCTGTGCTGGAGCGGCGAAAGCTTCATGCAGGTGCTCGAAGGCGGCCGCGACGCGGTGAACGCCAAGTACGGCGAGATCGTGCGCGACGCCCGCCACAAGGACGTGACGCTGCTGTGGTACGGCGAGATCCCCGAGCGGCGCTTTGCCGGCTGGACCATGGGGCAGGTCAACCTCGGCAAGATCAACCAGACCACGCTGCTCAAGTACAGCGAGCGGCCGGTGCTGGACCCGTTCACCGTGTCGGGCTGTGCGTCGCTGGCCTTGCTCGAAGAGCTGATCGCCACCGCGTCGATCATCGGCCGGGCGGCCTGACCCGCGCTCCGGCCCGCGGGGCGGGTGTCGTCAGCGGCCGAACAGGCCCTTGATCACCCCGCCCACCCCCTCGACCACGCCGCCCAGGCTCACGCCGAGCTTGTCGGCCAGCGCAGCGGCCAGCCGCGTGGCGAGGCTTTCGTTGAGCGAGAACGCCGGGTCGTCGAGCCGGCCCTCGAGCGTGAACGCCACCTCGATGCGATCGTTCTGGCTCAGGAAGGCGAGCACGGCCTGACGCGGCACGCCCGCGAAGCTGCCGAGCAGCCCGCCGGAGTCGGCCAGCTCCAGCCCGTTGATCGTGAGCTCGCCCGGTGCGCGCAGCTGCCCGCTCGCGACGGTGGAACGCAGCTGGAGGTCGAGCGAGCCGCGGCGCACGCCGGCTTCCGACACCTTCACCAGGTAGGGCTGCAGCGCCACCAGGTCCACGCCGGCCAGCCGCACGTCGAGTTCGCTGTCGCGCGTGGCGAACACGATGCCCCCGCGCAGGGACAGCCGGCCGTCGCGCTGCACGCCCTTCACCACCGCGTCGACCTCGATGTCGGTGCGGCTGTCCAGCGCCGGCAGGTCCAGCGGGCCGATCCGCGCCTCCAGCTCCTGCAGGCGCAGCTTGAGCGGCGGCTGGCGCACCGATGCGTCGTACAGCTCGACGGCCGTGCCCTTGAGCACGACGTCGCCGATGTGCACCTCGGGGCCGGCGTCCTTCGGCGCGGGCGGCTCGCGCGTCGAGGCCGGGCGGACGGCGGCCTTCGGCTGGCGTTCCAGCAGGGCCGGCAGCACGTGCAGCTTGCCGTCGCGGCTGCGGTACAGGCTCACGTAGCCGCCGTCGACCTCGACACGCGCAATGTGCCAGCCGCTCGAGAACAGGCTGCGCAGCGAGGGCACCACCCGCACGCGGTCGGCCACCAGTTCGTCAGCCGCCGGCCAGCGCGTGCCGCCGGCCGAGCGGATGCGCAGCCCGTGCGCGACCACGCCGTTCCAGCCGATGCCGAGTTCACCCACGGTGGCGCGCGGGCCCAGCGCTTCGAGGAGCGCCGCATGCAGCTGTTGCGAGGCGATCCTCAGCCCGCCCAGCACGGCCGCGGCCAGCACGAGTGTCGCGGCCGCGAGCCACCACCAGCGGCTTGTCGTCTTGATGTCCATGGCCGCGATTTTCGCCAGTAGAGTGGGCCGCATGTCCGCACAAGGCCTTGATCCGCCCGTGGCGCCGGTCGTCGTGGCCGGCATCGACTTCACCAGCGCCCCCACGCGGCGCAAGCCCATCACCGTGGCCCATGGGCGGTCGAGCGGCGGTGTGGTGCGGCTCGACCGCATCGACACGCATGCCGACTTCGCCGGCTTCTCGCGCTGGCTGGCCGGGCCCGGCCCCTGGGTGGCCGCTTTCGACTTCCCGTTCGGCCTGCCGCGCGAGCTGGTGCTGGCTCTCGGCTGGCCGACCGAATGGCCGGCGTTGATGCAGCACTACGCCGCGCTGCCCCGCGCGCAGATCCGCGAGACCTTTGCCGCCTTCTGTGCGGCGCGGCCGTCGGGCGGCAAGTTCGCGCATCGCGCCACCGACGGGCCGGCCGGCTCGTCGCCGTCGATGAAATGGGTGAATCCGCCGGTGGCCTACATGCTGCATGCGGGCGTGCCGCTGCTCATCGGGGCCGGCGTGCACCTGCCCGGCCTGCTCGCGGGCGACTCGCAACGGGTGGCACTGGAGGGCTACCCGGGCATGGTGGCGCGCGAACTGCTCGGGTCGCGTTCATACAAGAGCGATGACCGCGCCCGGCAGACGCCCGAGCGCCTGATCGCCCGCAAGGACCTCGTCGAAGCGCTGGAGCGCGGCGCCAGCCGTTGGGGCCTGCGCCTGAAGCTCAGCCATGCGCAGCGCGACGACCTGGTGGCCGATGCCTCCGGCGACCGGCTCGATGCGGTGCTGTGCCTGGTGCTGGCGGCCTGGGGTGCCGCGCGGCCCGGTTTCGGCCTGCCGGCCGACCTGGACCCGCTGGAGGGCTGGACCGTTGGTGCTTAGGCCCAAATCATCTCCGGTGCAAGCAGGCGTAACGCAGGCTTCCCGTTTGCTCCGGCTGGCCCTTGAATAAGGTCCTGCAAACAGAAGCAGAGAGGCAGAAGCAGAGGGGCGGGTTTCGTCTCGCCTGCGCGTGAACCATCGGTAGCGTTGGCGCAACGCAGCGCAAGACGACTCGCGCCGAGGCGTGTACCGTGTTGCAGCGCGACCGGCGCACGGCCTTGCCACGCACTCCGGACCATCCATGACCTCCAGATCCCAGCCTTCCACTTCCCTGCCGCCACAGCCGGCAAGCCCCCGCCAGCCCACTCAGCGTGAACCGGAGCCACTGCGCGGCGCCGACGCGCTGCCGCCCGGCAGCCTGCTGGGCGAGTTCGAGATCGAATGCGTGCTGAGCGAAAACGCCCGCGGCATCGTCTACCTGGCCATCGACCCGGTGCTGCAGCGGCGCGTGGCCATCCGCGAATACATGCCCATGGCCTGGGCCACCCGCGGCCATGGCGGCCAGGTGGTGCTGCGCTCACCCGCCAAGCTGCCCGAATTCGTGAGCGGCCAGCGCGCCTTCATCAACGAAGCGCAGGCGCTGGTGCGCTTCGACCACCCGTCGCTCATGCGCGTGTTCCGCTGCTGGGAGGCCAACCGCACCGCCTACGTGGCCACGCCCTGCTACGAAGGCAAGACCCTGCAGCAGGTGCGCGACGAGATGTCGCAGCCGCCTTCCGAGGCCTGGCTGCGCGCGCTGCTGGAGCCGCTGCTCGAGGCGCTGCAGCTGCTGCACGGCGCCTCGGTCCATCACCTGAACCTCACGCCCGAGCACATCCTGCTGCTGCCCGACGGCAAGCCGGTGCTCTTCGACCTGGGCATGCGGGCCGACGGAGGCCGCCTGGGGGCCGACAAGAGCCTGCTGAACCCGGCCTATGCGCCCATCGAGCAGTACGCAGAGACGGAACAGCTGCGCGTGGGGCCCTGGACCGACCTCTACTCGCTGGCGGCGGTCGTGTATTTCTGCGTGAGCGGGCGCGCCCCGCTGCCGGCCACCGCGCGGGCCGTCGGCGACGCGCAGGTGTCGCTCTCCGACCTCGTGGGCCGGCTCGGCCAGCAGTACGTGGGCCCGCGCTATGGCCGAAGCTTTCTCGAAGCCTTCGACTGGGCGCTGGCGGTGCGCCCGCAAGACCGGCCGCACCGTGTGGCGCAGTTGCGCCAGGTGCTGAGCGGTCCGGCTTCGGCCGCTGCAGCGGCGCCTGCCGAAGAACCGGCGCGCCCGGCATGGGCAGACGCGCCCGCGCGCGAGATGGCCCCTGAATTTCAGCCGACCGCGCAGCAGGAACCCTCGTTCGCCGATGTGCCGCAATGGTTCGCGCCGCCGCAGCGGCCTGCCGCAGCCCCGGGCGGCGCGGCCGCGCCGGCGGCGCCGCTTTCGCCGCGCGAGCTCGGCGAGCGACTGCATGCCACCGTGAAGAGCGCCACCACGGCGGCCGCGTTCGAGCGTGCCAAGCGCCCGCCCGAACCTCGTCTGGGCGGGCTGGGCGGCGCGACCGGCGGCGCCGCTGCCGCACCGGACTTCGAGGCGTCCATCCAGCAGGCCCTGCAATCGGCAGCCAGCTCGATCGAGGCCGATGACCGGTATGCCTCCCGCTTCGGCGACGCTCAGGCCTCGCGGTTCGGGCTGGACGCACCCGGCGCCATGGCGCCCGCGGCGGGCGACGGCCCGGCCGGGGCACGGCTTGCGGCGGAAGGGGCGTTCGAGCGCCCGCGGTGGCGGCGGCGCACCCCCTGGTGGCGCCGCTCGGGTGTGCGCTGGGGCGGCAGCATGGTGGCGATCGCCGTGCTGGCATGGCTGAGCGCCACCGAATGGGATGACCAGCGCCTGTCCGAACGGGTGATGGACACCATGGCCCGCGCCCTGCGCCCCGCGCAGGAGGCCCAGGGCCCCACGATTTCGAGCCAGGCGCCGGCGGTGGCTGCGGCGCCTGCGGCATCGGGCGCGTCGGCGGCGGCGCCCACCGTCGCGGCGGCTGCGCAGACGCCCCCGGCGCAAACTCTGCCGGCGCCGGTACCTGCACCGGTGGCCGATGCGCCGGTGGCCGCCGCCAAGCCCGTCGGCCCCGAGACGGTGGCCGGCTCCGGCACGGCCACCGCCGAAGCCGCCCCGCCGGCTGAGCCTGCGCCACCGGTGGACGACGAGCCGCCGAAGGACGCGGCCAAGTCGTCCACGAAGGTTGCTTCGGTGAAGGCGGGCGAAAGCCCCAGGAAGCGCGAAAGCCGCAAGGCAGCCGCCGCGGAGGAGTCCACGCCCCGCGCCGCCTGCGGCAATCGGGTGCAGTTCTCCCTGTACTACTGCATGCAGACCCAGTGCAGGAAGTCGCAGTACTACAAGCATCCGCAGTGCCGCGCGCTGCGCGAGCGCGACACGGTGCAGGACTGACCCGCAGAACCGTCCCTATGACGCCGCAAAAGGCTTCGGCCTGGATCATGGCCCTCGCCGCCGGTGCGGCATGGGCACAGTTCGAGCCGGCCCGCGTCAAGCCCGAACCCGACGCGGTGGCCGCGCGCTTTGCCGACCCGGACGTGCGCTACGGCTCGCCCGGCCTGCGCCGCGGCCGCACCGATTTCGCGAGCCATGCAGAGGCCCTGGAATTCGCCGAAGGTCTGGCGAAACGCTCCCGCGACCTGAAGGTCGAGCTGCTGGGCTCGTCGCAGCAGGGCCGTGCGATGCCGCTGCTCGTGCTGGCCAAGGGTGCCGTGGTCGATCCGAAGCTGCCCACCGTGCTGGTGCTCGGCCAGCAGCACGGCAACGAGCCTGCCGGCGGCGAAGCCGCGCTGGCGCTGGCCGAGCAGCTCGCGAGCCCCCGGCAGGGGCCACTGCTCGAACGGGTGAACGTGCTGATCGTGCCGCGCGCCAACCCCGACGGCGCCGAGAAGTTCGCACGCACCACCGCCAGCGGCATCGACGTGAACCGCGACCACCTGCTGCTGCAGACGCCCGAAGGCCGCCTGCTGGCCAGCGTGGCCGCGCGCTACAAGCCGCAGGTCGTGCTCGACCTCCACGAGTTCACCGTCGGCGACCGCTGGGTCAACAAGTTCGGCGTGTTCCAGAAGTACGACGCGCTGCTGCAGGCTGCCACGGTGGGCAACATGGACCCCGGCCTCGCCGCCGCCGCGCAGTCCGACTACGTGAGCCGCATCCAGCGCACGCTCGAGGCTGCGGGCCAGAGCGTGTTCCTCTACCACACGACCTCGCCCAACGTGGCCGACAAGGTGGTCGCCATGGGCGGGGTGCAGCCCGACACCGGCCGCAACGTCGGCGGGCTGCGACATGCGGTGAGCCTGCTCATCGAGACGCGCGGCGTGGGCATCGGCCGCGCCCACTTCGCGCGTCGCGTGCATGCGCATGTGCTGGCGGCCACCAGCGTGATCGAGACCGCGGCGGAGCAGGGCGGCAGGCTGCTCGCACTGGTGCGCGATGCCGAAGCGGGCGCAGCCGCTTCGGCCTGCAAGGGCGACCTCGTGGTCGAGGCGGGCCACACGCCGCGCCAGCAGACCCTGAGCTTCCTCGATGCCCGCACCGGCGAGGAACGGAGCATCGAGGTGGCGTGGCGCTCCGCGCTCGAACTGCAGGTTCGCCGCAGCCGGCCCCGGCCCTGCGGCTACCTTCTCGCGGCCAGCGAAACCCAGGCGGTCGAGCGGCTGCGCGCCCTGGGCGTGCAGGTGTGGCGCGTCGCAGGGCCCGGCGAGTGGCAGGTGGAGCGCTACGTGGTCACCGCTGCCGACGAAGGCCAGCGCCAGGACGCGCGTGGCGCCATCGAGGACGGCCAGAACATCCGCATGTTGCAGGTGCGCACGGAGCCGGCCCGCGACCAGGTGCCGGCTGGCAGCCTCTATGTGCCGATGGCCCAGCCGCTGGCGCCCCTGGTGGGCGCGGCCCTCGAGCCCGATTCGCAGAACAGCTACGTCGCCAACCGACTGCTCGAACTCGAAGGCGGCAAGCTGCTGCGGGTGCTGGCGGCGCCACCTGCGGCCGTGCTGGTGTGGCCTTGACGCTGTACGTCGCCGCGACGAATGAATTTCTGTATTGACAGAAATTTCAGTGGGGATACGATGCCGGCCATGGAGCTTTCACCGACCCTGACCCGCTTCGTGCTGCACTGGGGCGAAATGGGCACCCGCTGGGGTGTCAACCGCACCGTCGCGCAGATCCATGCGCTGCTTTACATCACCGGCCGGCCCATGCATGCCGAGGAAATCGCCGACACGCTGCAGGTGGCCCGTTCCAACGTGAGCACCAGCATCCGCGAGCTGCAGGGCTGGAAGCTGGTGCGCCTCGTGCACGTTCCCGGCGACCGGCGCGACCATTTCGAGACGTCCACCCAGGTGTGGGAGTTGTTCCGCACCGTGGTGCGCGAGCGGCAGCAGCGCGAGATCGCCCCCACCATCGCCGTGCTGCAGGAGCTGCTGGCCGATCCGGCCATCAGCAAGGACCCGGCCTCGGCGAAGCTGCGCATCAAGGAAACGCTGGAGCTGCTGCAGACCCTCACCGCCTGGAGCGACGAGATGCTGCGGCTCGACACCGAAACGCTCACCAAGGTGCTGCGGCTGGGCGCCCGGATCAAGAAGCTGCTGGGGCGCGACGTGGCGCCGGAGGCCGAGGCCGCTCGGCCCGCTTCGCCGGCCGATCTGCTGGGACCTTGAAATTTTTTTGGCTCGACATTTCTGTTTTGACAGAAATAACAGGTGAAAAATGATTGCATCGATCTACCCCCTCACGCTGCTCTACGACCGGAGTTGCCTGGTCTGCCAGACCGAGATGGACGCGCTGCGCGACCGCGACGCGGCCCACGGCCGCCTGCGTTTCGTCGACATCAGCGAGGCCGGCTTCGACCCAGCGCCCTACGGCAGGACGCTGGCCGAGCTGAACGCGGTCATCCACGGCGTCACGGCCGATGGCCGGCTGGTGAGCGGCATGGAGACGCTGCGCCTGGCGTATGCGGCCGCCGGCCTGGGCTGGATGCTGCGGCCCACCGGCTGGCCGCTGCTGCAGCCGCTGTTCGACCGTGCCTATGCCGGCTTCGCGCGGCGCCGCTACGGCATCTCGGCTGCCTTCGCGCCGGTGCTCGAGCGGGCGGCTGCCTGGCGCACCGCACGGCGTTTGCAGCGCTGCCAGGGTGGCCGCTGCGACCTTTGATCGAACAACCCCGAGAGTGAGGCAGTCATGAGAGTCCTCGTGTGTGGAGCCACCGGCTGCATCGGCAGCGCCATCGCAGCCGGCCTGCGCGCCCATGGGCATGTGGTGGTGGCGGCGCATCGCGGAGCGCCCGAGCACCCCGATCACCTGGCCATCGACTACGCCGAGTCGCTCACGCCGGTGCAATGGGCGCAGCGCCTGCAGGCTGCCGGCGGGTTCGACGTGGTGGTCAATGCGGTGGGCGTGCTGATGCCCGCCGGCGAGGCCACGTTCGAGCGGGTGCACACCCACGGGCCGATCGCGCTGTTCCGCGGCGCTGCGCTGGCCGGCGTGCGGCGCATCGTGCAGATCTCGGCGCTCGGGGTGGGCCGCGGGCCCGAAGGCCTGCGCACGCCCTACGCGATGAGCAAGCTGCTGGCCGACGAGGCGCTGGTCGAGATCGGCCAAGCGAGCGGCGGCCGCACCGACTGGGCCATCGTGCGCCCGAGCCTCGTCTACGGCCCGCGCAGCCAGAGCGCTGCGCTGTTCCGCCTGCTCGCCAGCCTGCCGGTGGTGAGCCTGCCCGGCCGAGGCCAGCAGCGCGTGCAGCCCATCCACGTGACGGAGCTGGCCGAATGCGTGTGCCGCATGGTCGAGCACGCGGCGCCGATCGGCCGCGTCGTCGAGCTGGGCGGGCCGCAGGTGCTCGGCTACCGCGAGATGCTGGCCCGCTACCGCGCCGCGCAGGGCCTGGCCGACCCGCTGTGGCTTCCGGTGCCGATGCCGCTGATGCGCCTGGGCGCTTGGTGCGCCCAGGCCCTGCCGCAGAAGGTGTTCAGCCCGGACACGCTCGCCATGCTGGAGCGGGGCAACACCACGCTGCGCAACGGCGCGCGCGAATGGCTGGGCCGCGAGGCCACGCCGATGCACGAGGCCTTGTGGCACGAAGCGCCGACCGTGGGCACGCTGCCCGCGCCGCTGCACTTCGCGCTGCGATGCACGCTCTCGGCGATGTGGCTCTACACGGCGCTCGTCACCGCCCTGATGCCGCAGGCGTCGCGGGTGCTCGAGCTGCTGGCACGTTGCGGCTTCGAAGGCCAGGCCGGCGTGGCGGTGATGTGGGCTTCGTGTTCGCTCAACACGGTGCTGGGCCTGTGGCTGCTGCTGCGCCCCAATGCCTGGGCCTATGCCTTCCAGGCGGCCGCCGTGCTCGGCTACACCACCACCGCCGCCTGGAACATGCCCGAGCTCACCATCGACCATTGCGGCCCGCTCATCAAGAACCTGCCGGTGCTGGGCCTGCTTCTGCTCCTGTGGGGCACGGCCTCGGGCGGGCCCGCCCGCGCCAGCGCGAATAATCGGCCGCATGCCGACCTCGCCCCCGCCGCCCTGGAGCGCCGCCACCGAATGGTTTGATGCGCGCGGCTGGCGGCCCTTCGACTTCCAGCGCGAAGTCTGGGCCGCGGCGGCGGCCGGCCGGAGCGGCCTGCTGCATGCCACCACCGGCGCGGGCAAGACCTATGCGGTGTGGTTCGGTGCCCTGGGCCGCTGGCGGGCGCTGGGCGGCGATCCGGCGTCTCGCCATGCCGAGCCGCTGCGGGTGCTGTGGATCACACCGATGCGCGCACTGGCCGCCGACACCACGCGGGCGATCACGCTGCCGCTGGCCGGCATCGCGCCGTCATGGACGGTGGGCGTGCGAACCGGCGACACGCCGGCGGCCGAGCGCGCGAAGCAGGACAGGCGCTACCCGAGTGCGCTGGTCACGACGCCGGAATCGCTGTCCCTCATGCTCACCCGCGAGAACGTGCGCGAGGAGCTGGCATCGCTGCAGTTCGTCATCGTCGACGAGTGGCATGAGCTCATGGGCAGCAAGCGCGGCGTGCAGGTGCAGCTGGCGCTGGCGCGGCTCAAGCGCTGGAACCCGCAGCTCGTGGTGTGGGCGCTGAGCGCCACGCTGGGCAACCTGGAAGAGGCCGCGCGCGTGCTGCTGGCCCACGACGAGGGTCTGCTGGTGCGCGGGCGCATCGACAAGTCGCTCGTCATCGACACGCTGCTGCCGGCCGATCCCGGCCGCTTCTCGTGGGCGGGCCACCTGGGCAGCCAGATGCAGCAGCCGGTCATCGAGGAGATCGAACGCAGCGGCACCACGCTGGTGTTCACCAACGTGCGTTCGCAAGCCGAGATCTGGTACCAGCTTCTCCTGCAGGAGCGCCCCGAATGGGCCGGCCTGGTGGCGTTGCACCATGGCTCGCTCGACAAGGCGGTGCGCGAATGGGTGGAGCTGGGCCTGAAGGAGGGGCGGCTCAAGGCGGTGGTGGCCACCTCGTCGCTCGACCTGGGCGTGGATTTCCTGCCGGTGGAGCGGGTGCTGCAGATCGGTTCGGCCAAGGGGGTGGCGCGGCTGCTGCAGCGCGCCGGCCGCAGCGGCCATGCCCCGGGCCGGCCATCGCGCGTGACGCTGGTGCCTACCCACACCATGGAGCTGGTGGAAGCGGCGGCGGCGCGGCGCGCGGCGCAGGCCGGCCACGTCGAGCGCCGCGATTCGCCGGCCAAGCCGCTCGACGTGCTGGTGCAGCACCTGGTGACGGTGGCCCTGGGCGGCGGCTTCACGGCCGATGCGATGTACGACGAGGTGCGCGCGAGCCATGCCTACCGCGACCTCACCCGCGAGGAATTCGACTGGGCGCTGGGCTTCGTGGAGCGCGGCGGCGCGAGCCTGGGCGCCTACCCCGAGTACCACCGCGTGCAGCAGGTCGACGGCGTCTACCGCGTGCCCGATCGCGGCATCGCCAAGCGCCACAGGCTGCAGGTGGGCACCATCGTCTCCGACGCGTCGATGCAGGTGCGGTGGATGAGCGGCGGCACGCTGGGCACCATCGAGGAGGGCTTCATCGCCCGGCTGCGCAAGGGCGACCATTTCGTGTTCGCCGGCCGCGTGCTCGAATACGTGCGCACGCAGGACATGGCCGCCTATGTGCGCCGAGCCACCAGGAAGAAGGGCATCGTGCCGGCCTGGTCGGGCAGCAAGATGCAGTTGTCGGCCGAGCTGGCCGGCTCGGTGCTCGAGATGCTGCAGGCGGCCGCCCAGGGTGACTTCACCGAGCCGGAGATGGCGGCTGCCGCGCCGATGCTGCGCACCCAGGCCAAGCTGTCGCGCCTGCCCACGCCGCACAGTCTGCTGATCGAGCGGCATCAGTCGCGCGAAGGCCAGCACCTGTACGTGTACTCGTTTGCCGGCCGCAACGCCAACCTCGGCCTGGCCTCGCTGCTCGCGTACCGCCTGGCCCGCAACGCCCCCAACACCTTCAGCCTCTCGTTCAACGACTACGGCTTCGAGCTGCTGAGCGCCTTGCCGGTCGACCCGACGCCGCTGCTCGACAAGCGCGTGCTGGCGCCCGACGACCTGCTGCACGACGTGCTGGCCAGCCTCAACTCGGGCGAACTCTCGCAGCGGCGCTTCCGCGAGATCGCGCGGGTGGCCGGCCTGGTGTTCAGCGGCTACCCCGGCGCGCCCAAGAGCCTCAAGCAGCTGCAGGCGTCGAGCTCGCTCTTCTACGAGGTGTTTCGCAAGTACGATGCCGGCAACCTGCTGCTGAGCCAGGCCGACAACGAGGTGCTGAGCCAGGAGCTGGACATCCGGCGCATCGCGGCAGCGCTGCATGACATGAGGTCGAAGCAGATCGAATTCGTCGAGCTCGAAGTGCCCAGCCCGATGAGCCTGCCGCTGATGGTGGAGCGTTTCCGCGAACAGCTCAGCACCGAAAAACTCAAGGACCGACTGGAACGCATGCTCAAGGATATGAACGCCGCCGCCGAGGCGCAGCCGCAACAGGCGCCGGCCAGGAGGAAGCGCCCATGAACAACAGGCTCGGCAAGCTTTT
Organism: uncultured Rivibacter sp.; assembly: GCA_946481025.1. The sequence goes on from CAMLNA010000004.1 coordinate 66,211, forward strand.
CGGGGCTGCCAACCGCGCCAGGCTGGCCACCTACCTGCTGGCCTTGTGGAAGCTCTTCACGCACCCGCAAACGCCGCGGGCCGCGAAGCTCGTCGCCATTGCGGTGCTCGCCTACGCGGTGAGCCCCATCGACCTGATTCCGGATTTCATTCCGGTGCTGGGCCTGCTCGACGAGGTGGTGCTCGTTCCGCTGGGCATCGCCCTCGTGGTGAAGCTGACCCCGCGGCCGCTGTGGGAAGCGCGGCTGCGCGAGGCCGAGGCCGGCCGCGACAAGCTGCCGCGGCTGCTGTGGGGCGCGGTGGTCATCGTGCTCGTGTGGCTGCTGGTGCTGGGGCTGGCCGGCTGGGGCGTGGCGCGTTGGCTCGGCTACCTGTGAGGGCGCTGCTGGCAAGCGCGGCGCTGCTGGCCGCGTTGTGCGGCTCAGCGGCGGCCAGGCCGCATGAGCGGGTGCTGCAGGGCACCGTCACGCACGTGAGCGACGGCGACACCTTGTGGATCCGCACCGCGGCGGCCGACAGGCGGCCGCTCAAGCTGCGGCTGGCCGGCATTGACGCGCCCGAACGCTGCCAGGCGCACGGCGAAGCATCCCGGCAGGCCCTGCAAGGGCGGCTGATGGGGCGCGAGGTCGTGGCCGTGACCCAGGCCGTGGACGTGCATGGCCGCGTCGTCGCGCGCGTGCAGGAACACGGCACGGACGTGGCGGCGTGGCTGGTGACGCAGGGGCATGCGTGGTCGCCCGGCTACCGGGGACGGCCCGGCGTGTATGCCGGGGAAGAGGCGAGTGCCCGGCGGCAGCGCAAGGGCTTGTTCGCCGATCCCGAGGCCATGACGCCCCGGGAATTCAGGCGCCGCCACGGCCCGTGCCTCGATAGGCGGTGAAGGCAGGCTGAACGCAGCGACGGTGCACGCAGCACCTGCTGCGTGCACCGTCGCGTGTCAACGACTCAACGTGAGGCTGCCGCGTCAGGGCTGCACGATCACGTTGTTGCGCACGGCCTTCACGCCTTCGGTGTCGGCCGCAATGGCGCCGGCGCGGTCCTTCTCTTCCTGCGACTTCGCGAAGCCGCTCAACTGCACGGTGTTGTTCATCGTCTCCACGTTGATCGCCGTGGCGGCCACGGCTGGGTCCTTCGCGTACTTGGCCTTGATGGCGGTGGTGATCTGCGTGTCGTCCACGAAGGCGCCGGCCGTCTGTTGGCCGCGCGTCACCGCGCAACCGGCAACTGTCCCCAGGCTCAATGCCACGGCAGCTGCGAGCGCCGCAGTGCGGAGGTGGTTCTTCAACATAGATGGTCCTTTCTGGCTGCGTGCCATGGCAGGCACGAAGGAAGCTTAGGCATGCGCCGCAGCCGGGGCTGTCGTCCGGTGCTTCGAAGTGGTGTCAGCCGAGGCTGACACCGGCGGCGATACAAGCGGACGCTTCAACAAGTGAACGCCGCGGAACACAATCCGGCTGCCGGCGAGCGGTCGTGCCCGGCTGGGTCTTGATCACGAAGAATGGAAACGAAAGCAACGACATGACGCAGATTCCCACGCTGGAGAGCACGCCGGTCACCAACGTCCACTTCGTGGGCGGCGAAAAGGGCGGGGTCGGCAAATCCATGGTGTCGCGCCTGCTGGCGCAGTACTTCATCGACAACGAACTCCCGTTCGCCGGCTTCGACACCGACCGCTCGCACGGCTCGCTGATGCGCTTCTATGCCGGCTATGCGAAGGCGGTGCTGGTCGACAGCTACGAGGCGCTCGACTCCATCATGGAGGCGGCCGTGGAGCAGCCGGGGCGCAGCGTGGTGGTCGACCTCGCTGCGCAAACCCACGACCCGCTGGTCAAGTGGATGGACGAGTCCGGCGTGCTCGACCTGGCCGACATGTCGGGCCTGGCCATCCACTACTGGCACGTCATGGACTCCGGCCGCGACTCGGTGGACCTCCTGAAAAAGCTGCTCGACCGTTTTGGCCAGCGGCTGCATTACGTGCTGGTGCTGAACCAGCTGCGCGGCGACGACTTCGGCCAGCTCGAGCGCTCGGGCGAGAAGGAGCGCGCGCTGGCCCTGGGGGCCAGGGTCGTGGAGCTCAAGCGGCTGCACGAAGGCACGGTGCAGAAGATCGACGCCAGCAACAGCAGCTTCTGGGCCGCACGCAACCTCAGCAAGGAAGGCCCCGGCCTCGGGCTCATGGAGCGCCAGCGGCTGAAGCTGTGGATGCAGCATGCGTACGGGCAGATCGAGCGGGCGGTGGGCGCCTGATCTGCGACGGCGGCGCCGCTACTTGCGCATCAGCGTGCTCTTCCCGAACAGGCTCTCGATGTAGTCCACCGCCAGGATGGCGGTGCGGTTGCGCACGTCGAAGGCGGGGTTGAGCTCCATCACGTCGAGCGATGCGAGGCGGCCGGTGTCGGCGATCATCTCCATGCACAGCTGCGCTTCGCGGTAGGTGGGTCCGCCCATCACGGTGGTGCCCACGCCCGGCGCTACCTCGGGGTCGAGGAAGTCCACGTCGAAGCTCACATGCAGGTGGGTGTTGCTGTCCATCGTGGCCAGCGCGAGCTCCATCGTGTGGCGCATGCCCATCTCGTCGATGTAGCGCATGTCGAAGACTTCGAGGTCCATCTCGTGCACGAAGCGCTTCTCGCCTTCGTCCACGCTGCGGATGCCGATCTGGCGCACCCACTTCGGGCTGATGGCGGGCACGTGGCCGCCGATCCCGACGAGCTCCTTCGGGCCGTGGCCGCACAGGCAGGCCACCGGCATGCCGTGGATGTTGCCGCTGGGCGTGATGATGCTGGTGTTGAAGTCGGCATGCGCATCGAGCCACAGCACGCGCAGCTTCTTGCCCTTTTCGCGGCAGTGGCGAGCCACCGCGCTGATGGAGCCGATGGCCAGGCAATGGTCACCGCCCAGCAGGATGGGCAGGCGGCCGCCGGCGAGTTCGCCGTGCACGGCGTCGTGCACGGCCTGGTTCCAGGCCACCACTTCGCCCAGGTGCCGGTAGCCCTCGTCGGGCGGCAGCCACGGGTTGTGCGGGCCGCTGATGTTGCCGCGGTCGATGACCTCCAGCCCGCGCCCCTGCAGCGCGGCCTGCAGGCCGGCCACCCGCAGGGCCTCGGGGCCCATCGACGCGCCGCGCGCACCCGCGCCCACGTCCGTGGGCGCACCGATCAGGGATACCTTGGTTTCTGGTTTCATACGTCTTCTGCAAACGAGCCGGTCAGGCTCACGGGGCCGTCCAGCTGGTAGGCGTGCTGGATCGCAGCCCACGCTTCCTCAGCTGTCTCGACAAACTCGAAAAGACTCACGTCCTGCGGGCTGATCATGCCGGTCTCGACCAGCAGGTCGAAGTTGATGAGCCGCGACCAGAAGTCGCGGCCGAACAGCAGGATGGGGCGGCGCCGGCATTTGCCGGTCTGCATGAGGGTGAGCACCTCGAAGAATTCGTCGAGCGTGCCGAAGCCGCCGGGGAAGCACACCAGCGCGATCGAGCGCATCAGGAAGTGCATCTTGCGAAGCCCGAAGTAGTGGAACTGGAAGCACAGCTCGGGCGTGATGTACGGGTTGGGCTCCTGCTCGTGCGGCAGCACGATGTTGAGGCCGACGCTCTTGCCGCCCTTCACGTCGAGGGCGCCGCGGTTGCCCGCTTCCATGATGCCGGGGCCGCCGCCGGTGACCACGTAGACCGGTGGATCGAACTGCTGCGAAGCGCGCGTGATGATCTCGGCCAGCGTGCGCGCCTCGTCGTAGTAGCGCGACATGGCCAGGTGCATCTCGGCGCGCCGGATGGCGGTGTTGTCGGTGCCGTCGCCGCTGCGCTGCGCGGCCTCGAGCATCTGCTGCGCGACGTCGGGCGGCAGGATGCGGGCGCTGCCGAAGATCACCACGGTCGACTCGATGCCGTGTTCGCGCTGCACCATCTCGGGCTTGAGCAGTTCGAGCTGCATGCGCACCGGGCGCAGCTCCTCGCGCAGCAGGAACTCGGTGTCGGTGAACGCGAGCCGGTAGGCGCTTTCGGGCCCGCCGTACAACGATGGCGGGGTGACTGCGGCCGCTTCCTCTTGTGCGGACGGGAAATTGCGGACGGCGGCGAATTTGCGGCGCTTCTTGTTCATGCGGGCGAGCTTACTCCGAGCTGCAAAGGGCGGGCAGGCCTACTTCGCGGGCGGCGCGACGTAGCGCTCCACCTTGTCCGCGCGCAGCCTGTAGCCGCTCACGCCCATGTACGAGTCCTGCCGCGTCGTGCTGAGCTGCCCGTTGACCCACACCGTGTCCATCGAATGGAAACCCTTCACCGGCTTGTCGAGCACCACGTGGACGATCTGGTTGGCCGGCGGCGGCGGCGAGTGGATGCAGGCGCCGAAGTAGGGCACCAGCAGGAACTCCTTGAGCTGGCCCTTGGCCTCCTCGAGCGGCACCACGTAGCCGGGCAGGCGGATGGCAGCGCCGTCGAGCGCGGCATTGGTGGGCGCGTTGTCCCAGATGTCGCGCATGTCCTTGAGCAGCTGCTGCGCGCGCGGGTCGCCGTCGTTGAACAGGCTCAGGTTCACGCCGCCCTCCTTGCCGCCGCGCAGCTGCTTGAGCGGGTCCCAGTCCTTGGGCATCAGGTCATCCCACTGGATCTCGCGGTAGGTGCCGCCGGCGGCCACGGCCCACGGCACGGGGGCGGCCATTGCCAGCGCAAGCGCCGCGGCCCGCAGGCAGGTGCGTCTTTTCATGATTCAGATCCTTGGTGAAAGGCCATCGGCCAGGGACAGCCGGTAGGCGCGCCAGCCGGGCACCAGGCTCGCCAGCCAGCCGCCGGCAAGCACCGCGCCCATGAGCGCCCATTCTGTGCTGCCCGGCATGCCCAGGTGCAGCGCGATGCCGAACCGGGCCTCGAACCAGCCGCCCGCGAGCGCCACGGCGGCGGCGTGCGCCAGCGCGCCCAGCACCACGCCGCACAGCGTGACCAGCGCGCCCTCGGCCGCCAGCAGCAGCAGCATCTGGCGCGGACCGGCGCCCGCGGCGCGCAGGATCGCCAGCTCGCGCCGGCGCTCGTCGAGTCCGGCGAGGATCACCGCCACCAGCCCGCCCAGGCTCACCAGTGCCACCAGCGCACTCATGGCCTGCAGCCCGCGTTCACCCGCGCCCACCACGCTCCACAGCTCGTCGAGCACCACGCCCGGCAGGATGGCCATGAGCGGCTCGGCCTCGAAGGAGGCCACGTGGCGCTGCACTGCGAACACCGCCGCGCGGCCCCTCAAGCCCAGCAGCACGGCAGTCACGCTCCTGGGTTCGAGCTTCTGCTGCGCGGCCTGCTCGGCCGTGACCGAAAGCCCGGGCAGCGGCACGCCGGCCACCCAGTCGAGGTGCAGCGCCTCCATGGCCTGCAGGCTGATGTGCACCGATCGGTCCACCGGCGTGCCGGTGCGGGCCAGCACGCCCACCACGGTGAACGGCTTGTTGGCGTGTTCATTGCCGGGCAGGGCGCCGTCGCCGTGGCTCAGCACGATGCGGTCGCCCAGCCGGTAGCCCAGCCGCTCGGCCACTTCGGCGCCGAGCACGGTGTCGAACAAGGCCTCGAAACGCCGGCCCTGCGCGAGCTGGAGCGGCTGCTGGTCGCCGTGGCGGAAGTGCTCGAAGTAGTCGGTGGTGGTGCCCACGACCGCGAAGCCGCGGTGGCTGTCGCCCAGCGAGATGGGCACCATCCATGCCACCGCCTTGTGCTGCGCGAGGGCCTGCGCGCTGCTCCAGCGCATGTTGTTGGTGGCGCTGCCGATGCGGAACACCGAATACAGCAGCAGCTGGACCGGCCCGGTGCGGGCGCCCACGATGAGGTCGGTGCCGGAGATGGACTGCGAGAAGTTCTCGCGCACGTCGTTGCGGATGCGCTCGATGCCCAGCAGCAGGAAGGTGGACAGCGCGATCGACAGCACGATCAGCGACAGCACGAAGCGCCGGTTCCAGGCGCTGCGCGCGGCGAGCGAGAACATGGCCCTCATGCCGCAGCCTCCGTGGCCACGGCGGCGTGGTTGAGCGAGGCGAGGTCCACGTGATGCGCGAAGTGCGAAGCCAGCCGGGCATCGTGGCTCACGAACAGCAAGGCGCTGCCGGCCGCGGCGCATTCGCCCAGCAGCAGTCGCATGAAGTCGTCGCGCCGCGCCTCGTCGAGCGCCGAGGTGGGCTCGTCGGCGATCACCAGCTCGGGCCGGCCGATGAGCGCGCGCGCGGCCGCCACGCGTTGCTGCTGGCCCACCGACAGCTCGCGCGCCGCGCGCGGCCACAGCGCCGGGCCCAGGCCCATGTGCCGCAGGAGCTCCTGGGCGGCGTCGCGCGCGCTGCTGTGGCTTTCGAAGGCGCGCTGCGCACGCCGCTTCGAGAAGCGGCACGGCAGCAGCACGTTGTCGAGCACCGAGAGGTAGGGCAGCAGGTTGAACTGCTGGAACACGTAGCCCACGTGGTCGGCTCGCAGGCGGTCGCGCCGCGCGGGCGAGAGGTGTCGCCAGTCGTGGCCGAGCAGGCTGACTTCACCCCGCTGCGCCACCAGCACGCCGGCCGCCAGCGACAGCAGCGTGCTCTTGCCGCAGCCGCTGGGCCCGCGCATGAACACCGCCTGGCCGGCCGCGACCCCCAGGCGGTCGATGGCGATGCAGTCGGCCGCGGCCCGTGGCCAACGGAAGCGCGCGTCGCGCAGCTGCAGCAGCGATGCCGCGGCCGTGTCCGCCGTGCTCATCGGGCGGGCAGGCGCAAGGTCTTGTCCGGACGCCTGAGCGTCGCCTTGGCCTGCGCCTTCGGGCCGGCCATCTGGACCTCGATGCGCTGCATCCGCGGGAAGGCCTCGAACAGGCCGAGCTCCAGCGCCACCAGGGCCTGGGGCTGGCGGCATTCGAAGCGGTAGTCGGCGTCGATGTCGGCATGGCCGTCTTCCGCGGCCTTGCCTTGCGCTGCCGGTTCGAACAGGGCCGATTCGACCGTGGCCTCGCGCAGCTGGCATGCGGCTTCGGTGCTGGGCCGCAGCCAGGGCGCGGCATCACGCAGGCGTTGCTGCAGTTGCGCCACGGCCTGTTTCTGGGCGGCGGTGCGGGGGCGGTGCTCGAAGCCGAGCAGGCTGTCGGCCGGTGCTTCGAGGTGCACCGAAAGCGACGACCCCTCCACCGCCACGTCGAGCGTCACGACCCCATGAACGTGGGCCTTCTGCTGGGCGGCAGCGCCGCCGAGGCAGCTGAGGCTCAACCACGCGGCACACAGGCAGGCGCGGCCCCGGGCGTTCATCGTTGGCCTCCACACACGGGGCAGTCGGGCTGCCGCAGCACACGTACTTCGTTCCATTCCATCGTCAGGGCATCCAGCATGAGGAGTCGGCCGGCGAGCGTCTTGCCCACGCCGGCCAGGAGCTTGAGTGCCTCGGCAGCCTGCATGGTTCCGATCATGCCGACCAGCGGCGCGAACACCCCCATGGTGGCGCAGGCCACTTCTTCCACCGCCTGGTCGGGAGCGAACACGCAGGCGTAGCAGGGGCTGGCATCGTCGCGCGGGTCGTACACCGAGATCTGCGCCTCGAAGCGGATGGCAGCGCCGGCCACCAGCGGCTTGCGGTGCTTCACGCAGGCGCGGTTGACGGCCTGGCGCGTGGCGAAGTTGTCGCTGCAGTCGAGCACCACGTCGGCCTGGTGCACGAGTTCGTCGAGCAGCGCGGCGTCGGCGCGGCGCGCCACGGTGCGCAGCTTCACGCCCGGGTTGAGCGCCGCAATGCCCTTGGCCGCCGATTCCACCTTGGGCAGGCCGATGCGGTCGAAGCTGTGGGCGATCTGGCGTTGCAGGTTGGTGAGGTCCACCGTGTCGTGGTCCACTACGGTGATGCGACCCACGCCAGCCGATCCGAGGTACAGCAGTGCCGGCGACCCCAGGCCGCCGGCGCCGATGACCAGCGCCTGGCCGTCGAGCAGGCGCTGCTGGCCCTCGACGCCGATCTCGTCGAGCAGGATGTGCCGGCTGTAGCGCAGGAGCTGGTCGTCGTTCATGCGGCGAGCATAACCACTGCGAATGAAGCAAAACAAAAGCCCGCCGGTGGGCGGGCTTTCAACGGGAGAGGAGAACGCGGCTTCAGTTCGCCTTCGCGCTTTCGACCGGCCGCTCGACGGCGCTCTTGCTCACGAGCACCGGCTTGCCCTTCAGGCGGTTGAGCGCCTGCTGCAGCTGGAAGTCCTCGGTGCTGCCGAATTCCGGCAGCGGCTTCGGCGGCTGCTTGCTCTTGGCTTGTTCTTCCTCGAGGCGCTTGAGTGCCTCTTCACGCGCCTTTTCGCGTGCCGGGTCCTTGGCTTCGGGGGCCTTGTCGTTGCCGATGTGCTTTTCGAGGTCGGCCTCGCGCGGGCGCAGCGCGGCGAACACGTTGCCTTCGGCGGTTTCGTCGAGCATCACGTCGGGCACGATGCCGCGGGCCTGGATCGACTTGCCCGAGGGCGTGTAGTAGCGCGCCGTGGTGATCTTGAGCGCGGTGTCGGGCGACAGCTGCTTGACCGTCTGCACCGATCCCTTGCCGAAGGTCTGCGCACCCATCACGATGGCGCGCTTGTGGTCTTGCAGGGCGCCGGCGACGATCTCGCTGGCCGAGGCGGAACCCTCGTTCACCAGCACCACCAGCGGCACGTTCTTCAGCGCCTCAGGCAGCTTGCGCAGGGGGTCGTTGCCGCCGCGGCGCAGGTAGTCGTCGGGCCGGGCCATGAAGGTGGCCTTGCTTTCGGCGATCTGGCCGTTGGTGCTGACCACGACGGCGTCCCTGGGCAGGAAAGCCGCCGAGATGGCCACGGCCCCTTCGAGCAGGCCGCCCGGGTCGTTGCGCAGGTCCAGCACGAAGCCCTTGATGTTGGGGTCCTGCTTGTAGAGCTCTTCGACCTTGCGGACGAAGTCGTCGACCGTGCGGTCCTGGAACTGGCTCACGCGCACCCAGGCATAGCCGGGCTCGATCATCTTGGCCCGCACGCTCTGGACCTTGATCTCTTCGCGGGTGATGGTGACCGGGAAGCTGCGGCTTTCGGCCTTGCGGAAGATGGTGAGCACCACCTTCGTGGACGGTTCGCCGCGCATCTTCTTCACGGCCTGGTCGAGCGTGAGGCCCTTGACGAAGGTGTCGTCGATCTTGGTGATGAGGTCGCCGCTCTTCAGGCCGGCGCGGAAGGCGGGCGAGCCCTCGATCGGCGAGACCACCTTCACCAGGCCGTCTTCCATGCCGATCTCGATGCCCACGCCGACGAACTTGCCGGAGGTGCCTTCGCGGAATTCCTTGAAGCTCTTCTTGTCGAAGAACTGCGAATGAGGGTCGAGGCCAGCGACCATGCCGCCGATGGCGTCGTTGATGAGCTTCTTCTCGTCAACCGGTTCCACGTACTCTTTCTTGACGTGGTCGAACACGGAGGCGAGCTGCTGCATCTCTTCGAGCGGCAGCGGGGCGAACGAGCTGCGTGCAATGGCTTGCAACTGCATCGTCGTCAACGCGCCGGCCACAGCACCGAGCGCAACCCAACCGGCAACTTTCAGCTTGGCTCCCATGGGGCGAAGCTCCTTCAACAACAAAGACGATGACTAGCAAAACTCGCACCCAGTATAGGTGCGGGGCCTGCGCTTGGAACCGCAAAAACCCGGTAAGTTGCCGGCCAGTTCTGCAAAGAATTGTTTGGGCGCGGACCTATTCCTCAAGAACGGCGGTTCACCCGCCGGCTGGCGCCGCCTCCGGCTGCGGGGCTTGCCGGGGAAAGGTCACCACATGGTCCACCTGGGGGCGGATGCCGATCCATTCGCCGAGCTGGTGGTCATGGTGCGACGGCACATGCGCCAGCACCTGCTCGCCGCTGGCGAGTTGCAGCGTGTAGAGGAATTCGGAGCCTCGGAAGGCCTTTGCCCGGATCTGCGCCTTCACCGGGGCGTCGTCGTCGTGGACGATGTCGTCGGCCCGCAGCAGCACCTCGCAGGCGCCGCCCGGGTAGGCGCTCGGCAGCGGGCATTCCTCCACGTCGGACAGGTCGCCCAGCGGCGTGCGCACCACCGTGCCGTGAGGCCCGGCGATGATCTGCGCGGGAGTGAACACGCCATGCCCGATGAAGTCGGCCACGAAGCGGGTGGCCGGGCGGTGGTAGAGCTGGTAGGCACTGTCCCACTGGTCGAGCAGGCCGTGCTGCATGACGCCGATCACATCGCCGAGCGCAAACGCCTCGAGCTGGTCGTGGGTGACGAACAGCGCCGTGGTGCCGGTCTGCTTCAGGATGGCGCGCACCTCCTGGGCCAGGCGGCCCCGCAGGTCCACGTCGAGGCTGGAGAACGGCTCGTCGAGCAGCAGCAGCCGCGGCGCCGGCGCCAGCGCGCGGGCCAGCGCGATGCGCTGCTGCTGGCCGCCCGACAGCTGGTGCGGCAGGCGCTTCGCCGTGGCAGCCAGGCCCACGAGGTCGAGCATGTCCTGCACGCGCTGCTGGCGCTGCGCGCGCGGCAGCCGGTGCAGGCCGAAGGCCACGTTGTCGGCGATCGAGAGGTGAGGAAAGAGGGCGTAGTCCTGGAACACCATGCCGATGCGCCGGGCCTCGGGCGGCTGGTGGATGCCGGCCTGCGCATCGCTCAGGGTTTCTCCTCCCAGCAGGATGCGCCCGGCCGTGGGGCGCTCCAGCCCCGCGACGGCTCGCAGCAAGGAGGTCTTGCCGCAGCCGGACGGCCCGATCAGCACGCCGATCTGTCCGGGTGCCAGCGCCAGGGACACCTGTTCTACCGCCGCGCGCACGCCTTGCGAACTGCCGGGGTACTGCACGCAAACGTGGTCAAGCTCCAGAAACATCGGCCTATGATACCGGTCGCTTACAAATGAACATCGTTCTCATTTTCCTTCCGGGTCGCGGGTGGGCGGCCTTGAAAGTCCCCGTCTCATGCGTCTGATCGTCGTGCTGTGTGCCGTGCTGGCACTGCCGGTGCTGGGAGTGCTGGGCTCCTGGTTCGGCTTCAGCAGCGAAAGCCTTTCCCTGCTGCAGCACCAGGCCCGCACCGTGCTGCCGGGCTACGCCTGGACGTCGCTGTGGCTGTCGCTGGCGGTGGCCATCGGCGTGGCTGCGGTGGGCGGCGCCACCGCGGCGGCGGTGAGCTTGTTCGAATTCCCCGGACGGCGCTGGTTCGAATGGGCCTTGCTGCTGCCGCTGGCCATGCCGGCCTACGTGCTGGCCTATGCCTACACCGACTTCCTGCAGTTCAGCGGCCCGCTGCAGACGAGCCTGCGCGCACTGACCGGCGCCGAGGGCGCCCTGTGGCCGGACGTGCGCAGCCTGTGGGGTGCGGTGCTGCTGTTCGTGCTGTCGCTGTACCCGTATGCCTACCTGCTCACCCGCGCAGCGCTCACCGAACGCGGGGTCGCGCTGATGGAAGCGGCACGCCTGCTCGGTGCCAGCCCGGCGCGCCGCGTGCGCGAGGTGGCGCTGCCGCTGGCGCGCCCGGCGCTGGCCGCCGGTGTGGCGCTGGCGCTCATGGAAACGCTGGCCGACTACGGCGTCGGCTCCTACTTCGGCCTCAACACCTTCACCACCGGCATCTACAAGGCCTGGCTGGTGATGGACGACCGGCTGGCCGCGGCCCAGCTTGCCACCTTGCTGCTGGCGCTGGTGGCCGCCCTGGTGTGGCTGGAGCAGCGCGCGCAAGCCCGCCTGCGCTTTGCCACCGCCCGGCGCGGCCCGGCCCATAGCGCGGAAGCCCGGCCCCTGCGCCTGGCCGGGCCGCGCGCCATGGCCGCCTGGTTGTTGTGCGCCTTGCCGGTGCTGCTGGGGTTCGTGCTGCCGGTGCTGGTACTGCTGCGGCTGATGTGGGGCGAGGCGCAGCATGGCGAGTTCGGCCTGCCGTGGGACCGCTTTGCCCAGTGGAGCTGGACCAGCTTCAAGCTTGCCGCCGGCAGCGCGGTGCTGGCGGCCGCGCTGGCGCTGGCGCTCGCATTCGCGCTGCGCGTGCGCCCGCAACCGCTGCTGCGTGCGGCCACGCGCGTGGTGTCGCTGGGCTATGCCGTGCCCGGCGCCGTGATCGCCGTGGGCATCCTGCTGCCGGTGGGCTGGGTGCAGTCGCGCTGGCCGGCCTCGGGCGCCGCCGCGCTCATGACCGGCACGCTGCTCGGGCTGGTGTACGCCTACCTCGTGCGGTTCTCGGCCGTGGCGCTTCACTCGGTGGAGTCGGGCTATGCACGCATCCCGCTGCACTTCGACGAATCGGCCCGCACGCTGGGCGTGAACCGGCCGAGGCTGTTCTTCGGCGTGCATGCGCCGCTGCTCAAGCGCTCGGCCCTCGCCGCGGCCTTGCTGGTGTTCGTCGACGTGATGAAGGAGCTGCCCGCCACGCTGGTGCTGCGCCCCTTCAACAGCGACACGCTGGCGGTGGTGGCCTACCAGCTGGCGCGGGACGAGCGGCTGTCGGAGGCGGCGCTGCCGTCGCTGGCCATCGTGCTGGTCGGCTTGATCCCGGTGCTGCTCCTGTCGCGTTCGATGCGCGAGGCCTCCTGACGCCAGGCTTGCACGCAGCATCGAAAAGAGACAGGGCTGCCGGCCGGTAACACGAACGCGGGCCCGCAAGTTAGCATCTCGGTCGCCGCGCGCCTCTCCATGCTCCGCCTCCTGCAGTCAGCCCTTGAACCTGCACCTGCCACCCTTCCTGCGACGCATTGCCTCCTCCAAGCGGCTGGCAGACGCCGTGCTGCTCGCGGGCCTGGCCATCAGCGTGATCCTTTGGCAGGACAGCGCGGAGCGCGCCCGCGAGGCCGATGACCATGCCTTCGATGCGCTGGTCATCGACCAGGCCACGCGGGTGGGCGAATACATGGAGCGCTACCTCGACCTCGCGGTGAGCCTGGCGGCGCTGTTTCGCGCCAGCGACAGCGTGAGCCACGCCGAGTTCCACGAGCACTTCGCCGCGCTGCGCACCCAGGACCGCTACCCCGCGCTGCAGTCGATCCAGTACGCGCCGCTCATCACCCACGGGCAGCGCTCGGCGCTCGAAGGCCGCGCCCATGCCGAAGGGATCGAGCGGTTCGCCATCTCGCCGCCCGAGCCGCGTGCCGAATACATGCCGGTGCTGTTCGTCGAACCGGAGTCCGGCCAGGACGGGCTGGTCGGCGCCGACCTGCTGGCCGACGCGCGCCGGCGCCGCATGCTCGACCGCGTGCGCGACTTCGGCCGGCCGGTCGTGTCCGCGCCGCAGCTGCTGCAGACCGCCGGCAACAACGGCGCCGAGCGCGGCTTCTTCATCCGTTCGGCGCTGTATGCCGGCGGGCCGCAGAACACCACTGCGGAGCGGCGCCGGGCCTTCGCCGGCCAGGTCTCGGTGGCGGTGCGTTCAGGCGACGTGATGAAGTACGCGCTGCGCGACCACGTGGCCAGCCGCTTCCACATCCGCATCACCGACGAAGGCGACGACGCGTACGACGTCTACGCCAGCCCCGAGCCGCACAGCGTGGTGTTCGACGGCGCCACCGACTGGGCCCACAGCTACGAGCCGCCGCCGCAGGTGGCCGAAACCGACCGCCGCGTGCACGTCAAGTCGGTGGGCGGCCGCATGTGGCGCTTCGAGCTCACCCGCCGCCCGGCCGACTACTTCACCGCGCCGCAGCCGCTGTCGCTGCTGGTGCAGGGCATGGTGCTGAGCCTCGTGATGTGGTGGGCCCTGCGCGTGTGGGCGGCACGGTACTCGCGCGCCACGGCACTGGCGCTCACCTACAGCCGGCAGGCCAGCGAGTCCGACACCCTGCGCCGCACCATCGTCAACAGCGCGCCGTTCGCCATCATCGCGACCAATCCGCAAGGGGTGATCCAGGCCATCAACCCGGCGGCCGAAGTGCTGCTCGGCCGCTCGGCCGAAAGCGTGGTCGGCCTGGCCACGCCGGAGCTCTTCCACGATCCGGCCGAGGTGGCGCAGCGCGCCCGCCAGCTCACGCAGGAACTCGGCCGCGAGATCGCGCCCGGCTTCGAGGTGCTCGCCGCCCGCGCGCGTCGCGGCGACCCGGAAGAGCGGGAGTGGACCTACGTGCGCCATGACGGCCAGCGCGTGCCGGTGGTGCTCACCGTCACTGCGCTGCACAACGAACATGGCGACCTGACCGGCTTCCTCGGGATTGCCTACGACGTGACCGAGCGGAAGCGAGCCGAAGAAAGCATCCGCCATCTCGCACAGCACGACGCGCTCACCGGCCTGCCCAACCGCACGCTGCTCGAGGAGCGGCTCAACCAGGCGCTGGTGCGCGCGCGCCGCGAGATGACCTCGGTGGCGCTGATGTTCATCGACCTCGACCGCTTCAAGAACATCAACGACTCGCTCGGCCACCCCGTGGGAGACACCATCCTGCGCAACGTGGCGCAGCGCATTTCGCATGCGGTGCGCGGCAGCGACACGGTGGCGCGCATGGGCGGCGACGAATTCGTGGTGCTGCTGCCGCGCCTGTCGCAAGGCACGCAGCAGGCCGACTGCGAGGCGGTGGCCCGCAAGGTGCTGGCGGTGCTGGGCGAGCCCATGCAGGCCGGCACCCACGAGCTGCGCGTCACGGCCAGCATCGGCGTGGCGACCTTCCCCGAGGCGGGCCACGATGCCGCGTCGCTGATGCGCGCGGCCGACGTGGCCATGTACCACGCCAAGTCGCAGGGCCGCAACAACCATCAGGTCTATTCGGAAAGCATGAGCCAGGCCAGCGCCGAGCGGCTGCGGCTCGAGAACGACCTGCACGGCGCCATCGACCGCGGCGAGCTGGTGCTGCACTACCAGCCGCAGTTCGACTGCGCGACCGGCAAGCTGGTGGGGGCCGAGGCCCTGCTGCGCTGGCAGCGCTCGCCCGAGGTGATGGTCGCGCCCGGAGAGTTCATCCCGCTGGCCGAGGAAACCGGCCTCATCGTGCCCATCGGCGAATGGGTGCTGCGGCAGGCCTGCGCGCAGGCACGGCGCTGGCGCGAAACCACCGGCCATGCGATCCGCGTGGGCGTGAACCTGTCGCCGCGCCAGCTCGACTCGACCGGCCTCGTCGAGCAAATCTCGGCGGTGCTGTTGTCCACCGGGCTGCTGCCTTCGCAGCTCGAGCTCGAGATCACCGAAAGCGCCATCGTGCGCGACACCCTCAAGACCGCCACCGTGCTCGCCAGCCTGCGCTCGCTGGGCGTGCGCATCGCGATCGACGACTTCGGCGTCGGCTATTCGAGCCTGGCCTACCTGCGCGAGCTGCCGGTGGACCGCTTCAAGATCGACCGCAGCTTCCTGACCGCCGTGCCGGCGTCGTCAGGCGAAAGCCGGCTGGCCGCGGCGCTCATCGCCATGGCGCACCGGCTGAAGGTGGGCATCGTGGCCGAAGGCGTCGAGACCGCGGAGCAACTCGCCTTCCTGCGCCAGCACGGCTGCGACGAAGCGCAGGGCTACCACCTGGGCCGGCCGATGCCGGCCGAGCAGTTCACCGCGCTGCTGCGGCCGGTGACCGACACGACGCAGGGCTTCTCCCGCGCGGGCGTCACGCCGCAACCAAGGTCAGCAGCGTGATCTCCGACGGCGCGCCCAGCCGCTTGGGCGGCCCCCAGTAGCCGGTGCCGCGGCTCGTGTAGATCCACATGCCGTCGTGCCGGTGCAGGCCGGCGGTATAGGGCTGCTGCAGCGGCACGAACAGGTTCCACGGGAAGAACTGGCCGCCGTGCGTGTGGCCCGACAGCTGCAGGTCGAAGCCGGCCTCGGCCGCGGCGGGCGCGGTGCGCGGCTGGTGGGCCAGCAGCAGCCGCACCGCGGCATCGGCCGGCGCGCCCTGCAGCGCCCGCACGGGATCGCTCTGGTGACTGGGGTCGAAGTGATGCGCCGTGTAGTCGGGCACTCCCGCCAGCACGACGTGTTCGTCGTGGTGCTGCAGCACCACGTGTTCGTTCTGCAGCACGGTGAGGCCGAGCCGGCGGAACTCGGCGATCCACGCGGCCGCGCCCGAGTAGTACTCGTGGTTGCCGGTCACGAGGTAGGTGCCGTGGCGTGCAGCCAGGCGGCTCAGCGGCGCGGTGTGTTCGCCCAGCTCGTGCACCTTGCCGTCCACCACGTCGCCCGTCACCACGGCCACGTCGGCCTGCAGGGCGTTGGCCGCGTCCACCACGCTTTCGACGAACCCCCTGCGGATCGTCGGCCCCACGTGCAGGTCGCTGATCTGGACGATGGAAAAGCCGTGCAGCGCCGGCTGCAGGCCCTGTACCGGCACCTGCACGCGGCGCACCGAAGGGCGCCTTCGGGCGTTGAAGAAGCCGAGCACCGTGGCCAGCGCGGCCAGGGCCGGCACGGCGAATGCGGAAGCGCGCACGAAGGCCGGCGAAGGCCGGCCGGCGTCCACGAGCGCCGCGGCCAGTGTTGCGGCGAGCAGCAGCACGTCGCGCAGCAGCGTGAGCACCAGCAGGCTGGAGAAGAAACCCATCGCGATGTAGCCGGCCCACACCAGCTCGGGCCGCGCCCGGCGACGCCACAGCACCGGCGCGACCGCCGCGAGCATGAGCGCAAACACGGCCGCGAGCGCCACGGCACCGGCCGGCATCCAGGCGAAGGGCAGGGGCGCCAGCAGCCGCACGCCGATGTAGGCATGCAGCAAGGCGAGCAACAAGAGGGCCATGGAGTGCCGCACGCCGGCCGGCGTGCCTTGGTGGTGGAGGTCTGCGGCAGGTGGAGGCGCCGCTCGGCAGATCAAGCCGCTTTCGGCTTCGAAGGCGCGCAGCCTGCTGGCGCGGATGGCCCCCCCGGCGGGAATCGAACCCACATCTAGCGCTTAGGAGGCGCTCGTTCTATCCATTGAACTACGGCGGGGTGGGGGCACTCGGGCGCCGCGTATTGTGCCTCTTCGCGGCGCGGCGCCATGCGTGGCCGCCATACGACGGGCCCGCAATCGTACTCGCCCACAGTTCGGTGCGAGGTGACGAGGCCTTGTAGCTATCTCCTGGACAGCCCGCGCAACAGCACCAGCATTCCCTCTTCCAGATCCTTCTGGAATTGGTAACGCAACGCCGCCAGATCGCTCCGCGCCATCACCGTGCCGGCCACCTCCCCCGGACTGGCCAGTGGCCACAGGCCAATGAGCAGCGGCAAGGTCAAGTGGATGAACTTGTCGAACGTGGCGGCCGGGATGGCCGGAACAAGGCGGTGGAAGTCAAGCGCCATCTCCTGACGCACGGCCAGGAGGCCGTGCTTGAACTGGACGATGCGTTCGGCCGAAACGTTCCGCTCGAGGATCGAGGGAAAGATGCTGGTGAGTCGGCACAGCAGCGGACGGGCCACCCAACTGGAGGAAAACGCCCGGGCGATGTGCTCGATGGTTCCTTTGCGTCTGCCGCCTCGGCCCAGTGCCGCGACCAGCTGGCCGTGCCAAGCCATGAACTCCTCCACGAGGACATCGAGCAGCACGGCTTCGCTGCTCTCGAAGTACCGGTAGACGTTCGACTTGGTCATCTCCGCCTTGCGGGCCAGTTCGTTGATGCCCAGGGCATGCAGGTCCGGAATCTCGAGCAGCAGGGACTTCGCGGTATCGAGCAGGTGACGTCGGCGCTCCTCCTTCTGCTGAGGAGAGCGCGCGCGCAAGTACGGTGATGCATGGCTCATGCGCCGCATCTTAGAAACCTCTTGGAGCAGCTCCTCAAGAGACTGATGGTCTGCTACACTAGCGACCATCGGTCTTTTATTACTCGGACAGCAGCCATCGCAGGAGCTTGGTCATGGTTACCCGAAGAACTGTGCTGCTCGGCGGTGCCGGCGTGGCGGGTGCGCTTGGCGCACTGATGGTGGGCTGGACGGCGTTGCCGCCCAAACCGCGCCTGGTCACATCCGATCCGCTGCCAGTCGGCCCGGGCCAGTCCGCGCTGAACGGCTGGGTCAAGATCGGGGCAGACAACACGGTCGGCATCGTGATGTGCAAGGCGGAGATGGGGCAGGGCATCTACACCGGCCTGGCGATGGTGCTGGCCGAGGAACTGGACGCCGACTGGGCGCAGGTTCGTGTCGAACGCGCGCCCATCGACAAGATCTACCAGAACATCGCCGGCATCGTCGACGGCCTGCCCTTCCACCCCGACGACCACGGCACGCTGAGAGCCGTCGCCGAGCGCGTCACCGGCAAGGCGATGCGCGAATTCGGCCTGATGCTGACCGGCACGTCATCCAGCATGCGGGACCTGTGGCTGCCGATGCGCCAGGCTGGCGCTTCGGCGCGCGCGATGCTGGTGGCCGCTGCGGCAAAGCAGTGGCAGGTTCCGGCCGGTGAATGCCGCGCCGAGGCGGGCCGCGTGCTGCACCTGTCGGGCAAGAGCGCTTCGTTCGGCGAACTGGCCGCCGCTGCCGCGAGCCAGCAGCTGCCCGACGACGTGGCGCTGAAGGATCCCAAGACCTTCAAGCTGATCGGCCAGCCGCGCAAGCGCCTGGAGGCAGCGTCCAAGATGGACGGCAGCGCGCGTTTCGGCATCGACGTGCTGCAGCCCGGCATGCAGTACGCCAGCGTCGAGATGTGCCCGACCCTTGGCGGCCGAGTCGCCAGCTTCGACGCAGTGGAGGCGCAGAAGCTGCCCGGCGTGAAGAAGGTGCTCGCGGTGCCGCCCCTCTACGGCAGCACCGGCGGCGTCGCGGTGATTGCCGACACGCCGTACCGCGCGATGCGCGCGGTCAAGGCGGTGCGCGTCGAATGGGACCATGGCGCGGCCGCCAACCTGTCCACCGACGTCATCTATCAGCGGCTGGCGCAATCGCTGGACACAGATGATGGATTCAGCTTCCACAAGCACGGCGACGCCGACACGGCCCTGAAGAAAGCCGCGAAGACCGTCAAAGCCGAGTACCGCGCGCCGTACCTGGCCCACGCGACGATGGAGCCGATGAGCTGCACCGTGCAGTTCAAGGACGGCCGCGCCACCGTATGGGCGGCCACGCAGGTGCCCGACATGGCGCGACGCATCGTGGCGCAGGTGCTGGGCTTGGCGACCGAACAGGTCGACCTGCAGCTGCAGCTGCTCGGCGGTGGCTTCGGCCGGCGCTGCGAGGTCGACGTGATCGCGCAGGCGGCTGTCATCGCCCGCGAAGCCGGGGGCGTACCGGTGCAGACGATCTGGTCGCGCGAGCAGGACATGACGCATGACTTCTATCGTCCGGCTTGCGTATCGCGTTTCGAGGCCGGGCTCGACGCCTCGGGCGAACTGGTGGGATGGGTGAACACCTCGGCCGGCCAGGCCATCCTGCCGCAGGTCATCGAGCGCATGGTCGGGCTGCCCGGCGCCCTGCCTGACAAGACCACCTCCGAGGGCGCCTTCGACCAGCCCTACGAGTGGCCTGCGGCGCGCATCGGCCACGAGGTCATGGAACTGCCCGTGCCAGTCGGCTTCTGGCGCTCGGTCGGGCATTCGCACCATGCCTTCTTCAAGGAAAGCTTCCTCGACGAAGTGGCCAGCGCCGCCGGCCGTGATCCAGTCGCCTTCCGCGCTGCGCTGCTGGCGAGACACCCTCGACACCTGAAGGTGCTCAAGCGCGCCGCGGAGTTGTCTGACTGGGACAAGCCCTTGCCTGCAGCGGCCGACGGCACCAAGCGCGCTCGCGGCCTTGCGTTGCACCAGTCCTTCGGCTCCATCGTGGCCCAAGTGGCCGAGGTATCTGTGTCTGCCGACAAGCGCATCCGCGTTCACCGCGTGACTTGCGTGATCGACTGCGGCCTGGCGATCAACCCCAACCTGATCCGCCAGCAGATGGAAAGCGGCATCGTCTACGGCCTGTCGGCCGCACTGAACGACGAAGTGCACATCACGAAAGGGCAGGTCCAGCAGACGAACTTCCACAACCACCCGGTGCTGCGATTCGATGAGTGCCCTGTGATCGAGACCGACATCATCGCCAGCGACGCGAGCCCCGAAGGCGTCGGCGAGCCCGGCACGCCGCCGATCGCCCCCGCGGTGGCGAACGCCCTGTTCACCCTCACCGGCCAGCGGCTGCGCAGCCTGCCCTTGAAACTGGCCTGACCCGGAGAAGCCCATGACCACGTTGACGATCAATCGCAAGCCCGTTGAAGTGCAGGCCGAACCTGACACACCGCTGCTGTGGGTGTTGCGTGGCGAGCTGCAGATGACGGGCACCAAGTTCGGTTGCGGCATGGCGCAGTGCGGCGCCTGCACGGTGCACGTCGATGGTGAGCCGACGCGCTCCTGCGTGATGCCGGTCTCGGCGGTGGGCGCGCGCCAGGTGACCACCATCGAAGGGCTGTCCGGACCGCAGGTGGCCGCGCTGAAGGCGGCGTGGGTCGATGTCGACGTGGTGCAGTGCGGCTACTGCCAGAGCGGTCAGCTGATGACTGCTGCCGCGCTGCTGAGGCAGATCCCCAAGCCGACCGATGCAGACATCGACGCGGCCATGGCCGGCACCATCTGCCGCTGCGGCACGTATCCGCGTATCCGTGCGGCGATCCACCAAGCCGCCGGAATGGCAGCTGCCTGAGCTGACCGGCACGCGCCACTGTCAGTTCCGCCTTGCGGCATTCGCCAGTCCAAACTCAAGGGGGCAGCATGTCGACATTCGAACGAGCCTGCGGCAGCAAGAAAGCGGTGCTGCAAGTCGTCACCGGTGGCTGCCTGCTGGTCGCGGGCTGGGCGCACACCCAGCCGGTGGCCGTCGCCAGCGTGCCGGCCACCACCTTGCGCCCGCTGTCCGAGTTTTCGACCATTGCGGACAGCCGGGCCCGGTCGATCGCACTGTTTGCCGAAGCGGGCAAGGTGATTCAGCACCCCCGCTGCCTGAACTGCCATCCCAAAGGCGACCGCCCGATGCAAGGCGACGGCATGCAACTGCATCAGCCGCTGGTCTTGCGCGGCAAGGACGGTTTCGGCGCTACCGCAATGCGCTGCGCCAGTTGCCACGGCGCGCAGAACGTCGAGGCCGCGAGGAAAGCCAGCGTGCCGGGCAGCAAGCACTGGCACCTGGCGCCAATCGAGATGGCGTGGGACGGCCGCAGCCTCGGGGCGATCTGCCTCCAGCTGAAGGACCGTTCGCAGAACGGCGGCAGGACGATGGTGCAGATCGTCGAGCACATGGCGCACGATGAATTGGTTGGATGGGCCTGGGCACCCGGTGCCGGCCGCGCGCCGGCACCGGGTACTCACAAGGAATTCGGCGATCTGATCGCGGCCTGGGTGAACAGCGGGGCGCACTGCCCGAAGTAGAGCTCCGGCCGTCGTCAACGCAAATGGACCACCAGGGGTCACCTCCTTGTCGATGAAGGGCGAGGCGAAGCCCTCTTCACCTTCGCGACCGAGCCCGACAGCGGGTTCGCAGCAAGCTCGCGCGACACCCAGGCAGCGACCGCATCGATGAAGGCGCGCACTTGAGGCGGCAAGAACGTGCGCTCTGGGTAGACCAGCGCGATCTGCATTTCGGCGCCGATGATGCCGGCGAGCACCTGCACAAGCGCGCCTTTCTCCAGGTACGGCGACACGAGGCCGCGGGGGAGGAGCGCGATGCCCAGCCCGCCGACGGCGGCGTCGCACAGCAGGGCGATGTCGTTCGCGAAGAACGCGCCGTCCACGTGGAGCTTGCCGCCGGAGACCGTGGGCCAGTGAGACTGCGACAGCTCGCCGCGCGCGAAGCCAAGGAGGCAACGTCGCGGGCTTGCGAGGCAATTGATCCGCAGGGTCGCTGCGCGCTAGTTCCTCGCGAACAGATCCTTCGACAACGCCACCAGCCCCATCGCGGCAAC
>CAMLNA010000005.1 GCA_946481025.1 uncultured Rivibacter sp.
GGTCGTTCTTCGAGACGCTGGCGGCCACCTTGAAAACACGCGAGCCGTGGTAGCGGGCGCTGTAAGCAGCCGAAGACTGCTTGCCGAAGATCGCCCGCAAATGCAAGAAGTGAAACATTGAACCCATGCACTGGTGCATGGAATGGAGATGAAGCCCAATTCTGTCCGATTGGCACTGGGCGACCCTTGCCTCGCAAGACAAGTCGCGAACAAAGGGGGGCAACGATCATGCTCGCGACGATTCGTCAGCGCATCCTTGCGCCGCTGTCACTCAATTCATCCCGCCTGCGGCTGCTCGAGATCAACCAGGCGTTCGCGTCCGGCATTCCACCCGGATGCATCGTCCTCGACGCCGGCGCCGGGTCGCAACCGTACCGCGGGCTTTTCAACCACGTGCAGTACGAAGCGGCCGACTTTGAGAAGGTCGACAAGGAGTACGCGCAGTCCACATACGTCTGCGACCTATGCCGCAACATCCCTGTCCTCGATGGGCGCTTCGACTACATCGTCTTCAATCAGGTGATGGAGCACTTGCCTGAACCGAAAGAGGCGCTGCGCGAACTGCACCGGGTGTTGAAGCCGGGAGGCAAGCTGCTCTACACCGGTCCGATGTTCTACGAGGAACATGAACAGCCGTTCGACTTCTTCCGATACACGCAGTTCGGCCTCAACCATCTCTTCACTCAGGCGGGCTTCGAGATCGAAAGGCTCGAATGGATGGAGGGCTACTTCGGCACCGTGGGCTATCAATTCAATGGCATGGCGAGATACCTGCCTTGGCGCCCCGCGAGCCTGGGCGGCGGGGCGCTCGGCTTTGCGCTGGCACTGCCCATCTGCTGCCTCAAGATCACGTGTGCCGTGCTGTCGGTGGCCTTTCACAAGCTGGAGCTGAAGCACAAGTTCGTCTCGGCCGGCTACCCGAAGAACTACATCGTCGTGGCATCTCGTCCGCTCCTACCGAACGCCCAGGAGACACCCCAAATCCATTGAGGAGCTTCAGCGCACGAAGGACTGTGCGGGCTCGGTACGCCGGACGAACGCGTCGGCCTGATCGGCCACCACTCGCGGAGCCTTTTCCTTGAACCGGTGGTCGCTCCAGATCTGGCGCCAATGACGCGCCCCCGGCACGCCGTTCCACAGCCCGATGGCATGGCGCATCGCCTGATGCCAGCCGGCACCCCCGGCGTGCAGGCGATCCAGGTAGTGCAGCCATTGCGCCTCGACCTGCTGCCGCGAGCCGGCCGGACCCGGCACCCCGAAAAAGCGCTCATCCCATGCCGCCATGGCCCACGGCTCGTGGTACGCGTGGCGTCCGACCATCACGCCGTCCACATGCTGCAGCTGCTGCTCGATCTCTTCGTCGGTCTTCACCCCGCCGTTGAGCACGATGGTCAGGTGCGGGAAGTCGCGCTTCAGGCGATGGACGAACTCATAGCGCAGTGGCGGGATCTCCCGGTTTTCCTTCGGGCTCAGCCCCTTGAGCCAGGCATTGCGCGCATGCACGATGAAGACGTCGCACCCCGCGCCGGCCACGGTGCCGACGAAGTCGCGCACGAAGTCGTAGCTCTCCTGCCTGTCGATGCCGATGCGGTGCTTCACGGTCACCGGCAGGTCCGCCCCCACCGCGTCGCGCATGGCCTTCACGCAGTCGGCCACGAGCGGCGCCTCGTTCATGAGGCAAGCACCGAAGGCGCCACGTTGCACGCGCTCGCTCGGACAACCGCAATTGAGGTTGATCTCGTCGTAGCCCCAGCGCTCGGCCAGCCTGGCACAAGCCGCCAGGTCGGCCGGCTCGCTGCCGCCCAGCTGCAGCGCCACCGGGTGCTCTTCGTCATGGAAGTCGAGGTGCCGCGGCTGGTCGCCATGCAGCAGCGCACCGGTGGTCACCATCTCGGTGTACAGGCGGGTCTTGCGCGTGAGCAGGCGATGGAAGAAGCGGCAATGGCGGTCAGTCCAGTCCATCATCGGCGCCACGGAGAGGCGCCAGGGGTTGTGCGGGGCGGCAGCAGAGGCAGTCATGTCCATGGGAAACGCGCGGGCTCAGCGCTCGGTCGACCGCAGCGGTGCGTGTCCGGTGGTGCGGAAGAACCAGCGTCGCGCGCCGTGCGGATCGAAGCGGCGCCAATGCTGCGGGTCCTGCGCCAGCCGGTCGGCGACGGCGTACAGCGCCAGCGGATTCAGGCCCATGCCGATGTGGCTGGCATGCACCTCGATGTTTTCGGTGTGCGGCTCGTCTTCGTTGACGCTGCAGCGCCACGCCACGATGCCGTCGGTGCGCGAATAGATCGACGTGGTGGGCACCTGCGGCGATTGCCGCACGCGCTCGAGTTGCACCGGGTCGTGTGCCGACTGGCCGCTCAGCAACTCGAACACGCGCCACGCATGCGTGGCCCGCGGGTGACCGGTGAACGGCGACGCCAGCGTGATGACGCAGCGCACCAGGCCGGGCACTTCCTTCGCGGCTTCGCGTGCGTACACACCGCCCAGGCTCCATCCGATGAGGCTGACCTTGCGGCCCTGGTGCCGCTCGGCCAAGGCGCGCACCTGCTCCACGCACGACGCCAGCACGCCCTCCCGCGGCCCCAGGTTGAAGCCCTGCTTCCATGGGTAGGGCGTGTAGCCGCGGTCGCGCAGGAAATTGCGCATGGGCAGCGTGGTGATGTCCGAGGCCCCCAGCCCCGGAAACACCAGCACGGGATGGCCGTCGCCAGCGGGCAGTCGCCGCAGCCAGGGGGAAGCGGCCAGCAGCGCGGCATATTCCCAAGGGGCCCGGCCGGCCTCCAGCAGCAGCAGCAGCGGGTGCGGCGCCTCGTGCGGGGGGCCGGAATGGGTATCGGCAGCGGGTTGCGGCGCGGGCAAAGGCCGCTTGGAACGTCGAGGCATGGACTTCATGGATATGGCGGCTGCGGCCACACGGCCTGCAGCCACTTGGCCGGGCATGTTATCGGCGGCCGCGCGCGATGCTCTGGAGCGCCGGCCCTAGGTTCGCGCACCTCGCTCAGACGTCGAGCGTGTAGACCAGCGCGGCGGCCCGCTCGGCTTCGCTGTGCCCCTGCAGGGCCAGGCCCCACGACTGCGCATCGGCCCCTTTCGCCGGATCCAGCCCCGCGGTCATCACGACCACCTCTTCGGAAGTGGCGTCGAAGTCCATCACGTGCTTGCGGTCGGCGTCGAACAGCCGGGCCACCATGGAGCCGCCCTGTTCGATGAGCAGCAGGAATCTCGCGGGCTTTTGCATGGAACGACACCATCCTTCAGGGTGGGGGCCAGCGTAGCACGCGCTGCCGACGCCGTGGAACCCGTTCAGGACAGGTCGCGCAGCGGGTGCGAGAACGCAGGCCACGGGCTCGCGAAGAACGCCGCCACCTGCTCGGCAGTGACGTCTTCGATGCGCAATGGGTTCCAGCGCGGGCTGTGGTCCTTGTCGACCGCCAGTGCGCGTATGCCTTCCACCGTCTCGCTGGCCGTGCCGGGCCTCAGCGCAAAGCAGTGCCGCACCAGGTCGCGCTCCATGCGCAGGTCTTCGGCCAGCGTCATGTGGCGGGCACGTCGCACCTGCTCCAGCGTTACCGCGAGCATGAGCGGCGAACGCTGCCGCAGCGCCGCGAGGGTCTGGGCGGCCCAGGGGCTGGCGTCGGCAGCGAGCGACTCGGCCATGGCCGCCAGGGAGGGAGCGGCGAAGTGGCGGTCGATCGCATCGCGGTGTTCGGCCAGCAGGGGCGCCCCTGCATCGACGAAGCGGGCACGCGCGGCGGCCAGCCATTGCTGCACCGACTCGTGCGGCTGGTCGGCCAGGGCCTCCACCAGGCCCGGCAGGCTGCTGCTGGGCACCACGCCGTCGGCCAGCTTCAACGCCACCGCATCGGCAGCGCCGAGCACGTGGCCGGTCAGCGCCAGGTACTCGCCCACGTATCCGGGACAGCGCGAGAGGAAGAAGCCCCCGCCGACGTCCGGGAACAGGCCGATGTTGGTCTCGGGCATGGCCAGCTTGCTGAGCTCGGTGACCACGCGCAGCGACGCGCCCTGGCTGATGCCCATGCCGCCGCCCATCACCACGCCGTCCATCAGCGCGATGTAGGGCTTGGGGTAGTGGTGGATCAGGTGGTTGAGGCGGTACTCCTCGGTGAAGAAGTCCTCGATCCGCGGGTCGCCGGCCAGAGCGGCCTGGTGAAAGAAGCGGATGTCGCCCCCCGCGCAAAAAGCAGGCGGCTTGCCTTCGCGCGGCGCGCCGCGCACCAGCACCGCCTGCACGCCGGCGTCGTCGGCCCAATGCAGCAGCATCGCGGTGAGGTCGCGGATCATCTCCAGCGACAGCGCGTTGAGGGCGTTCGTGCGGTTCAGCGTCAGCAGGCCCAGGGCGCCGCGCACCTCGGCCTGCACGTGGCCTCCCGAGTACAGCGAAGGCAAAGGTTTCGGCATGGCGTTCGTTCGTCTTGTGGATCGTTCGTTGGCACGCGGTCAGCCCTGCAGGCCGTAGGCCCTGCTCCTGCGCAGCCCCACCAGTTCGTTGGCGACCAGCGCGCCGAGCACGAGCGCGCCGCCGCTGAGCGCGGTGGGGCCCGGCTGCTCGCCGGCGCCCAGCCAGGCCCAGGCCACGCCGAAGACCACTTCCAGCAAGGCGAGCAAAGCAATCTCGGGGCCGGGCAGCACGCGGGTGAGCGTGACCACCAACAGGCAGGGGATGGCCAGTTGCACGACGCCCAGCATCGCGAGCAGGCTCACGTCATGCATCGAGGCCTGCAGCGGCCAGGACAGCGGCAAGGTGACGAGCGCGGAAAGCACCGCGCCGATCAGCACCGCCGGCAGCATGTCCTGGGGCGCCTCGCCGCTGGCCCGGGCCGAATGGCTGATGTGCTGCAGCACCGTCCAGTTCACCGCGCCGGCGAGCGGCACGCACAGCGCCACCAGGGTGCCGGCCACCGCACCCGGCTGCGAGCCGCTCACTTCGGCACCGAACATCCAGGCAATGCCGGCGCCGGCCACCGCAATGGCGAGCCAGGTACGCGCCGGCAGGCGGTGACCCAGGAACAGCCGGGCGAACAAGGCGGTCACCAGCGGCGCGATCGACATGGTGATCAGCACGTTCGCCACGGTGGTGAGCATGATGGCCACCATGAAGGCGGTGTACATGACCGACCAGCACAGCCCCGACACCCACACCGGCCACGGCGAGCGCAGCAGGCCCCGCCAGAGCCCCGCCCCTCGCATCCAGCCGAGGCCGATCGCCAGCGCCACTGCGTTGAAGGCGCTGCGCCAGAAGGTGACCTCGAAGCTGCGGGCCGAATCGAGGTGGCGCGTGACCACCCCCGCGATGCTCCACATCAGCGTCACCAGGACCATCAGGAAAACAGCGCGTCGATGTGTCATCTCATCACACGGCAGCAAAAAGATTAGAGGGCCGCAAAGCGGCCCGGGCGTCATTCAAGCTGGAGCCCCCGCTTGGAGGGGGCTCGGGGGAGTCCCATCGCGGCGCATAGCGCAGCGCGAAGCGCTAAGCTGCTTCGCGCTGGGCACGCTTGCGCTCGTGCTCCTTCAGGAACCGCTTGCGCAGCCGGATGGACTTCGGCGTGATCTCGACCAGTTCGTCGTCCTCGATGAACTCCACGCCGTATTCGAGCGTGAGCTCGATCGGGGGGGTGATCTTGATCGCGTCTTCCTTGCCCGACACGCGGAAGTTGGTGAGCTGCTTGGTCCGCGTGGCGTTGACCACCAGGTCGTTGTCGCGGCTGTGCACGCCCACGATCATGCCTTCGTAGACCTGGTCGTTGGGCTTGACGAACATGCGGCCGCGGTCGTCCAGCTTGCCCAGCGCATAGGTGAAGATCTCGCCGTCGTCCATGGAGATCAGCACGCCGTTCTTGCGGCCGCCGATTTCGCCCTTGTGCGCTTCGTAGCCGTCGAAGATGTTGCTGATGAGGCCCGAGCCGCGGGTGAGGTTCAGGAACTCGTTCGAGAAGCCGATGAGACCGCGCGCCGGGATGCGGTATTCCAGGCGCACGCGGCCACGGCCATCGGGCTCCATGTTGACCAGCTCGCCCTTGCGCTCGCCCAGCGCCTGCATCACGCCACCCTGGTGCTGCTCTTCCACATCGGCCGTCACCAGCTCGATCGGCTCGTGTTTTTCGCCGTTCACCTCGTGGAACACCACGCGCGGCTTCGAGACGGCCAGCTCGTAGCCCTCGCGGCGCATGTTTTCCAGCAGGATGGTCAGGTGCAGTTCGCCGCGGCCCGACACCTCGAAGATGCCGTCCTCGTCGGTCTCCTTGACGCGCAGCGCGACGTTGCTCTGCAGCTCCTTCTGCAGGCGGTCCCAGATCTGGCGGCTGGTCACGAACTTGCCTTCCCGACCGGCCAGCGGCGAGGTGTTGACGCAGAAGTTCATGGTCAGCGTGGGCTCGTCCACCTGCAGCATGGGCAGCGGCCGCGGGTTGGCCGGGTCGGTGACCGTCACGCCGATGCCGATCTCCTCGATGCCGTTGATCAGCACGATGTCGCCGGGTCCGGCCTCGTTGGTCTGCATGCGGTCCAGGCCCTGGAAGGTCAGCACCTGGTTGATGCGGCCGTTGAAGCTCTTGCCTTCAGGACCCTCCATCACCACCACGTTCATGCCCGGCTTGAGCGTGCCGGCATTGATGCGGCCCACGCCGATGCGGCCCACGAAGGACGAATAGTCCAGCGCGGAGATCTGCAGCTGCAGCGGAGCCTCGGGGTCACCCTCGTGCGCCGGCACGTGCTTCAGCACGGTATCGAACAGGGCCGACATGTCGGGCCCCCATTGCTCCCCGGGCGCACCTTCGGTGAGGGAGGACCAGCCGTTGATGCCCGAGGCATACACCACCGGGAAGTCGAGCTGCTCGTCGTTGGCGCCCAGCTTGTCGAACAGGTCGAACGCCGCGTTGATCACGGCCTGCGGATTGGCGCCCGGCTTGTCCACCTTGTTGACCACCACGATGGGCTTCAGGCCCAGCGCCAGCGCCTTCTTGGTGACGAAGCGGGTCTGCGGCATCGGGCCCTCCTGGGCGTCGATGAGCAGCACCACGCCGTCGACCATGGACAGCGCCCGCTCGACCTCGCCGCCGAAGTCGGCGTGGCCCGGGGTGTCGACGATGTTGATGTGCGTGCCCTGCCAGCTCACGGCGCAGTTCTTCGCCAGGATGGTGATGCCGCGCTCGCGTTCGATGGCATTGCTGTCCATCACGGTGTCGACCACCTTCTCGTGCTCGGCGAAGGTGCCCGACTGGCGCAGCAGCTGGTCGACCATGGTGGTCTTGCCATGGTCCACGTGGGCAATGATGGCGATGTTGCGGATCTGGCGGTTACTCATGCGACTCTCGTTTCGGTTGAATTCAGCAGCAAGCCCTGCACTTCGACGGGGCTCAGCAGGCGGCCGGGAATCAGCTCGCCGGCCTTGATGTGTGCGCTGCCCAGGAAGGCAGCATGTTCCGGACCATAGACGCGCACTTCGTCGCTGTCGGCCAGGCTCACCCGGCGACGCAGGCCTGACAGGAAGCGCCCTGCTTCCGCAGCAGGCAGGCGCACCTGCGGCCAGTCGGCCAGCAGGCAGTCGGGCGGCAGCAGCAGCGCCTCGCGCTCGGCTTCGCTCATGGCAGCCAGGGCCTCCATCGGCACGGCGGCCTCCACGCGCAGCGGGCCGCTGGCGGTGCGGCGCAAGCCGGTCAGGTAGGCGCCGCAGCCCAGCAGGCGGCCCAGGTCTTCGGCCAGGGTACGCACGTAGGTGCCCTTGCTGCACAGCACGTCGATCACCAGCACGTCATGTTCACGGCTCACGATGTCGAGCCGATGAATCGTCACGCGGCGCGGCGTGCGCTCCACTTCGACGCCGGCACGCGCGTATTCGTAAAGCGCCTTGCCCTCGTGCTTGAGCGCCGAATGCATGGGCGGCAGCTGGTCGATCTCACCGGTGAGCGCAGCGCAGGCGCGCTGCAGCGCCGCCTCGTCCGCCTCCACCGGGCGGCGCTCCAGCACCTCGCCCTCGCCGTCGCCCGTGGTCGTGGTCACGCCCAGCTTCAGGGTGGCCCGATAGCCCTTGTCGGCATCGAGGCTCACCTGCGAGAACTTGGTGGCCGCGCCGAAGCAAAGCGGCAGCAAGCCCGTGGCCAACGGGTCGAGCGTGCCGGTGTGTCCGCCCTTTTCGGCCCGCAGCAACCCCTTGGCCTTCTGCAGCGCGTCGTTGCTGGTCCAGCCGAGCGGCTTGTCCAGCAGCAGCACGCCGTGCAGGGCACGGCGCGGCAGGCGGGGCTTCTGGGCGGGCTTCACGGGCGGTCAGTCCTTGGCGCGGTCGGCGTTGGCGCGATGGATGAGCGCGCTCATCTCGGCTGCCCGCTCGGTGGTGCGGTCGAAGCTGAAGTGCAGCGTCGGCACCGTGTGGATCTGCAGGCGCTTGAACAAGCCGTTGCGCAGGTAGCCGGCGGCCTCGTTCAGCGCGTCCTCGCACTCCTGCGGGTCACCCACCAGCAGCGAGAAGAACACCTTGGCGTGCGCGTAGTCGGGCGTCACCTCCACGGCATTGAGCGTCACCATGCCGATGCGAGGGTCCTTCAACTCGCGGATCAGCTCGGCCAGATCGCGCTGGATCTGGTCGGCCACCCGGAAGCTGCGATTGGGAATGGAACGTTGTTTGTGTCGCATCGAATGCTCCTGCCGTTAACGACAAACCCCGCCGTCTTGCGAGGGCGGGGTCTGCATCAGGCCGAAACCACCGCCTACAAGGTCCGCGCGATTTCCTTGATCTCGAAGAACTCCAGCTGGTCACCCTCTTGGATGTCGTTGTAGTTCTTGATGTTCAAGCCGCACTCGAAGCCCTCCTTCACCTCGCGGACGTCGTCCTTGAAGCGCTTGAGCGACTCGAGCTCGCCGGTGTAGATGACCACGTTCTCGCGCAGCAGGCGCAGGCGCGCGTTGCGGCGGATGAAGCCCGAGGTGACCATGCAGCCACCGATCGAGCCCACCTTCGAGATGCGGAACACCTGGCGGATCTCGGCGGTGCCGATGACCTCTTCCTTCTGCTCCGGCGCCAGCAGGCCCGACATCGCGCCTTTGATCTCATCCACCGCGTCGTAGATGATGTTGTAGTAGCGGATGTCCACGCCGTTGTGCTCGGCCAGCTTGCGCGCGCCGGCATCGGCACGCGTGTTGAAGCCGATAAGGACGGCCTTCGAGGCCAGCGCCAGGTTGACGTCGCTTTCGCTGATGCCGCCCACCGCCGCATGCACGATCTGCACCTTGACTTCGTCGGTGCTGAGCTTGAGCAGCGAGGCGCCCAGCGCTTCCTGCGAGCCCTGCACGTCGGCCTTGATGATGAGGGGCAGCGTCTTGACTTCGCCCTGGCCCATCTGCTCGAACATGTTCTCGAGCTTGGCGGCCTGCTGCTTGGCCAGCTTCACGTCGCGGTACTTGCCCTGGCGGAAGGTGGCGATTTCGCGCGCACGCCGCTCGTCGGCCAGCACCATGAACTCGTCACCGGCCTGCGGCACCTCGGTCAGGCCCTGGATCTCGACCGGGATGGACGGGCCGGCTTCCTGCGCCGGCTTGCCGGCTTCGTCGAGCATGGCACGCACGCGGCCGTAGCTGGAACCCGCCAGCACCACGTCGCCTCGCTTGAGCGTGCCCGACTGCACCAGCACCGTGGCCACCGGGCCGCGGCCCTTGTCGAGCTGGGCTTCGATCACGAGGCCCTTGGCCGGCGAGTCCTTCGGTGCGGTCAGCTCCAGCACCTCGGCCTGCAGCAGCACGTTCTCGAGCAGGTCGTCGATGCCCTGGCCGGTCTTGGCCGACACCGGCACGAACGGCGAGTCGCCACCGAAGTCCTCGGGCACCACTTCCTCGGCCACGAGCTCGCTCTTCAAGCGCTCGACGTTGGCCTCGGGCTTGTCGATCTTGTTCATCGCCACGACGATGGGCACACCCGCCGCCTTGGCATGGTGGATGGCTTCCTTGGTCTGCGGCATCACGCCGTCGTCGGCCGCCACCACCAGGATGACGATGTCGGTCGCCTTGGCCCCGCGTGCACGCATGGCCGTGAAAGCCTCGTGACCCGGGGTATCGAGGAAGGTGATGGTGCCGCGCGGCGTATCGACGTGGTAGGCGCCGATGTGCTGCGTGATGCCGCCCGCCTCGCCCGCTGCGACACGGGTGCGGCGGATGTAGTCCAGCAGCGAGGTCTTGCCGTGGTCGACGTGGCCCATGACGGTGACCACGGGAGCGCGCGGCAGGGCTTCGGCCTGCGTCTCGCCTTCCACGTCCTCCGCCAGGAAGGCTTCCGGATCGTCCAGCTTGGCGGCAAACGCCTTGTGGCCCATTTCCTCGACCACGATCATCGCGGTCTCCTGGTCGAGCTGCTGATTGATGGTGACCATCTGGCCCAGCTTCATCAGCTGCTTGATGACTTCGGAGGCCTTGACCGACATCTTGTGAGCCAGGTCGCCCACCGAGATGGTCTCGGGCACGTGCACCTCGTAAACCTGCGCCTCGATCGGCGGGCTGAAGCTCGAGGACGAGTCGGCGCCGCGGTCGCCGCGGCGGCCGCCGCGAGGAGCCTTCCAGCCGCCGCGCGCACCACCACCGGCGGTGTCGTTGCGAGTCTTGAGCTGGCCGCGCTTCTTGGCGTCGTCAGCCCAGCTGGACGACAGCTTCTCGGACTTGACGGACTTCTTGTCGCCCGGCTTGGCACCGGCCGGCGCCGCCGTGCCCGGGGCGGCAGCGGTCGCACCGGCCTTGGGTTTGTGGATCGTGCCCTTGATGCCTTCCTTGCCGGCTTCTGCCGGCTTCGGCTCTTCGGGCTTCTTGGCGGTGAGCACCCTCTTGGGGGCCGCCATCATGGCGCGGATGGCCGCGGCCTCCGCTTCGGCGGCCTTGCGGCGCTTCTCGAGGTCGGCCAGGCGCTGCTTTTCCTCGGCTTCGATGTCGGCCGCCTTCACCACGCGCACGGCAGGCTTGGCCGGCGGCTCGGCGGGAGCCGGCGCGGCAGGAGCAGGTGCAGGTGCGGGCTCGGGTGCGGCGGTGGTCGCGGCTGCGGCGGCAGTCTCCGCGATCTTGGCTTCGGCCTTGGCCGCAGCCTCGGCCGCGGCGCGCTCGGCGGCTTCGCGGGCACGCGCCTCGGCGGCTTCGCGCTCGCGTTTTTCCTGCTCTTCGCGCTGACGACGCTTCTCGGCCAGCTCTTCTTCCTGGCGGCGCAGCAGCTCGGCCTGCCGGTTGGCCTCTTCCTCGCGGCGCGCGAGTTCGGCTTCGTCGACCACCGGCGCCTTGGCTGCAACCACCGGCTCATCGGCCGGGGCGTCATCGCGCTTGACGAAGACGCGCTTCTTGCGCACTTCCACCTGGATCGTGCGCGCCTTGCCCGAAGCGTCGGCCTGCTTGATCTCGGTGGTGGACTTCTTCGTCAGCGTGATCTTCTTGCGCTCGGCACCGGCCGTCCCATGCGACGAGCGCAGGAAGTCGAGCAGACGCTCCTTGTCGGCTTCGGTGAGCGCGTCTTCCGCGGACGCCTTCTTGACGCCTGCAGACTGAAGCTGCTCGAGCAGTGTCGTCGCCGGGCGGTTCAGCTCGGCGGCGAACTGTGCGACGGTGGTCACGGCCATTGTGTGTAGTCCTTGCGTGTGCGTTCTGTGTCGGCGTCGTCGTGTGCGTCAGTCAGGCTCAGGCGGTGAACCAGTGTTCACGGGCCTTCATGATCAGAGCCTTGGCCTGCGCGTCGTCGACGCCGGCAATCTCGGTCAGTTCGTCGACGGCCAGGTCGGCCAGGTCGTCACGGGTGTGGATGCCGGCGCCCGAGAGCTTGGCGATCAGCTCGCCGTTGAGCCCCTCGAGATCGCGCAGATCCTGCGACACCTCGTCCACCCGTTCTTCCTTGGCGATTTCCATCGTGAGCAGCGCGTCCTTTGCGCGGGTGCGCAGCTCGTTGACGGTGTCCTCGTCGAAGGACTCGATCTCCAGCATCTCCTGCAGCGGCACGTAGGCCACTTCCTCGAGGCTGGTGAAGCCCTCCTCGATGAGGATGTCGGCGACCTCTTCATCCACGTCGAGCTTCTCGACGAACAGCTTGCGGATCGAGTCGGACTCGGTGGCCTGCTTCGCCTGCGACTCCTCGGCCGTCATGATGTTGATGCGCCAGCCGGTCAGCTCGGAGGCCAGGCGCACGTTCTGACCGCCGCGGCCGATGGCGATGGCGAGGTTCTCTTCGTCGACCACCACATCCATCGCGTGCTTCTCTTCGTCCACCACGATGGACTGCACGTTGGCCGGCGCCAGCGCGCCGATCACGAACTGCGCCGGGTCCTCGGACCACAGCACGATGTCCACCCGCTCGCCTGCGAGCTCGTTGGTGACGGCGTTGACGCGCGAGCCGCGCACGCCGACGCAGGTGCCGATCGGGTCGACGCGCTTGTCATGCGACAGCACGGCGATCTTGGCGCGCGACCCGGCGTCGCGGGCACAGCTTTTGATCTCGAGCAGACCTTGCTCGATTTCAGGGACTTCCTGGCGGAACAGCTCGATCATGAAGGCGGGCGAGCTGCGCGACAGCATGATCTGCGGGCCGCGGGCGGTGGGGTCCACCTCGGCGATGTAGGCGCGAACGCGATCGCCGGTGCGCAGGTTCTCCTTGGAGATCATCTCGCTGCGCTTCAGACGCCCTTCGACACGGCCGCTCTCGACGACGATGTCGCCCTTGTCCAGCCGCTTGACCGTGCCGACGAAGATCTTGTCGCCGCGCGACAGGAAGTCGTTGAGCAGCTGCTCACGCTCGGCATCGCGGATCTTCTGCAGGATGACCTGCTTGGCTGCCTGCGCACCGATGCGGCCGATCGGCACCGATTCGACCGGCTCCTCGATGTAGTCGTCGACCTCGATGTCGGAAATCTGCTCCTGTGCTTCGAACAGCAGGATCTCGGCATCCGGGATCTGAAGGCCGGCCTCGTTGGGCACCACGTGCCAGCGGCGGAAGGTTTCGTAGACGCCGCTCTCGCGATCGACCGCCACGCGGATATCGACTTCGCCGCCGTGAAGCTTCTTGGTGGCAGAAGCCAGCGCGGCTTCGACGGCGCCAAAGACGACGTCGCGATCCACGCTCTTTTCGCGCGAGATCGCATCCACCAGCATCAACAGTTCGCGGTTCATTCTTCGTGACCTCCGGATAACCTCGTCTCACCCGCCTCGGCGGCTTCTGGCCGCTGCTTGCGGGCACGCCCCTTGAAGTCCACCACCGGCACCAGGCGTGCCTCGCGGACCTCGTCGAGCGAAAAACCCAAAACCTTTTCTTCCTTGCCGTCCAGGAATACCAGCTGCCAGCCGCCCTCGGGCGCGGCGCCAAGCACTCCGCGGTATTTCTTGCGCCCCTGGAACGCCAGTTTCAGCGTGACGTCGACCTCGGTGCCGGCGAAGCGCTCGTAATCGGCCGGCCGCTTGAGCGGGCGATCGAGGCCGGGGGACGACACCTCCAGGCGGCTGTAGTCGACGGCTTCGACCTCCAGCGCGTATTGCAACTGGCGTGTCACCTTTTCGCAGTCGTCCACCGTGACCGACTCGCTCTCGCCGGTTTCGTAGGCCTGGCCGGGCACGCGGTCGATGAAGACACGCAGCAGCCCCTGCGAGCTCCGCTCGCAATCGACCAGGTCGTACCCCAGCCCGGTGACTGTGCGCTCGACGGCAACGTGCCAATTCATCAAAGGTGACCGAATCTTCCGAAAAATGCACCGACCAGCCGGTGCGCTGACAAAACCGTTTCGCCAAAAAAAATGGGCTGGATTTCCCCGCCCACTCGGTTGCCTAGCGAAAGGCGCATTGTAGCCCGAGCCGCGACTACAAGCAAGGCATGGGCCTGTCAAGCCGCGCAGGGAGGGCACCGCGTGCCAGAATCGCAAGCTTTCCAAAACTTCGAGAGTGGAGACGTCCATGGGCTTTCTTGCCGGCAAGCGGCTGCTGATCACCGGTTTGTTGTCCAACCGCTCGATCGCCTACGGCATCGCACGGGCCTGCAAGCGCGAAGGAGCCGAACTGGCCTTCAGCTACGTGGGCGAACGCTTCAAGGACCGCATCACGGAATTCGCCGCCGAGTTCGACTCGAACCTCGTGTTCGACTGCGACGTGGGCGACGACGCCCAGATTGCCCGCCTGTTCGCCGACCTCGGCAAGGCGTGGCCGCAGCTCGACGGCTTCGTGCACTCGATCGGCTTTGCGCCGCGCGAGGCCATCGCCGGCGACTTCCTCGAGGGGCTCACGCGCGAGAACTTCCGCATTGCGCACGAGATCTCGGCCTACAGCTTCCCGGCCATGGCCAAGGCGGCAGCACCCATGCTGTCAACCAACGCCGCCCTGCTGACCCTCAGCTACCTGGGCGCCGTGCGCGCCGTGCCCAGCTACAACACCATGGGCCTGGCCAAGGCAGCCCTCGAAGCGAGCGTGCGATATCTCGCCGCCAGCCTGGGCCCCAAGGGGGTGCGGGTCAACGGCATCTCCGCCGGCCCCATCAAGACGCTGGCCGCCTCGGGCATCAAGGGGTTCGGCAAGATGCTGCAGGAGGTCGAGCAGACCTCCCCGCTCAAGCGCAACGTCACCATCGACGACGTCGGCAATGTGGCCGCCTTCCTGCTGTCGGACCTCGCCGCCGGCGTGACGGCCGAGATCACCTACGTCGACGCCGGCTACAGCCACATGATGGGCGTGTCGGAAGACGCCGCCTGAAAACACGAGGGGCTGCGCGCGCTGCGCAGCCCCTCGTGCCTGCCAGGGTCAGAGCGTCTGCAGGATCTCGCGGCGCTTCTGCTGGTACTCCTCTTCGCTGATCAGGCCCTGGTCGCGCAGGCGCTTGAGGCCGCGCAGCCGTTCAGCCTGGGCGTCGTAGAAGCCGGGGTTGGGCGCCGCTGCTGGCGCTGGCGCGGGGGCCGGCGCCGCAACCGCCGGGGGCGCGGTGCGCGCCGCAGCCGCCGGCGCGGGCAAGAGCGTGGCAGGCGCAGCGGGCGCCAGCGCGGGCACCGGAGCATTCAAGGGAAACACCAGCCAATCCGGTCGGCGCGAGGTCGCCCCGCCGCTGCGGATCGTGTCGGCACCCGCAGCCACCCGCGAGCCGTAGACGAAGGTCGGCAGCACCTTCGTGCCCCGGTATGCATTGAAGAAGTCGAGCCGCACGTCATGCACGATGAAGTGCAGCGCCTGCCCCTGAACGAACAGGCGCGCGGTGATGCCATAGGGCGTACCGAGGAAACCCGCGTCGCGTCGCGACGTGCTCAGCAGCAACACGTCTTCGCCCGGCCCGGCCGCGGCCAGGGCCTCGGTGAGCGGCCGCACGATCTCCTGCAGCTCATCGGCCCCGAACAGCGCCTCGGGCTTCCCCTTCACGACCGCCTGAACCGCAGCCAGCTGGGCGCGCAGCCCCTCCGCACTGAGCACCACCGGGTGTTCGTTGTCAGGCGCCCCCGACTCCTTCGGGGCGAGGCGCACCGTGGTGAATTCGCCGATTTCCCAGGAGCGGGCCTTGGCCGGCCTCTTTGCCGCCGGCTCGGCGGCGGTCGCCGCCTGCGGCGAGGCAGCGAAGCCCGCGGCCAGGCTCATACACAGCACGGCCAATCCCAGGCCTTGCCGGCCGCGTCCAGTCTTGCGCATTGTTGGATGTCTCCTTTTTGTCCGAGATGTGCCCGCAGGGGCTATAGGTCGTCGAGCGCCCGGGCCGCGCCGATCAGCGCCGGCGAGACCGACGCCTGCACGACATACGCGGGAATGCCCGCCAGGTAGCCGCGAAAGCGGCCCTTGCTCTCGAAACGCTCGCGGAAACGGGAGCGATCGAACCAGGCGCCGAGCCTGGGCACGATGCCGCCGCCAATGTACATGCCGCCCAGCGCTCCCAGCGTGAGCGCGACATTGCCCGCCACATTGCCCAGGAAGGCACAGAACAGCTCCAGCGCCTCGACGCACTGCGGGTCCGCGCCGTCGACCGCCCGCCGGCTGACGTCGGCGGCCCTCAAAGGCTGCGCCGGCGCGCCCCGAACCTTGCATACCGCCTCATAGAGGTTGACGAGCCCGGGCCCGGACAGCGCACGCTCCGCCGAGACATGACCGAAGCGCTCCCGCAGCACGCGGATGACCGCCTCCTCGGCATCGTCCACGGCGGCGAGCGTCTGGTGCCCGCCTTCCCCATTGACCGGGATCGCACCGTGACCGGCCATCGCGGGCAGCAGCCCCGAGACACCCAACCCCGTACCGGCGCCGACGAGGCCCAGCGGCGCCCCCGCCACGGGGCGGCCACCGCCCACCTGCCGCAGGTCGTCCGCACGAAGCGCCGGCAGCGACAGCGCCAGCGCCGTGAAGTCGTTGATCACCAGGAATCGGTCCATGCCGAGCTTGCGCTGCACGTCGCTGATCGAAAACGACCAGTGATGGTTGGTCATCTTCACCTGGTCCCCCACCACCGGATTGGCGATGCCGATGGCACACCAGCGCGGCGCCTTGCGGCCGTGGTCGTCGAGATAACGCTGCATGGCGTCCTGCAAGGTCGGGAAGTCGGCCCCGGGATAAGCCACGACCCCCTCCAGTTCGCCCCCCTGCTTCTCGATCCAGCCGAATCGCGCGTTCGTGCCGCCGATGTCCCCTACCAGACGGGGATAGGTGCTCTGTTTCTGCATGAACCTTGGTCTGCCTCGCTTGTTGCTCCGCTCCCACCCCGCCGACCTTCAGCAGCGGAAATGTAGGAAAACTACGTTGGCATCGTAGTACAGCCGCCACACCCCTGTCCATAGCCATCCTTGCGCGACAGCCTTGACAGGCGATGGCCGCCTGCGACTGCAGGGGTAAACCCTCGTTCAATCCACGTAGTTTGGCTACTAGAGTGGCGATGTCTCAAAACTACATTTCAATCTGTAGTGTTGCTACGTGGTGATTGGTCTCCTGGAGAGTGAGTTCGCGATGCCCTGGAAACGAGGGCATCGCCTCTTTTCCGCGGGAAGAGGGTTCCCCAACCGCCGGCCCCGACCACCAGACCGGGGCGGGCGAATCTCAGCAAAAACCAACGAGGAGTGAGTTGCGATGAAAGCCAAGTTCAAACTGCTGGCAGCCGCTGCGGCAGTCGCCGGCGCGTTCGGCGCGCCGGCGGCCCATGCGGAGGGTGTGGAATTCCACGGCTACCTGCGGACCGGCACCGGCACCACCAGCGAAGGCGGCAACCAGCAGTGCTTCAAGCTGGGCGGCCCCGCGGACGTGAAGTACCGCCTGGGCAACGAGTGCGACACCTACGGCGAAGCTGCGCTGAAGGTGCCATTCGGCAAGGCTGACGGCGCCTGGGCCAACTACAACCTGATGCTCGCGCTGCAGGAAGGCACGGAAAGCGACTTCTCCGATGTGAAGGACGGTTCGTTCAACATCGCCAACCGTCAGAACTTCTTCCAGGCCGGCGGCTTCTTCCCGGCCGGTGCGCTCGAAGACGCGTCGATCTGGATCGGCAAGCGCTACTACAACCGCCACGACGTCCACATCAACGACTACTACTACTGGAACAACAGCGGCCAGGGCTTCGGCCTGGACGACGTGAAGCTGGGCGGCTTCGGCAAGTTCGCCTTCTCGTTCCACCAGAACGGCGGCAACTCCCAGCCAGCCAACGCGATCGCGCCCAAGCGCTACGCAGCACGGCTGTACGACATCGAAGTCAACCCGGGCGGCAAGCTGGAAGGCGAAATCGTCTTCCTGAAGGGCGACACCGCCGGCCCCGACGCCACCGGCAAGGGCACCATGCTGATGGTCGAGCACACCCAGGCGATGCTGGGCGGCTTCAACAAGCTGGCCTTCATCTGGGGTGACAAGCTGGGCGGCGTGCCGTGGGCTCCCACCTACAACGGCGGCGCCAAGACGGACGAAACCCCTGGCGACCAGTTCCGTATCGTCGACCAGCTGTACGTCGACCTGAAGGGCACCAACTGGTCGGGCATGGCCACCTTCGTGTACGCCAAGGTCGAGTGCTGCGCCTTCGGCGGCGTGTGGGGCAGCAACGCCGGCAAGCGCGAGTGGGTCAGCTTCGGCGTGCGCCCGCAGTACAACTTCAATGACAACTTCAGCCTGGCCGTCGAAGCCGGCTACGACCAGGTCAGCCGCCCGAACGAAGCCGATGCCAAGCTGGCCAAGCTGACGGTGGCCCCGCAAGTCGCGCTGTCGCGCGGCTTCTGGGCGCGCCCGGTGTTCCGGGCCTTCGCGACCTACGCCAAGTGGAACAGCGCGGCCGGCGACGTGGGCACGAACGGCGTGTTCGGCACCAAGACCAACGGCATGAACTACGGGGTGCAGGTCGAAGCCTGGTGGTGATCGGGCCCACCCCCGTAGCGCCTTCGGCGCTCCCCCTCGAGGGGGCGACGCCTGCGGACCGGCGCAGCCGGATCCGCGGCGTCCACCGGGGGTGCGTTGGCAGGCCTGCGGGCCTGCCTCGCCTCAGGACGAATGACATTGCGCTTCGGGCTTTGTCTCACTACCGTTCGCTGCACTGCCAAAACCAACATCGACGACCCGCATGACGCAAGCTCTCTCGACGACCCCGCATGACCCGCACTGGTGGCGTGGCGGCGTCATCTACCAGATCTACCCGCGCAGCTTTGCCGACAGCAACGGCGACGGGGTGGGCGACCTGCCCGGCATCATCGACAGGCTGCCCTATGTGGCCAGCCTGGGCGTCGATGCGGTGTGGATCTCGCCGTTCTTCAAGTCGCCGATGAAGGACTTCGGCTACGACATCTCCGACTACCGCGACATCGACCCGATGTTCGGCACGCTGGCCGACTTCGACCGGCTCGTCGCGGTGGCGCACCAGCACGGCCTGAAGGTGATGATCGACCAGGTGCTGTCGCACACCTCGGACCAGCACGAGTGGTTCAAGGAAAGCCGCTCCAGCCGCGACAACCCCAAGGCCGACTGGTACGTGTGGGCCGACGCCAAGGCCGACGGCACGCCGCCCACCAACTGGCTGAGCGTGTTCGGCGGCTCTTCGTGGCAGTGGGACTCGCGCCGCCGCCAGTACTACCTGCACAACTTCCTCGCCAGCCAGCCCGACCTCAACTTCCACTGCGAAGCCGTGCAGCAGCAGATCCTGGACGACGTGCAGTTCTGGCTCGACCGCGGCGTGGACGGCTTCCGCTTCGACGCCTGCAACTTCCACTTTCACGACAGGCAGCTGCGCGACAACCCGCCCGCGGCCACGCGCGACACCAAGAGCGTGCAGGCCAGCAACCCGTACGGCTTCCAGCGCCACCTGTACGACAAGACCCAGCCGGAAAACATCGCCTTCCTCGAGAAGCTGCGCGCCAGGCTCAACGCCCATGGCGCGGCCTGCGTGGGCGAGGTCGGCGACGACGATTCGCTGGCCACCATGGCGGCCTACACCGCGGGCGGCAACAAGCTGCACATGGCCTACAGCTTCAACCTGCTGACCCACGAGAACACCGCAGCCTACGTGCGCCAGCAGGTCGATGACCTCGAAGCGCGCATGCAGGGCGGCTGGCCGTGCTGGTCGATCGGCAACCACGACGTGCAGCGCGTGCTCACCCGCTGGGGCGGCCCGCAGGCCACGTCCGACTATTCGAAGGTGGCGCTGGCCATGCTGCTGTCCCTGCGCGGCAGCGCCTGCTGGTACCAGGGCGACGAGCTCGGGCTGCCCGAGGCGGAGATCCCGTTCGAGCAGCTGCAGGATCCCTACGGCATCACCTTCTGGCCCGAGTTCAAGGGCCGGGACGGCTGCCGCACGCCCATGCCCTGGACCGGCAGGCTGCCCAACGCCGGCTTCAGCGGCGACCGCACGGTCACGCCGTGGCTGCCGGTGCCGCCCGAACATGCGGCGCGCGCGGTGGACGTCAACGACGCCGACCTCGGCTCGCCGCTGCATTTCACCCGCCGGTTCCTGGCGTGGCGCAAGACGCTGCCGGCCCTGGTGCGCGGCAGCATCCGCTTCGTCGACGCACCCGAGCCGGTGCTCGCGCTGGTGCGCGAGCCGGAGGCCGGCGACGGCGGCCCTGGGGTCTTCGCGGTCTTCAACCTCGGCGGGCACGCCGTTGACGTCGAACTGCCCGGCGCCCCGGACAGCACGCCGCTTTCGGGCCACGGCTTCGACGACGCGCACACCGCCCGGCGCGACGGCGCGCGCCTTTCACTGCCCGGCTGGGGCGCCTACTTCGGCCAGCTGCAACCCGGCGTCCAACGGTGAACTGAAGACACATGGCGAACCTGCAACTCAAGGCCCTGCGCAAGTCCTACGGCGACGTCGAGACGCTGCACGGCATCGACCTCGAAGTCCGCGACGGCGAGTTCATCGTGTTCGTGGGCCCGTCGGGCTGCGGCAAGTCCACGATGCTGCGCTGCATCGCCGGGCTCGAAGAGATCACCAGCGGCGAGCTGCACATCGGCGGGCAGCTGGTCAACGAAGTACCGCCGGCCAAGCGCGGCATCGCGATGGTGTTCCAGAGTTATGCGCTCTACCCGCACATGACGGTGGCCGAGAACATGGCCTTCGGCCTGCGGCTGGCCGGCTTCAGCAAGGCCGACCAGCAGTCGGCCATCCAGCGCGCCGCGCAGATCCTGCAGATCGAGCACCTGCTGGAGCGCAAGCCCAAGGCACTGTCGGGCGGCCAGCGCCAGCGCGTGGCCATCGGCCGCGCCATCGTGCGCAAGCCCGGCGTGTTCCTGTTCGACGAGCCGCTGTCGAACCTCGACGCGGCCTTGCGGGTGCAGATGCGGGTGGAGCTTGCGCGCCTGCACAAGGAGCTCGAGACCACCATGGTCTACGTGACGCACGACCAGGTCGAGGCCATGACGCTGGCCGACCGCATCGTGGTGTTCAACGCCGGCCGCATCGAGCAGGTGGGCACGCCGATGGATCTGTACCACCACCCGGCCAACCTGTTCGTGGCGGGCTTCATCGGCTCGCCGAAGATGAACTTCATCGAGGCGACCCTCGTGTCGGCCACGGCCGCGGAAGCGACCGTGCGGCTCGACGACGGCGCCACCGTCCGCACGGCCGTCGATGCCACCTCGCAGGCCGCCGGCAGCAGGCTCACGCTGGGCGTGCGCCCCGAGCACCTGCAGGCCGGGACCGACGACGTGCCCAACGCGCTGCTCGGCCAGGTGCAGGTGGCAGAACACCTGGGCGA
This sequence comes from uncultured Rivibacter sp., assembly GCA_946481025.1. The sequence continues at coordinate 21,126 of CAMLNA010000005.1, forward strand.
CGTGACCTACCTGTATGCGCAGGTGCAAGGCGCCGCCGCTCCCGTGGTGGTGCGCGCCGCACCGGAGAACCCGCTGGCCCCGGGCCAGACCGCGCACATGGCGCTGCCGCCATCGCGCTGCTACCTGTTCGATGCCGACGGCCAGGCCCTGCCCCGCGCGGCGACCGGCTGATCGACCGCTTTCTCGTCCGTTCCCAACCGCACAGCCCACAAGAGGCGTACACAAAGGAGATAGGCAATGAAGATTCAACGTCAACGCATCCAGCTGGTGGCCGCCGCCGCTGCGCTGGCCCTGTCTGCGGGCTTCGCCGGCCAGGCTGCCGCGGCAGAGCCCGGCAAGCTGCTGATCTGGATCAACGGCGACAAGGGCTACAACGGCCTGCAGAAGGTGGGCGACGAGTTCGCCAGGAAGACCGGCGTGCAGGTGGTGGTCGAGCACCCGGAAGACGCCCCCGGCAAGTTCCAGCAGGCCGCTGCCGCCGGCAAGGGCCCCGACATCTGGATCTGGGCGCACGACCGCATCGGCGAGTGGATCGCCGGCGGCCTGCTGCAGCCGCTGTCGCCGTCGAAGAAGGCGCTGGCCGACATCGACCCGCTGGCGATGAAGGCCTTCACCGTGGGCGGCAAGACCTGGGGCTACCCGATCTCCATCGAGGCCGTCTCGCTGATCTACAACAAGGACCTGGTGCCCAACCCGCCCAAGACCATCGAAGAGATCGCCGCGCTCGACAAGAAGCTCGCCGCGCAAGGCAAGAAGGCCATCCTCTGGGACTACAACAACACCTACTTCACCTGGCCGCTGCTCGCCGCGAACGGCGGCTATGCCTTCAAGCAGAAGGCCGACGGCAGCTACGACCCGGCCGACACCGGCGTGGCCAACACCGGCGCGCTCAAGGGCGCCGAGGCGCTGAACAAGCTCGTGAAGGACGGCGTGATGCCCAAGGGTGCCGGCTATGCCGACATGGAGTCGGGCGTCAACCAGGGCAAGATCGCCATGATGATCAACGGCCCCTGGGCCTGGGACAACCTGAAGAAGTCCAAGATCAACTTCGGCGTCGCCAAGATCCCGACCGTGGCCGGCAAGAAGGCCGCGCCGTTCGTGGGCGTGATGGGCGCCATGGTCTCCAAGGCCTCGCCGAACCGCGACGTGGCGGTGGAGTTCATCGAGAACTACATGCTGAGCGTCGACGGCCTGAAGACCATCAACGCCGACGTGCCGCTGGGCACGCCCGCGTCGAAGAAGCTGTTCGCCGAGCTGAAGAGCGACCCGAACATCCAGGCCACGATGGCCAGCGCGCAGGACGGCTCGCCGATGCCGAACAACCCCGAGATGGGTCGCTTCTGGTCATCGATGCAGTCGGCCCTGCAGAACATGACCGAAGGCCGCCAGAGCCCGAAGGAAGCGCTGGACGCTGCCGCCAAGCGCATCTCGGCCAAGTGAACCCCATGAGGCGTGCGTGAACTGACGCTCGCCGATGCCAGGCAGCCTGCCCACAAGGCGGGCTGCCTGCCGCATCGAATCCCGACGTATCCCGGCCCTGCCGCCCCCCTCACATGAAACGCTGGCTCGTTCCTGCGATCTTCGCCCTGCTCGGTCTCGCCGCGCTGTACATCTCGGTGCTCGTCTACGCGGCGGGCGAGACGCTGCTGGCCGGCACCATCCTCGTCATCGTGGCGCTGGCTGCGTGGGTCTACAGCTCGGCGCGCACCTACGCGTGGCGCTACCTGTTCCCCGGCATTGCCGCCACGCTGATCTTCGTGGTGTTCCCGATCCTCTACACGATGGCGATCGGCTTCACCAACTACAGCTCCAAGAACCTGCTGACCTTCGAGCGCGCCACCCGCTACCTGCTCGACGAGACGCACCGCGCCGAGGGCGAGGCCTACGCGTTCAGCCTGCACGGCGACGGCCGCGAATACCGCGGCCGGCTCGAGAACGAGGACGCATCGGCCGTGTTCGTGACCGCCCCGCTCGCGCTCAGCAGGAACACGCCGCTCGAGGTGGAGGCCCAGGCGCTGCAGACCTCGGGGGTGGCGCTGGCCGATGCGCTGCCGCTCAAGGACGTGATCGCGCTGCAGCCCAGGCTGCGCGAGCTCACCATCAAGATGCCCGACGGCAAGGCCGTGCGCATGACCAGCCTGCGCGAGTTCGCGCCGGTGGAGCCGCTGTACGAGCAGCGCGCCGACGGCACGCTCGTCAACCGGGAGAGCGGCACCGTGCTCAAGGCCAACAAGGCCACCGGGTTCTACGAAACCGCCGCCGGCGAACGTGTCGCGCCCGGCTTCCGCGTCGGCATCGGCTGGGACAACTACGCGCGCATCTTCACCGACAAGGCCTTCCAGGAGCCCTTCATCCGCATCTTCGTGTGGACCGTCGTGTTCTCGGCCCTCACCGTGGTGTTCGCCGCATCGCTCGGCATGTTCCTGGCGGTGCTGCTGAACTGGGATGCGCTGCGCTTCAAGGGCGTGTACCGCACGCTGCTGTTCCTGCCCTACGCCGTGCCGGGCTTCATCTCGATCCTGGTGTTCAAGGGGCTGTTCAACAACAACTTCGGTGAGATCAACCTGATCCTCGATGCCCTGTTCGGCATCAAGCCCGCGTGGTTCAGCGATCCGTTCCTGGCCAAGCTGATGCTGCTCATCGTGAACACCTGGCTGGGCTACCCGTACATGATGGTGGTCTGCATGGGGCTCATCAAGGCCATCCCGGCCGACCTGTACGAGGCCTCGGCGGTGGCCGGCGCCGGCCCGCTCACCAACTTCTTCCGCATCACGCTGCCGCTGATCCTGAAGCCGCTCACGCCGCTGCTGATCTCGGCCTTCGCCTTCAACTTCAACAACTTCGTGCTGATCAGCCTGCTCACCGGCGGACGGCCCGACTTCCTGGACACCAGCGTGCCCGCAGGCACCACCGACCTGCTGGTCTCCTACACCTACCGCATCGCCTTCCAGGACTCGGGCCAGCAGTTCGGCCTGGCCGCCGCCATCTCGACAGTGATCTTCGCGATGGTGGCGGTGCTCTCGCTCATCAACATGCGCTTCACGAAAGTAGCGCGCGACGAAACCCGCTGAGGAGGCACACATCAATGGCCATCGTCCTCGACAAGTCCCACCGCTGGCGCGTGCTGGCCGCGCACGCCTTCATGATCGGCCTGATCGCGCTGGTGATCTTCCCGTTCCTGATGATCCTGTCGATCTCGCTGCGGCCGGGCAACTTCGCCACCGGCAGCCTGATCCCCGAGACCATCAGCTTCGAGCACTGGAAGCTCGCGCTGGGCATCAGCTACCAGGACGCCGACGGCCGCCTCGTGACGCCGCCATTCCCGGTGCTGCTGTGGCTTTGGAACTCCATCAAGATCGCGTTCGTCACCGGCGTCGTCACGCTGTTCCTGTCGACCACGGCCGCCTACGCCTTCGCGCGCATGAAGTTCCGCGGCAAGCAGACGGCGCTGTCGGCGCTGATGCTGATCCAGATGTTCCCGGCCGTGCTGGCGCTGGTGGCCATCTTTGCGATCTTCGACCGCATCGGCAACGTGTTCCCGTTCTTCGGCATCGACAGCCACGCCTCGCTGGTGCTCGCCTATGCCGGCGGCATTGCCCTGCACGTGTGGACCATCAAGGGCTACTACGACACCATCCCGGTCGAGATCGAGGAGGCGGCCAAGGTCGACGGCGCCACGCCCTGGCAGGCCTTCAGGCTGGTGCTGCTGCCGATGGCGGTGCCCATCCTGATGGTGGTGTTCCTGCTGGCCTTCATCGGCGCCATCATCGAGTACCCGGTCGCCTCCATCCTGCTCAAGCAGGAAAGCCAGCTCACGCTGGCGGTCGGCTCCAAGCTCTTCCTCTACGAGCAGAAATACCTCTGGGGCGACTTCGCGGCCGCCGCCATTCTTTCCGGCCTGCCGATCACGGTGGTGTTCATCCTCGCGCAGAAGTGGATGATCTCCGGCCTCACGTCGGGCGGCATCAAGGGCTAGTTTTCCAACGACACCTCGATCGAGGAGACACGCACATGAAACTTCACGTCATGCTGGCTTCGCTGCTGGTGGCGGGCTCCGCCTTTGCACAGTCCGCCCCGCCCGCCGGCTCGGTGGCCATCCACTACAACCGCTGCGACGGCAACTACGCCGGCTGGGGCGTGCACCTGTGGAAAGACCCGGGCATCCCGCTCGTCGGCGTGGAATGGCAGAAGCCCATGATGCCCGCCGGCCAGGACGACTTCGGCGTGTACTGGCACACCAAGCTGGATGACTACGCGAAGGGCAAGGTGAACTACATCATCCACAAGGGCGACACCAAGGACCAGGGCGGCCGCGACATGAGCTTCGACGGCAACGCCACCAAGGAGATCTGGGTCAACGACGGCGACCGCAAGATCTACACCTCGCTCGAAGAAGCAAAGAAGGGCCGCGAGGCCAAGCCCTGCAAGTGATGCGCAGATTCCGAGGCCAGCCCATGCCCTTCGCCGCGAGACGCCTGCTGTCGCCCCTGCTGCTCACCCTGCTGGCCGCCTGCGGCTCGAGGGCGCCAACGGCAGCCGTGCAGCAGCCCCCGGCCGTGCCGGCCGCCACGCCCAAGCCAGCACCGGCCGCGGTCTCCGGCAGCTTTGCCGACAACCCCGTCGTCTATTTCGTCGTCACCGACCGCTTCGAGAACGGCAACCCCGGCAACGACAACAGCTACGGCCGCAAGCGCGAAGCGTCGCCGCGGGAGGACGTGGGCACCTTCCATGGCGGCGACCTCCGGGGCCTGACCGACAAGCTCAGGCAGGGCTGGTTCAAGGAGCTGGGCGTCAATGCGCTGTGGATCACCGCACCCTACGAGCAGATCCACGGCTGGGTGGTGGGCGGCAACAAGGAGTTCAAGCACTACGCCTACCACGGCTACTACGCGCTCGACTACACGGCGCTCGACCGCAACATGGGCACGCCCGACGAGTTGCGCGAGCTGGTGGACACGGCCCACGCGCAAGGCATCCGCGTGCTCTTCGACGTGGTGCTCAACCACCCCGGCTACCTCGACATCCAGACCGCGAAGGAGCTCGGTGTGAAGGTGCTGTGGCCCAACGCCGAGAACGCCACGCTGCGCAACTACCACTCGTTCATCGACTACAACAACTTCGCCTTCGGCGACTGGTGGGGGCGCGACTGGGTGCGCGCCGGGCTGCCCGGCTACATCGACGGCGGCCGCGACGACCTGACCTCGCAGCTCGCCTTCCTGCCCGACTTCCGCACCGACAGCACCGAGCCGGTCAAGCTGCCGAAGTTCCTGCGCAACAAGCCCGACACCAAGGCAGTGGACCTGCCGAACACCACGGTGCGCGGCTACCTCGTCAAGTGGCTGACCGACTGGGTGCGCGAATACGGCATCGACGGCTTCCGGGCCGACACGGTGAAGCACGTGGAGCCCGCCGCCTGGGCCGAACTCAAGGCCGAAGCCGTGAAGGCGCTGGCCGACTGGAAGGCCAGGAACCCGGGCAGGAAGATCGACGATGCGCCCTTCTGGATGGTGGGCGAGTACTGGGGCCACGGGCCCGAGCGCGGCAAGCTGCATGACGCCGGCTTCGACGCGATGATCAACTTCGACTTCCAGGAACGCGCCGGCCAGTACGACCAGCCCGAGAAGCTGTTCGCCGAATACGCCAGGCTGCAGGCCGGCAAGCCGGCGCAGATGCTCAGCTACATCTCGTCCCACGACACGAAGCTGTCCGACCGCACCCGGCTCATCGAGTCGGGCGCCGCCCTGCTGCTGGCCCCCGGAGCGGTGCAGATCTACTACGGCGACGAAACCGCGCGACCCGCCGGCCCGGTGCCGGGCAGCGACCCGCAGCAGGCCACCCGCTCCGACATGAACTGGGCCAGCGTGGACGCCGCCGTGCTGGCGCACTGGCGCAAGCTCGGCAGCTTCCGCGCCCGGCATGTGGCGCTGGCGCGAGGCGAGCACCTGAAGCTCGGCGACGCGCCCTACGCCTTCGCCCGCGTCGACCAGGCCAGTGGCGACGCGGTGGTGGTCGCAATGAACACCGCCGGCGCCGTGAACCTCCCGGTAGGCACGGCCTTCGCCGAAGGCGAAGCCCTGCGCGACGCCTACGGCGGCGCAACGGGTGTGGTGCGCAACGGGAGCGTCGCACTGCAGGCTGCCGGGCGCTACGTGCTGCTCGAACGCGCGCCGGCGGCCCGGCGTTGATCGGGCCGGTCCTCCTATGCGAGCCGCGAGGGTCATCCGATTCGGTACAGTGGCTGTAGTTACACCCGACTACAGCCACCATGCCCCTGTTGCTCGACCCGTCCGCACCGCAGCCCACCAAGGGAGTGCCTGACATGGGCTGGCCTTCGCAGGTGCCCTACCCCGAGCCGCGGCTGCTCGCCGACATCGGCGCCACCTATGCCCGCTTCTGCCTGGAGCAGCTGCCCGGCCGCTTCGACTACGTGACGGTGCTGCCCTGCGCCGACTACTCCGGTTTCGTCGAGGTGATGAAGGCCTACCTCGACGGCCTGCCGGAGGGCCTGCACCCGAAACACGGCGCGGTGGCGCTCGCGAACCCGATCGAAGGCGACCGGGTGCGCATGACCAACCGCGACTGGGAGTTTTCCATCCAGGAGGCGCAGCGCGCGCTCGGGCTGGCCACGCTGCTGGTGGTGAACAACTTCACCGCCCTGGCCATGTCGCTGCCGCGCGTGGGGGCCGAAGGCCGCATGCAGGTGGGCGGCGGCGAGCCGCAGGCCAACGGCGTGATCGGGCTGCTCGGCCCCGGCACGGGCCTGGGCGTTTCAGGCCTCATCCCCACCGGCGACCGCTGGTTCACGCTGGCCACCGAAGGCGGCCACGTGAGCTTTTCGCCCACCGACGAACGCGAGCTGCGGGTGCTGGCCCATGTGTGGAAGAGCATGCCGCACGTGTCGGCCGAGCGGCTGGTCTCGGGCCCGGGGCTCGAGCTCATCTACCAGGCGCTCATCGACGGGCACCACGACGTGCGCGACCGCCAGCTCAAGGCGGCCGACGTGGTGCAGCGCGCGCTGCAGAACCTGTGCCCCTATTGCGTCGAGACGGTCGAGTGCTTCTGCGCGATGCTGGGCACCGTGGCCTCCAACCTCGCCCTCACGCTGGGCGCCACCGGCGGCATCTACGTGGGCGGCGGCATCGTGCCGCGGCTGGGCGAGTTCTTCCTCAAGTCGCCGTTTCGCGAACGCTTCGAGGCCAAGGGCCGCTTCTCGGGCTATGTGGCCCGCATTCCGACCTACGTGCTCACCGCCGAGAACCCGGCCTTCCACGGCGTCTCGTCGCTGCTGGCCGAGCATGTGCCGGCCCAGGAAGGCGGCAACCCGCTGATGGAGCGCGTGCGTGCTGCGCGCGGCACGCTGTCGCCGGCGGAGCGGCGCGTGGCCGACTTCGTGCTCGACAACCCGCGCACCGTGCTCAACGACGCCATCGCCGTGATCGCGCAGATGGCCGAGGTGAGCCAGCCCACGGTGATCCGCTTCTGCCGCTCGCTCGGCTTCCAGGGGCTGGCGGACTTCAAGCTCAAGCTGGCCTCGGGCCTCACCGGCACCATCCCCGTGCAGCGCACCCAGGTCCGCCGGCAGGACGCCACACCCGACCTGTGCGCCAAGGTGCTCGACAACACCATCTCGGCCATCGTGCAGTTCCGCGAATCGCTCAACGTCGATGCGGTGGACCGTGCCATCGACATCCTGCGCGAGGCCAAGCGGGTCGAGTTCTATGCCATCGGCAATTCGTCGGTGGTGGCGCTCGATGCGCAGCACAAGCTGTTCCGCTTCCGCATCCCGTCGGTGGCCCACACCGACGCGTCGATGCAGTCGATGGCCGCCGAGCTGCTGGGACCCAAGGACGTGGCGGTGTTCATTTCCAGCTCCGGACAGCCCAACGACCTGGTGCGTGCCGCTACCCTGGCCATGGAGCGCGGCGCCGCGGTCATCGCCATCACGGCCAGCAAGTCGCCGCTGGCCAAGAAGGCCACCGTGTGCATCCCTGTGGACCACACCGAGGACAGCTCGACCTTCATCGCGATGATCTCGCGCATCCTGCACCTGCTGGTGATCGACATGGTGTCGGTCGGCGTGGCGGTGCGCCGCTCGCCCACGTCGCCGATGTCGCAGCTGGGTGCCGGGCTCGAGCCCGAAGGCGCGGCGACCCCCGCCCCCGGCGTGCTGATCTCGCATGTGGCCTGAGCCCCGCCAATAGCGCCAGGAATCTTCTCAAAACACCCGGCACGAGGCACAGGCGCAGCAGGAGAAGAGGCGATAAAATCGCCTCAAGTATCTTCTCATAACCATGCGCCCACGCAACCAGACCGCCCGCGACCAGCTGCTCGCCACCCTGGGCCGGCAGCCCGCCGCCGGCGCGGCCGACCTGGCTGCGCGGCTGGGCGTGAGCCTCGCCACCCTGCACCGGCTGCTGCAGGAGGTGCAGCCGCAGGTGCTGGCCACCGGCCGCGCACGCCGCACCCGTTATGCGCTGCGCCGCCCCTTGCGCGGCGATCTGTCCGAGCTGCCCGTGTACGAGGTGGATGCCGCCGGTCGCGCCGAACTGCTGGGGCCGCTGGCCCTGGTGGCGCCGCAAGGCACCTGGATGGACTTGTCCGGCAGCCGCTGGCCGGTGCCCGACGAGTCGCGCGACGGCTGGTGGGGCGGGCTGCCCTACCCCCTGTACGACATGCGCCCGCAAGGCTACATGGGCCGGCAGCTGGCCCGGGCCTCGCACCGCGAGCTGGGCGTGTCGGCCGACCTGCAGGCCTGGTCCGACGACGACGTGCTCCACGTGCTGAGCCGGCTGGGGTCGGACGTGAGCGGCAACCTGATCCTGGGCAACCTGGCCTACGAGCGCTGGCTGTCCGGCAAGCTGAACCCGCCTGCACCGCTGGCCGAGCCGCGGCTCGGCCCGGCCTATGCCGCACTGGCCGAGGAAGCCATCGCCACCGGCGTGGCCGGTTCCAGCGCCGCGGGTGAATTCCCAAAGTTCGCGGCGCAGCGCCAGCTCGCAGGCAGCCGCACGCCGCATGCGCTGGTCAAGTTCTCCGGTGCCGACCGCTCCGCTGCCGTGCGCCGCTGGTCGGACCTGCTGGTGTGCGAGCACCTGGCGCTGGAATGCATCGCGGAAGGCCTGCCGGGCCAGCCAAGCGCAAAGAGCCGCGTCGTGCAGCATGCCGGCCGCACTTTCCTCGAACTCGAACGCTTCGACCGGCACGGCGCCTTCGGCCGCAGTGCGCTCATCGGGCTCGAAACGGTGAACGCCGCCTTCATCGGCGACGCCTCCACCGACTGGACGCGCCTGGCCGAGCGCCTGGTGGCGGCCGGTCTGCTGGGCGAAGACGACGCGCAGCGCATTCGCCGCCTGTGGTGGTTCGGCCGGCTGATCGGCAACACCGACATGCACACCGGCAACCTGAGCTTCATGCCGCTGGAAGGCCGCTTCGTGCTGGCGCCGGCCTACGACATGCTGCCGATGCTGTTTGCGCCGCTGCCGGGCGGCGAACTGCCGGCGCGGGAGTTCGCGCCGCCGCTGCCGTTGCCGCCGCAGCGCCCCGAGTGGAGCGTGGCCTGCAGTGCCGCTCTCCGCTTCTGGCAGCTGGCATCGAAGGACAACCGCCTCAGCACCGCATTTCGCGCCAGCTGCAAGGCCAACGGCCAGCAGTTGCAGCGGCTGGCCGAGCACGCCTGAGCGGCGGCCTTCTCGGCCTCAATCCTTCACGCAGTCCACGTAGTAGTGGCGCTGCCCGCCCACGGTCTCTTCTGCTTCCACCAGCCCGTGCACGTCGGTGTCGAAGCCCGGGAAGGCGGCGTTGAACTCGCGCGTGAAGCGCAGGTAGTCCACGATCTTCTTGTTGAAGCGCTCGCCCGGGATGAGCAGCGGGATGCCCGGCGGGTACGGCGTCAGCAGCGAGGTGGTCACCCGGCCCTCGAGCTGGTCGATGCCCACGCGCTCGGTCTTGCGGTGCGCGATGCAGGCGAAGGCCTCGCTCGGCTTCATGGCCGGGTGCAGGTTCGAGAGGTACATCTCGGTGGTCAGCCGCGCGATGTCGCCCTTGGCGTACATCTCGTGGATGGCCTGGCAGAGGTCGCGCAGGCCCATGCGTTCATAACGCGGGTGCGCCGCGCAGAACTCGGGGAGGATGCGCCACATCGGCTGGTTCTTGTCGTAGTCGTCCTTGAACTGCTGCAGCGCCGTCACCAGCGTGTTCCAGCGGCCCTTGGTGATGCCGATGGTGAACATGATGAAGAACGAGTACAGCCCGGTCTTCTCGACCACCACGCCGTGCTCGGCCAGGAACTTGGTGACGATGGACGCCGGGATGCCGGTCTTGGCGAACTTGCCGTTCACGTCCAGCCCGGGCGTGATGATGGTGCTCTTGATCGGGTCGAGCATGTTGAAGCCCGGCGCCAGGTTGCCGAAGCCGTGCCACTTCTCGTTGGCCTGCAGCACCCAGTCGTCCTGGCGGCCGATGCCGTCGGCATTGAGCTTGTCCGGGCCCCACACCTTGAACCACCAGTCCTTGCCGAACTCCTTGTCGACCTTGCGCATGGCGCGGCGGAAGTCCAGCGCCTCCTTGATGCTCTCTTCCACCAGCGCGGTGCCGCCGGGCGGCTCCATCATCGCGGCGGCCACGTCGCAGCTGGCGATGATGGCGTACTGCGGGCTGGTGGACGTGTGCATCAGGTACGCCTCGTTGAAGAGGTGCGTGTCGAGCTTGCGCGTCTGCGAGTCCTGCACGAGCACCTGCGAGGCCTGGCTGATGCCGGCCAGCAGCTTGTGCGTGGACTGCGTCGCGTAGGTCATCGCCTCCTTCGGACGGGTGCGGCCCTTGCCCATGGCGTGGTAGGTGCCGTAGAACTTGTGGAACGCGGCATGCGGCAGCCAGGCTTCGTCGAAATGCAGCGTGTCCACGTAGCCGTCGAGCAGGCTCTTGATGGTCTCGGTGTTGTAGAGCACGCCGTCGTAGGTGCTCTGGGTGAGGGTGAGGATGCGCGGCTTCACCTGCTTCGGGTCCACGCCGGCGAGCAGCGGGTTGGCCGCGATCTTCTTCTCGATGACCTCGCGGGTGAACTCGCTCTGCGGAATGGGCCCGATGATCCCGTAGTGGTTGCGCGTGGGCGTCAGGAACACCGGCACCGCGCCGGTCATGATGATGCTGTGCAGGATGGACTTGTGGCAGTTGCGGTCCACCACCACCACGTCGCCCGGCGCCACCGTGTGGTGCCACACCATCTTGTTGGAGGTGCTGGTGCCGTTGGTGACGAAGAAGCAGTGGTCGGCGTTGAAGATGCGCGCGGCGTTGCGCTCGCTGTCGGCCACCGGGCCGGTATGGTCGAGCAGCTGGCCGAGCTCCTCGACCGCGTTGCACACGTCGGCGCGCAGCATGTTCTCGCCGAAGAACTGGTGGAACATCTGGCCGATCGGGCTCTTCAGGAAGGCCACGCCGCCCGAATGCCCCGGGCAGTGCCAGGAGTAGGAGCCGTCCTGCGCGTAGTGCAGCAGCGCCCGGAAGAACGGCGGCGCCAGCGAGTCGAGGTAGCTCTTGGCCTCGCGGATGATGTGGCGCGCCACGAACTCCGGCGTGTCCTCGAACATGTGGATGAAGCCGTGCAGCTCGCGCAGGATGTCGTTCGGGATGTGCTGCGAGGTGCGCGTCTCGCCGTACAGGTAGATCGGGATCTCGGCGTTCTTGAAGCGGATCTCCTCGATGAACTTGCGCAGGCTCACCACCGCCTTCACCGGCTCGCTGCCGTCGGCCTCGACCAGCTCCTCGTCGTCGATCGACAGGATGAAGGCGCTGGCGCGGCTTTGCTGCTGCGCAAACTGCGACAGGTCGCCGTAGCTGGTGACGCCCAGCACCTCCATGCCTTCCTTCTGGATCGCGTCGGCCAACGCACGGATGCCGAGGCCCGAGGTGTTCTCGGAGCGAAAGTCCTCGTCGATGATCACGACGGGAAAGTGAAAACGCATCATGGCGGGCGGCCTTTCTGGTACTGCGAGAGGTGAAATCCGGCTTGCGGCCTGTCGGGAAAGCGCGAAGTGTAGGACTGTTCGGTGACCGCCTCGCACGCATGGCCGCAGACCGTGGTCTGCGTCGTACACTGCCGCCGTCTTCTACGGGCGGAGGGGTGTGAACATGAGCGATGCGACCCTGTGGTGGATCGCAACCGGGGTGGCCGTGGCGCTGGAGCTCGCCACCGGCACCTTCTATCTGCTGATGCTGGCCATCGGGCTGGCGGCCGCCGCGGTGGCGGCCCACCTCGGCGCCGGCTTTTCCATGCAGCTGGTGGCCGCCGCGGTCATCGGCGGCGGCGCCGTGACGGCGCTGCACCTCCTGCGCGCCAGGCGGCCGGCAGCCCCGCCGGCCGGCGCCAACCGCGACGTCAACATCGACATCGGCGAGCGCGTCACCGTGACGCAATGGAACCCCGACGGCACGACGCGCGTCCAGTACCGCGGCGCCTCGTGGGCCGCCCGCTATGCCGGCACCGACGCGCCGGCCCCCGGCGAACACGTGATCCGCGCGGTCGACGGCAGCCAGCTCCTGCTGGGCCGCTGAAGCCCCACACGCCGCAACCCAAACAACCAAAGACGGAGAACCGATCCATGGAAGCTGTCGCCATCGTGCTGCTCGTCATCGCGGCCATCTTCATCGTGCGCGCCGTGAAGGTCGTGCCGCAGCAGCATGCCTGGGTGGTCGAGCGGCTCGGCAAGTACCACGGCACGCTCACGCCGGGCCTCAATTTCCTCGTGCCCTTCGTGGACCGGCTGGCCTACAAGCACTCGCTCAAGGAAATTCCGCTCGACGTGCCCAGCCAGGTCTGCATCACGAAGGACAACACCCAGCTGCAGGTCGACGGCATCCTGTACTTCCAGGTCACCGACCCCATGCGCGCGAGCTACGGCTCGTCGAACTACATCATCGCCATCACCCAGCTCGCCCAGACCACGCTGCGCAGCGTGATCGGCAAGATGGAGCTCGACAAGACCTTCGAGGAGCGCGACGCGATCAATGCCTCGGTGGTGAGCGCGCTCGACGAGGCCGCCCGCACCTGGGGCGTGAAGGTGCTGCGCTACGAGATCAAGGACCTCACGCCGCCGGCCGAGATCCTGCGCGCGATGCAGGCGCAGATCACCGCCGAGCGCGAGAAGCGCGCGCTGATCGCCGCCTCCGAAGGCCGCCGCCAGGAGCAGATCAACATCGCCACCGGCGAGCGCGAGGCCTTCATCGCCCGCTCCGAAGGCGAGAAGCAGGCCGAGATCAACAAGGCCCAGGGCGAGGCCGCCGCCATCACCGCGGTGGCCGCCGCCACGGCCGAGGCCATCAGCAAGATCGCTGCCGCCATCGAGCAGCCGGGGGGCGGCCAGGCGGTGCAGCTCAAGGTGGCCGAAAAGGCGGTCGAGGCATTCGCCCAGCTGGCCCAGAAGAACAACACCATGATCGTGCCGGCCAACATGAGCGAGGTGTCCTCGCTCATCGGCACCGCGATGACGCTCATCAAGGGCAGCACGCCTGCACGCTGATGGACGCGAGGAACGTGCTGGGCACGCAGCTCGTGCCCTGCTCCTACGACCCGCTCACCGGCTGGTGGCGCGACGGCTGCTGCCACACCGACGAGAACGACCACGGCAGCCATGTCATCTGCGCCCGCATGACGATGGAGTTCCTGAACTTCTCGATGGAGCGCGGCAACGACCTCATCACCGCCCGGCCGGCATCGCGCTTCCGCGGCCTGAAGCCGGGCGATCGCTGGTGCCTGTGCGCCCTGCGCTGGAAAGAGGCCATGGAAGAAGGCTACGCGCCGCCCGTGGTGCTGGAGAGCACGCACGAGCGGGCGCTGGAGCTGGTGCCGCTCGAGACGCTGCAGACGCACGCCTGGAAAGCCGACTCGGCGCAGCGCTCCTGAGCGCCGGCGGGCGTTCAGCTCAATCGTCGTCCTGGGTTGCGTCCAGGCCCGGGAACAGCACCTCGGTGAAGCCGAACCGGGTGAAGTCGCGCACGCGCATCGGGTAGAGCTTGCCCAAGAGGTGGTCGCACTCGTGCTGCACCACCCGCGCATGAAAACCCTCCGCCTCGCGCTCGATCGGCTGGCCGGCGGGGTCGAAGCCGCTGTAGCGGATGCGCGCGAACCGCGGCACCACGCCGCGCAGGCCGGGCACCGAGAGGCACCCTTCCCAGCCTTCTTCCTCCTCGTCGGACAGCGGCACGATGGCCGGGTTGATGAGCACCGTGCGCGGCACCGGCGGCGCATCCGGGTAGCGGTCGTTTTTCGTGAAACCGAAGATCACCAGCTGCAGGTCCACCCCGATCTGCGGTGCGGCGAGCCCGGCGCCGTTGGCGGCCTCCATGGTGTCGAACATGTCGTCGATGAGCGCCTGCAGCTCGGGCGTGCCGAATTCACGAACGGGCTGGGCCACGCGCAGCAGGCGCGGGTCGCCCATCTTCAGGATCTGGCGCACTGTCATGGCGGTCTCTTGCAAAGCGGGAAGCGGCGGTGGCCGATGGTAGCCTCGCGCCATGCAGCTTGCCCGCCTACACCACGTCGCGGTCATCGCCTCGGACTACCCTCGCGCCAGGCGCTTCTACACCGAGGTGCTGGGGCTGGCGGTCGTGGCCGAGACCTACCGCGCCGCGCGCGACTCCTACAAGCTCGACCTCGCCTTGCCCGACGGCACCCAGATCGAGCTGTTCTCGTTCCCCCACCCGCCACCGCGCCCGACCCGCCCGGAAGCCTGCGGGCTGCGGCACCTGGCATTCGCGGTGCGTGACATCGACGCCGCCCTTGCCCACCTGAGCCGCCATGGCGTGGCCGCCGAGCCGGTGCGCGTGGACGAGCTGACCGGCCGGCGCTTCACCTTCTTCGCCGACCCGGACGGCCTGCCGCTGGAGCTGTACGAGCAGGACTGACCCTCCGATGGGGGTGTCACGCAAATTTCACTGAAGTTTTTCACGAGCGCTGTCGATACCGCGTGAGAGCACCTCGTTGGGCCTGCTCGCCAACAAAGTTTCAGGGACATCCTCATGAAGAACGCTCTTCACCAGCGCTTGCTGGTCGCTTTCGGCATCGTGATCGCGCTGACCGGGCTGACTGGCGCGACCGTGGGCTGGTACACGTGGAAGACGCAGCGCGACTTCAAGTACCTCTACGACAACACCCGCGGCTCGGGCGAGCTGCTCAAGGCCAGCAGCGCGCTCTGGCAGCTGCGCTACAACCTGGCCATCGCCGCCACGGCCGACGAGGCCGGCATCCGCAAGGCGGCCGGCGAGGAGGCCAAGCTGTTCAAGGCGGTCAACGACGCGCTGGACGTCTACGGCGCGCTGCAGCTGAGCGCCGACGAGGGCGCCGCCCTGGCCAAGGTGCGCGAAGCGCTCCAGGGCTATGCGCAGGCGCGCCCGCACTGGTACGAGCTGCGCCTGCAGGGCAAGGACGACGAAGCCAGGGAGTACCGGGCCCGGAACGCCACGCCGACCGGCGCCACGCTCGCCAAGGCCTTCAATGCGCAGGTGGACCTGCAGGCCGAGGCGGCGGCCGAATCTCACCGGCTGCTCGACGCCGGCGCGTCCCAGGTGCGGCTGATGGTGCTGGGCATCTGCATCGTGGCGCTGGGCATCGCCGTGTGGCTGGCAGCGTGGATCGTGCGCGTGCTGACCGGCCCGGTGGCCCGGGCCACGGCCGTGGCCAACAACATCGCGCAAGGTCACCTGTCGAACGAGATCCCGAACGACAAGGGGCCGATGGGCCACCTGATGAGCGCGCTGCGCGACATGCAGGCCAGCCTCTCGCACATCGTGTCGTCGGTGCGGGCCAACGCCGAGGAGGTGGCCACCGCCGGCACGCAGATCGCCCAGGGCAACAACCACCTGAGCGCCCGGACGGACGACCAGGCTTCGGCCCTGCAGCAGACCTCGGCCTCGATGGAAGAGCTGGGCGCCACGGTGCGGCAGAACGCCGACAACGCGGCCCAGGCCAACCAGCTCGCACACGGCGCCTCGGCGGTGGCGGTGAAAGGCGGCGAGGTGGTCGCCCAGGTGGTCGACACCATGAAGGGCATCAATGACAGCTCGCGCCGCATTGCCGACATCATCGGCGTGATCGACGGCATCGCCTTCCAGACCAACATCCTGGCGTTGAACGCCGCCGTCGAAGCGGCGCGGGCCGGCGAGCAGGGCCGCGGCTTCGCGGTGGTGGCCGGCGAAGTGCGCACGCTGGCGCAACGCAGTGCCGAAGCAGCCCGGGAGATCAAGAGCCTCATCAACGCCAGCGTCGAGCGTGTCGAGCAAGGCACCGCGCTGGTCGACCAGGCCGGTGCCACGATGAACGAGGTGGTCGCCTCGATCCGCCGCGTGACCGACATCATGAGCGAGATCAGCGTGGCCAGCGCCCAGCAGAGCGCCGGCGTGGCCCAGGTGGGCGCAGCCGTCACGAAGATGGACGAAACCACCCAGCAGAACGCATCACTGGTGCAGGAAAGCGCCGCGGCGGCCGAGAGCCTGAAGGAGCAGGCGCACCGGCTCGTCGAGGCGGTGGCGGTGTTCAAGCTCGGCGCAGGCGAGCCGAGGCTGGCCTGACGGGCGCCTACGCGTTCAAAAGCGCCAGGAGCCGCGCCTCGTCGATCACGGCGATGCCCAGCTCCTGGGCCTTGGTGAGCTTGCTGCCGGCTTCTTCGCCGGCCACCACGCAGTCGGTCTTTTTCGACACCGAGCCCGACACCTTGCCGCCGGCGGCCTCGATCCTTTCCTTGGCCTCTTCGCGGCTGAGCGTGGGCAGCGTGCCGGTGAGCACGAAGGTCTTGCCGGTCACGCCCTCGACCTGCGGCCTGGGCGCGCTGGCCGCCCCTTCATGCTCTTCCCACGCGATGCCCACGGCCCGCAGCTGCTCCACCACCTCGCGGTTGTGCGGTTGAGCAAAGAAGGTGTGGATGCTGTTGGCCACGATGGGGCCGACGTCCGGCACCTCCAGCAGCTGATCGACGCTCGCATCCATGACGCGGTCGAGCCGGCCGAAGTGCTTTGCGAGGTCCTTCGCGGTGGTTTCGCCCACGTGGCGGATGCCGAGCGAGAAGAGGAAGCGGCCCAAGGTCGTCTGCTTGCTCTTTTCCAGCGCGGCCACCAGGTTCTG
The DNA here is from genome assembly GCA_946481025.1 of uncultured Rivibacter sp. The sequence continues at coordinate 38,237 of CAMLNA010000005.1, forward strand.
CGCGCTCTTGTCGGCCATGCGATCGAGCGCCGCCAGCTTGGCCACGCCCAGCTTGTAGAGCTCGGGCAGCGTGCGCACGATGCCGGCGTCCACCAGCTGGTCGACCAGCTTGTCGCCCAGGCCCTCGATGTCCATCATGCGGCGGCCCGCGAAGTGCAGGATGGCCTGCTTGCGCTGGGCACCGCAGAACAGCCCGCCCGAGCAGCGCCAGTCGACCTCGCCCTCTTCGCGCTCGACGTCGCTGCCGCACACCGGGCACTTGCCGCCCAGCTTCCTGTACAGGTCGAACGGCTCGCCGGCCGCCACGTCGGGCGGGCGCTGGTCGAGCACCACGCTCACCACCTCGGGGATCACGTCGCCGGCGCGGCGCACGACCACCGTGTCGCCGATGCGCACGTCCTTGCGGGTGATCTCGTCCTGGTTGTGCAGCGTGGCATTGCTCACCGTGGTGCCGCCCACGAACACCGGCTGCAGCTTGGCCACCGGCGTGAGCTTGCCGGTGCGGCCCACCTGCACGTCGATGTCGCGCAACACGGTCATCTGTTCCTGCGCCGGGTACTTGTGCGCCACCGCCCAGCGCGGCTCGCGGGTCACGAAGCCGAGGCGCTGCTGCAAGGCCCGCGAGTTGACCTTGTAGACGATGCCGTCGATGTCGAAGGGCAGCGAGTCGCGCTTTTCGCCCATGCGACGGTGGAAATCCACCAGGCCTTCCGCACCGCGCACCACCGCGCGGTCGGACGACACCGGCTGGCCCATCGCCTGCAGCGCATCGAGCAGCGCGCTGTGCGTGTCGGGCACCTCCCAGCCTGACACTTCGCCCAGGCCATACGCGAAAAAGCTCAGCGGCCGCTTGGCTGCGATCGCCGGGTCGAGCTGCCGCACGGCGCCGGCGGCGGCATTGCGCGGGTTCACGAAGGTCTTCTCGTTCTTGTGGCCCTGCGCGATGAGCTCGCGCTGGCGCTCGTTGAGTTGCTCGAAGGCGTCGCGGCGGATGTAGACCTCGCCGCGCACCTCGAGCACCGGCGGCTTCAGGCCCTTGAGGCGCAGCGGGATCTGGTTGATGGTGCGGATGTTCTGGGTGACGTCCTCACCCACCTCGCCGTTGCCGCGGGTGGCCGCGCGCACCAGCACGCCGTCTTCGTAGCGCAGGCTGATGGCCAGCCCGTCGAACTTCAGCTCGGCGGCATATTCGACCGGCGGATCGCCTTCGCCCAGCCCCAGCTCGCGGCGCACCCGTGCGTCGAAGCTCACCGCCCCGGTGGCTTCTGTGTCGGTTTCGGTGCGGATGCTGAGCATGGGCACCGCATGCTTCACCGGGGCAAAACCTTCGAGCACCCTGCCCAGCACGCGCTGCGTGGGCGAATCCGGCGTGCGCAGCTCGGGGTTCGCGTCTTCGAGGGCCTGCAGCTCGCGGAACAGGCGGTCGTACTCGGCGTCGGGAATTTCGGGCTCGTCGAGCACGTAGTAGCGATGCGCGTGATAGTGCAGCAGCTCGCGCAAGGCGGCGGCACGTTCGGCGGGAGGCAGCTTGGCGTCGGGCGTCATGGGCCGCCATTGTGTGTCAGCCGTGCAAGGTTTTCGATCGCCGGCACCCGGGCCAACCGATCACGAGGACGTCATCCATGCCCTTCGACTTCGACCTCATCACCCTGGGCGCCGGCTCCGGCGGCGTGGCGGCCTCGCGCCGCGCGGCGGCACATGGTGCGCGCGTGGCCATCGTCGAAGGCAGCCGTGTGGGCGGTACCTGCGTGATCCGCGGCTGCGTGCCCAAGAAGCTGCTCATGTATGCGGCGCAGCTGGGGGATGCGCTGCGCGAAGCGCCGCACTACGGCTGGTCGCCGGCCGGCTCGGGCTTCGACATGGCACGCTGGGCCGCCGCCAAGGCGGCCGCGACGGCGCGGCTCGAAGGGGTGTACCGACAGCTGCTCGAAGACGCCAAGGTGGAGCTGGTCGAAGGCTGGGGGCGCATCACCGGGCCGCACACGGTGGAAGTGGCCGGACGGCGGCTTACCGCGCGGCACCTGCTGGTGGCCACCGGCGCCTCGCCCAGCCGCGAGGCGATCGAGGGCCTCGCCGACGCGGCAACGTCCGACGACCTGCTCGACCTCGCCGCCCTGCCCGATCGCATGGCCGTCGTGGGCGGCGGGTACATCGCGGTGGAGTTCGCCAGCATCGTGGCACGGCTCGGTGTGCAGGTGAGCCTGTTCTATCGCGCCGGCCTCCCGCTGCGCGGCTTCGACGAAGACCTGCGCCGCCGGCTCGCGCCCGCGCTGGAGGCGGGGGGCATCCGGCTCATGGGCGCGGTGCCGGCACGAGTGCAGAAACGCGCACCGGCCTTCCTGCTGCACATGGCCGACGGGGCCGTGCACGAGTTCCCGTACGTCCTCAACGCCACGGGCCGCCGGCCCAATACCCGTGGGCTCGGGCTCGACACGCTGGGCATCGGCGTGGACGCCGAAGGCGCCGTCCCGGTGGACGGTCAACTGCGCACCAGCGCCCAGGGCGTCTACGCCATCGGCGACGTCACTCGCCTGAAGAACCTCACGCCAGTGGCCATCGCGCAGGGCCGCACCCTGGCCGATGCGCTCTTCGGCGGCCGCCCGCTGCGCCCGCTCGACCTCGTGTCGGCCGCCAGCGCGGTGTTCACCCTGCCGCCCATCGGCACGGCAGGCCTCAACGAAAACCAGGCGCTGGCCGCGGGCCACCGGCTGAAGATCTACGAAGCCGATTTCCGGCCGATGCGCCAGGCGTTCTACGGCGGCAGCGAGCGCAGCTACATGAAGCTCGTGGTCGATGCCGATACCGACCTCGTGCTGGGCATCCACATGCTGGGTGCCGACGCTCCCGAGATCGTGCAAAGCCTCTCGGTAACCCTGACCTGCGGCGCGACCAAGCAGGACTTCGACCACACGCTCGCCGTGCACCCTACGGCGGCCGAGGAGTTCATGCTGATGCGCGAGCCGAGCCGGGTGCTCGACCGCGTCAACACAATGATGTCTCCGATGTAACCGGAGTTGTCGCTGCTCCCTGAGGCCCGTCACGCCTGCCTACATTCGTGCCTCGTCTGAGAGGGGCAACGATGAAGGTTCTCTGCGGGTTCTTCCTCGCATGCACGGTCGGGAGCGCGGCCGCCCAGGAACACTGGACCGCCGCACGGGTGGGCACGCTCGGCGGCTGGTACACCAGCGCGGCGGCACTCAATGACCGGGGCGAGGTGGTCGGCGTGTCGTCCACCGCGCAGCACGAAAACCATGCCTTCCTCTACAGCGCAGGGCGCCTGCATGACCTCGGCACGCTGGGCGGGTCGGCCAGCGGCGCCACCGGCATCAACAACGCCGGACAGGTGGTCGGGTGGTCGTTCGGCAGCGACGGCGGGCATCGCGCCTTCCTCTACGGCGGCGCGCGCATGCAAGACATCACCCCGGCCGGCGCCGAGCATGGCGGCGCGCTCGCCATCAACCAGCGCGGCCAGGTGGCCGGGTGGTCACAAACCCGCAGCAGCGACGGCGCGGTGCAATGGCGTGGGTTCACCCACGCCAGCAGCACCGGCGCGACCACGTCCTTCGGCACGCTGGGTGGCGCGCACAGCCACGTGCGCGCGATCAACGGTGCCGGGCAGGTCGTCGGGGAGTCCAACGTCCTCGGCGATCGCGAGTCGCATGCCTACCTGCATGACGGCCGCACCATGACGCCGCTGGGCCACCTGGGCGGCGCTCAAAGCGGCGCCACCGCCATCAATGAAGCGGGCGACGTCGTGGGCCATGCCAGCCTGCCCGACGCGGGGCAGCACGCCTTCCTGTGGCGCGGCGGCACCCTGACCGACATGGGCACGCTGGGCGGCACGCAAAGCCGCGCCGCCGACATCAATGACCGCGGCCAGGCGGTCGGCCACGCGAGCCTGGCCGGCGACGAGAACTTTCGCGCCTTCCTGTTCGACCAGGGCCGCATGACCGACCTGGGCACGCTGGGCGGCGCGTCGAGCCAGGCCCTGGGCATCAACAACCTGGGGCAGGTGGTGGGCTGGGCCGAGATCGGCTCGCCGGCACCGGGCGAGGCGAACCGCCACGTCTTCTTCTACAGCGACGGCGTGATGACCGACCTGACGAGCTGGGTGATGCGCTCGTTCGACATCGTGGCCGACGTGGACCCGTACTCGGTGCTGCTCAACGATGTGGGCCAGGTGGTGCTTTCGGCCACCTTCCACACCGGCGACCGCGGCCTGTTCCTGCTGTCGCCGGCGCCCGAGCCGCTCACCTATGCACTGATGCTGGCCGGGCTGGCGGCCCTGGCCGCACTGCGGCGGCGCAACCTTCCCGGCTGATCGGCCAGGGACCGATCCAGTCCGGGTCAGAGGTCACGGGTCCAGGTCTTGCCCTCGTCCGTCGAGCGCAGGATCGATCCGCTGCGCAGGAAGGCCAGCAAGGCGCCGCTGCTGCGGTCGACCATGATCTCGCGCACGCCGGCCGGGTCGCCGCCCGGCGGGGTGCCGCTCACAGCCCAGGTGCGGCCACCATCGCGACTGGCCATGAGCCCGTACTCGCCGGCGAAGACGCCTGGCTTGATCGGTGCCACGGCGTAGGCGGTCTTGCGGTCGGCAAAGGTGATGGCCTGGACGAACCGGCTGGTGTCCAGGTCCACCCAGCTACGGCCGCCGTCGGTGGACACGAGCGTGGTGCGCACGATCGTGACGGCCTGCATCACCAGCATGCCGTCGGACATCGCGGAAACGCTCAGCACCGACTGGCCGGTGGAGATGCGCTCGATCTTTTCGGTGTCGGCATCGACCACCTGGAATACGCCATTGGGCATCATCACGCCCACGCGATTGCCGGTGGCCACCGCGGTGGCCCCCTGCCAGGGCACGTTGAGGGAACGCTCGTCGGCAAAGGTTCCGATCTTGCGCCAGCCGCCGGCCAGTGCATCGCCGCTCACGAAGGCCGTCCATTCGGCCGCCTGGCGTGCCACCACCACCACCTTGCCGTTGGGCAGCGGCTCGGCGGCCGCGATGAGCCCCGGCGACGGAGACACGAGCGAAGTCCAGGTCTTTCCCTCGTCCGACGAATAGCGCAACAGCCCCTCTTCACCGGCGACCAGCAGGCCGCCTCGATAGGGCCGCACCGACTCAATGGCCTTCCAGGAACCGACGTCGAGTTCGCGCCAGGACTTTTCACTGCCCTTGCGCCACAGCAGCCTGCCCATCTTGCTGCCTGCATAGACATCACCGGTGCCGGCCACGCTCAGGCCGTACATCGCCGGCGCCAGCCGCTTGATCAGTGGGGCCAGCGCCACGCGGCGGGTCATGTGCGGCTCCAGCTCGAACGAATGCACCGACCGGCCGCGCGTCTGCTCGGCAAGGGCGGGGAACAGGCTCTCGAAAGTGGCCGTCAACTCGGCGTCGGGCGGTACGTAGCCCACGTTGAAGCGCGTGCCCTCCAGCGGCTGCACCAGCACGGTTCCCAGCAGCGACACCTCGCCGGGGCGAACCTCGAACGAGCTGAGCATCGAGCCGATCGGAAAGGTGTAGGTGGCATTGCCCGACGAGCCCACCGCGTCCTTCACCGTGTAGCGCCCGGGCGCGACCATGCCGCTGAAGACGGCCGTCGAGCGGGTCGTGGCGCGCGTGCGCGACAGCAGCAGGATCTCCGGCTGCGGCGCCTGTGCCGCGCCCGGCTCCACCACACGCCGGAGCTGGAGGGACGAGAGCGTTTCGGCCGGATCCCACTCGGTGCGGCTGTTCGTGATGAGCTTCAGCACCACCGCGCCTTCCTGTCCGGTGAGCTTGCGCTCCACCGCGATGGGTGCCACGGGCGTGGCACACGCGGCCAGCATTCCGACCATGACGGCACAGGCCGTCGCACGCGCTGCACGCAAAGCGGCAGCGAACTTCCAGGTGTTCACCATTGCAAGCCCTCCTCCTCGTATCTCGATTCCTTGCAGCGGCAGACCGGCCCTGCCGCTTCTGCGCCTGCCGTTCTGCGCCTGCCGCTAGCTGAACAAACGCCGCGCCACCGGCGAGCCGGCCGCCAGGTCACGTTCGGCGAGCGCGGCGTACAGCTGCTCCAGCTCCTGCCCGATGGCGGTGAACGACTGCGGATGCAAGGGTTGCCCGCCGTCGTCGTAGAGGTCGGCATCGAGCGCGAGCCGCAGCGCCTCGCCGGCTGCGCACCAGGCCTGGAAGGGCCCGCCGGAAGGCGCGGTCTGCGGCACGTCGAAAGCCAGCGTCAGCTCGCGCACCGCGGCCTGGGCCGGGTCATCGGCAAAGGCAGCCTGTGCATCGAATTGCAGGCTCAGCACCGGCGGCGCGCCCTCTTCCGGCGCGGGCAATACCAGGCGGCCGGGGATCACGCCGGGCACGAAGCCATGGCGCGCCGCATGCTGCTGCACATAACCCAGCGACCAGGCCGCCCCCTTGGCCCGCAGACGCAGCGCGAGCTGAGCATCGTGCTGGCTGGCGAACGCGTCGAGCTCGCGTGCCCGGGCCACGATGTCGAGCATGTCGGGAAAGTCGGGCATCGCGCCGATGGCATCGGCAAAGGCCTGCACCTTCTGCACGAACTCGGAATACTCGATCTCGTTGAGCGGCCCCAGCCGGTTGGCCATCTGCACGCCGGCCTGGAACTCGCCATAACTGCGCCCCAGGGTCGGCTGCTCCCATTCCCCGGTCTCGGTGCTCAGGCCCTCGACGAGAAAGGGCTTGCTGCCGGCACGGCGCGACGGCGGCAGGTGCAGCAACGCGGTCTCTGCGCTGACGGGCGCTTCGATGGTGAGGGGCGCGATGGCGTCGATCAGTGCGTCGAGCCGTGCGGTGCCGCGCCTGACCACGAGCGGCGGATCCACGCGCTCGGGCTGCGCAGGGGCGCCCGCCGCCGCGGCGGGTTCGGCAGGGGCCGGCGACCCGGCCGCCGCATCGCCGAACACCGGCTCGCGCGCCTCTGCCGGGGGCCCGGCTTCAGGTTTGGGCAGCGCCCTCACGCCGGCCCGGCGCGTCTGCCAGGCGTTGTGCGCCACCACCGCGGCCAGCACGAGCCCGCCCAGCACCGCCAGCCACAGTTGCAGTGAACTCATGCGCCTCAGGCCGCCTCGGCCATGCCGATCGCGGCTTCCATGTCGACCGCCACGATGCGCGACACGCCTTGCTCCTGCATGGTCACGCCGATCAGCTGCTCGGCCATTTCCATCGCGATCTTGTTGTGGCTGATGAACAGGAACTGCGTGTTGCTCGACATGCTCTTCACCAGCTTGGCATAGCGCTCGGTGTTGGCGTCGTCCAGCGGCGCGTCCACCTCGTCGAGCAGGCAGAACGGCGCCGGGTTCAGCTGGAAGATCGCGAACACCAGCGCGATCGCGGTGAGCGCCTTCTCGCCGCCCGACAGCAGGTGGATGGTGCTGTTCTTCTTGCCCGGCGGCTGCGCCATCACCTGCACGCCGGCGTCGAGGATCTCGTCTCCCGTCATCACCAGCCTGGCCTGGCCGCCGCCGAAAAGGCTGGGGAACATGCGGCCGAAGTGCTCGTTGACGGTGTTGAAGGTCGAGCCCAGCAGGTCGCGGGTTTCGAGGTCGATCTTCTGGATGGCGCCTTCGAGCGTGCTCATCGCGTCCAGCAGGTCGGCCGACTGCGCGTCGAGGAAGGTCTTGCGCTCCCGCGCCGAGGTGAGTTCGTCGAGCGCCGCCAGGTTCACCGCGCCCAGTGCGTTGATGTCGCGGTTGATGCGGTCGATCTCGCTTTGCAAGCCGTAGAGCTTGACGCTGCCATCCTCGATGGACTTCGCCAGCGCTTCAAGGTCGACCTGCGCTGCGGTGAGCTGCTCGAGGAACTGCGCCCCGCCCAGCTGCGCCGCCTGTTCCTCGAGCTGCAGCTTGGTGATGCGCTCGCGCAGCGGGTCGAGGCTGCGCTCGAATTCGAGCCGCTGCTCGTCGGCGCGGCGCAGCTGCGCGGACAGGTCGTCGTACTGGCTGCGCTGCGCCGCCAGCGCGCTTTCGCGTTCGAGCTTCAGCGCCAGCGCTTCCTGCAGGCCCGCCTGCGCCGCCTGGTCGTTGAACTGCGCCAGCTCGTCCTGCAGCTGCGCGGCCGACTGCTCGTTGGCCGCGATCATCTGCACTGCCTGCTCGATGGAGCGCTGCAGCTCGCCGCGGCGCGCGGCCAGGGCGCGGGCGGAGAACTGCGCCTCCTGTGCCTGGCGCTCCAGCGAACGCAGCTGCTCGCGCGCGTCGTTCAGGCGGCGCTCGGCGGCGATCACCGCCTCGTCGAGTTCGGCGTGGCGCTCCTGCTCGTTGGCCAGCTGCATGTCGAGCTCCTCGAAGCGCGCCTCACCCGTGACCCGGCGCTCCTGCAGCTCCTCGATGCCGGCGTCGATCTCGGCCAGCTCGCTTTCGATCTGCCCGCGGCGCTGGCTGGTCTGCTCGGCCAGCTGCGACAGCCGCAGCGTCTCGACCTGCAGCTGGTGCGTGCGCGTCTGGCCTTCAGCCGTCTCGCGCCGCGCCGTCACCAGGCGCTGCGAGGCTTCGGTGTAGGCGGCTTCGGCGCGCACCAGCGCGCTGCGCGCCTCCTCGACGATGAGCGACTGGGCGCGCGTCTGCTTCTCGAGGTTTTCGATCTCCTGCGCACGGGCCAGCATGCCGGCCTGCTCGGAATCGGGCGCGTAGAAGGCCACCGCGAATTGCGACACCGCATGCCCGGCTTTCGTCATGATGACTTCGCCGTGGGTGAGCTTGCCGCGGTTGGCCAGGGCTTCGTCGAGCGAGCCGGCGGTATAGACGCCCTCGAGCCAGTCGTTGAGCAGTGCCTGCAGGCCGTTGTCGTTCAGGCGCAGCAGGTCCGAAAGCCGGGGCAGCGTCTGGTGGGTGTTGGCAATGGCGCCCACAGGCGGCGTGTAGAAGGCCAGCTTGGCGGGAGGCGCGTCGTTCTCGAAGGCGCGCACGGTCTCGACCCGGCCCACCTCGAGCGCATTGAGCCGCTCGCGCAGGGCCGCCTCCAGGGCGGTTTCCCAGCCGGTCTCGATGTGGACCCTGGTCCACAGCCCGGCCAGCCCGTCGAGGCCGTGCTTGGCGAGCCACGGCTTGAGCTTGCCTTCGGTCTGCACCTTCTCCTGCAGCGCACGCAGCGCCTCCAGGCGCGCGTTGAGGTCGGCCTGTCGCGCCGCCTCGGCATTGACCTGCTCCTGGCGCGCGCGGCGATCTTCGTCGAGGGCGGGCACCTGCTCGGTCAGCTCGTGCAGCCGCGCCTCGGCCACCGCCTGCGCCTCCTCGAGCCCGGCGAGCTGGTGCTTCATCTCGGCCAGCCGCGCCTCGTCCGGCACGGCCAGGCCCTGGCGTTCGCCGGCCAGGCGCTCGCGGCGCTGCGTGAGGGCGCGGTTCTGCTCGTCGATGTTGCGCGACTCGGCGGCCAGCAGCTGGATCTGCTGCTGCACCTGCGCCACGTGGCCGCGCTGCTCGTTGCTCCTGGCCTGGGCCGCGCGCACCGCGTCTTCATGGCCGGGCAAGGCGCCCGACTGCTCTTCGGCCTGCGCGGCCAGCACCTCGGCCTGCTCTTCGGCGGCGGCGATCTGCTCGGCGATGTGCTCCAGCTCGTCGGCCCCCTGCTGGCGGCGCTCGTCCCACTGCTGGTTCTGCGTCTTCAGTTCGGCCAGGCGGGTTTCCACCCGCGCGCGGCCTTCGACCACATAGCGGATGCGCTCTTCGAGGCGGCTCACCTCGAGTGCCGCCTCGGCGAGCGACCCCTGCGCGGTGTGCAGCGCATCGCTGGCTTCGTAGTGGGCCTGGCGCACGTGCTCGAGTTCGGCCTCCACGTGGCGCAGCTCGGCCATGCGCGCCTCCAGCGCGTTGGTGGCTTCGAGCACCGCCTTCTTGACGCGCTCCTCCTCGCCGGCCGCGTCGCGATGCTTCAGGAACCACAGCTGGTGCAGCTTCAGCGTGCCCTGCTCCTGCAGGCCACGGTACTGCGTGGCGACCTCGGCCTGCTTCTCCAGCTTGTCGAGGTTGTTGTTCAGCTCGCGCAGGATGTCTTCGACCCGCGTGAGGTTCTCGCGCGTGTCCTTCAGGCGGTTTTCCGTCTCGCGGCGGCGTTCCTTGTACTTGGACACGCCGGCGGCCTCTTCGAGGAACAGGCGCAGCTCCTCGGGCTTCGATTCGATGATCCGGCTGATCGTGCCCTGGCCGATGATGGCGTAGGCGCGGGGGCCCAGGCCGGTGCCCAGGAAGACATCCTGCACGTCGCGGCGACGCACCGGCTGGTTGTTGATGTAGTAGCTGGAGGTGCCGTCACGGGTGAGCACGCGCTTGACGGCGATCTCGGCGTACTGGTTCCACTGCCCCCCGGCGCGCGCGTCTTCGTTGCTGAACACCAGCTCCACGCTGGAGCGGCTGGCCGGCTTGCGGCTGCCCGAGCCGTTGAAGATCACGTCCTGCATCGACTCGCCGCGCAGCTCGGACGCCTTGGACTCCCCCAGCACCCAGCGCACCGCGTCCATGATGTTGGACTTGCCGCAGCCGTTGGGCCCTACGACGCCGACGAGCTGGCCGGGAAGCTGGAAATTGGTGGGTTCGGCAAACGACTTGAAGCCGGAGAGCTTGATGGAGTTCAGGCGCATGCTGGCGGCTCGTCGCGGCAGCCTGGGCGGCGCCGCTAACCCGTTGATCTAAAAGAAAAAACCTGCAGAGCTGCAGGGCGGAAAGCGGGCCGGATGATACCATCGCGCCCTCCCCCGAACTGTTTGCAAACGCACCCGCGCCCCCCGGCTTCGGTGCCTGTCATCCATGGCCAAGTCCACCTCCAGAACCCCTGCCCCGAAACAGCGCGAAATGCCGGTCAATCCGCCGACCGCGCCCTCGAAGGAACTGCACGTCTTCCCCAACCCGAGCCCCAGGCGGGATTACGTCATCCAGTTCCAGATCCCCGAGTTCACCTGCCACTGCCCGCTGACCGGCCAGCCCGACTTCGCGCATTTCACGATCGACTGCATCGCCGACAAGCTGTGCATCGAACTCAAGAGCCTGAAGATGTACATGTGGAGCTACCGCAACGAAGGCGCGTTCCACGAGAAGGTCACCAACGACATCCTCGACGACATCGTGAAGGCCATCGAGCCGCGCTTCGTGCGCATCACGGCCAAGTGGTACGTGCGCGGAGGCATCTACACCAACGTGGTGGTCGAGCACCGCAAGAAGGGCTGGAAGCCGCAGCCCGTGGTCACGCTGCCGGCGCACGCCGCCGAAAGCGGGCTCCAGGGCTGACCGCATGGCCGCCCTCGCCGGCAACCCCAGCTACCAGAAGTTCGCGGTGACGGTGCGCCGCAGCCCGATCGACGGCTTCGGCGTGTTTGCCGCCGAACCCATTCCACCGCGGCTGAAGATCGGCGAGATCCGCGGCGAGTCGATCTCCGTGGCCGAGGCACGCCGCCGCGCCGACGGGCAGGAGCGCATCATGATCGTCGAGGTGTCGCACAAGCGCGCCATCGACGCATCGAAGTCCACCGATCCGATGCGCTTCACCAACCACTCCTGCGCGCCGAATGCACGCCTCGCCATCCGCGACGGGCGCATCGAGTTCTATGCGCACCGCGCCATCGCCGTGGGCGAGGAGATCACGGTGAACTACGGCGAAACGCACCACGAAGGCCGGCTCACCTGCCGCTGCGGCGCGCCGGGCTGCATCGGCAAGCTCTGACGGGGCCGCCGCCCGCACGGGCAAGCGGATTGCCAGTGCCTGGGCATGATCCGCATCGGCATTTCCGGCTGGCGCTACGCGCCATGGCGCGGCGTGTTCTATCCCAAGGGGCTGCGCCAGGACGACGAACTCGCGTTCGCGTCGCGCGCGCTCGGCAGCATCGAGATCAACGGCTCGTTCTATTCGCTGCAGCGCCCTGCGCTGTACCGGCACTGGCACGACCAGACGCCCGACGACTTCATCTTTGCGGTCAAGGCGCCGCGCTACATCACCCACGTGCGCCGGCTGAAGGACGTCGAAACCCCGCTGGCCAACTTCATGGCCAGCGGGGTGCTGGCCTTGAACGCCAAGCTCGGCCCGATGCTGTGGCAGTTCCCGCCGAACTTCCGTTTCAACCCGGACCTCTTCGAGCCCTTCCTGGCCATGCTGCCGCACGACACCGAGGCGGCCCTGGACATCGCCCGCGGGCATGCCCCTTTCATGCGCGAACGCTCGTGGCTCGAGATCGACCGCAGGCGACCGCTGCGGCATGCGGTCGAGATCCGGCATGAAAGCTTCCTGGACGAGGCCTTCGTGCGCCTGCTGCGCCGCTATCGCGTGGCGCTGGTGGTGGCCGACACGGCCGGCAAGTGGCCCTACAAGGAAGACGTGGCGGCCGACTTCGTGTACCTGCGGCTGCACGGCGACAAGGAGATCTACGCCAGCGGCTACAGCGCAGCCGCACTGGAGCGCTGGGCCGGGCGCATCCGCGCCTGGAGCGAGGGCGCGCAGCCCGAAGATGCGCAGCTCATTGCCGAGCGGCCGCCTCCCGCGCGCAGGCACCGTCACGTGTTCTGCTACTTCGACAACGACATCAAGGTCAAGGCACCATTCGACGCGGCCAACCTGGCCGGGTTGCTGGGCGTGCCGCATGCGCTCGACGCACAGGGGCAGTTCCAGGTCGGGCTGCCTGCGCCGCCGCCGCGAGAGCCGGTCCGCCGCCGGGCAACGCCGCCGAAATCCGACCTGAAACAAGGCGGAGGCGCCGCACATGCCCGCTGATAATCGGGCCCATGAATCCCCTGCTCTCCCGCCTGCAACCCTACCCCTTCGAACGGCTGCGCGAGTTGACGCGCGGTGTCACGCCCAACCCGCAGTACCGCGCCATCAGCCTGGGCATCGGCGAACCCAAGCATCCGACGCCCGCGTTCGTTCGTGAGGCGCTGAGCGCTGCGCTCGACGGGCTGGCGAGCTACCCGGCCACCGCCGGTGAACCGGCCCTGCGCGAAGCCTGCGCCGGCTGGGTGCAGCGGCGCTACGGCATCGCGCTCGACGCGGCCACGCAGGTGCTGCCGGTGAACGGCTCGCGCGAGGCGCTGTTCGCGCTGGCGCAGACGGTGATCGACCCCACGCGACCGGGCGCCACGGTGGTCTGCCCCAACCCGTTCTATCAAATCTACGAGGGCGCCGCGCTGCTGGCCGGCGCGCAGACGGCCTTTGCCAACAGCGACCCGGCCCGCAACTTCGCGGCCGACTGGTCGGCCATCGACGAGGCCACCTGGTCGCGCACCCAGCTCGTCTACGTGTGCTCGCCCGGCAACCCGACCGGCGCGGTGATGCCCCTGGCCGAATGGGAAAGGCTGTTCGAGCTGAGCGACCGCCACGGCTTCGTGATCGCCTCGGACGAGTGCTACTCGGAGATCTATTTCCGCGACGAACCGCCGCTCGGCGGGCTCGAGGCAGCCGCCAGGCTCGGACGCAGCGACTTCCGCCGGCTCATCGCGCTCACCAGCCTGTCGAAGCGCTCCAACGTGCCGGGCCTGCGGTCGGGTTTCGTGGCGGGCGACGCCAGCCTGCTCAAGGCCTTCCTGCTCTACCGCACCTACCACGGCAGCGCCATGAGTCCGGCGGTGCAGCGGGCCAGCGTTGCAGCCTGGAACGACGAAGAGCACGTGGTGGCCAACCGCGAGCTGTACCGCCGCAAGTTCGGCAAGGTCACGCCGATGCTGGCCGAAGCGATGGAGGTGGCGCTGCCCGATGCGAGCTTCTACCTGTGGGCCAAGGTGCCGGACCGCCTGTGGGGTGCATCCGACACGACCTTCGCCCGCGAACTGCTCGCTCAATACAATGTCGCGGTACTTCCTGGCAGCTATCTCGCACGCGAAGCGCACGGCGTCAACCCAGGCGCCGGCCGCATCCGCATGGCGCTGGTGGCAGGCGTGGACGAATGCGTCGAAGCCGCCGAGCGCATCGTCTCCTTCATCCGATCCAACTGAACCGAGCAGCACCATGTCGCAAGACCAACTTCAGAGCACCATCGACCTGGCCTGGGAAGGCCGCGCGCAGATCACCCCCACTTCGGCCCCCGAAGTGCGCAAGGCGGTCGATCAGGTCATCGGCGACCTCAACAGCGGCCGGCGCCGCGTCGCCGAGAAGATCAACGGCGAGTGGGTCACGCACCAGTGGCTCAAGAAGGCGGTGCTGCTGTCGTTCCGCCTCAACGACAACCACCTCATGCGGGCCGGCCAGCTGGGCTTCTTCGACAAGGTGCCCACCAAGTTTTCCGACATGAGCGAGGAAGAGCTGCGCACCAGCGGCGTTCGCGTGGTGCCCCCGGCCGTGGCGCGCCGCGGCAGCTACCTGGCCAAGAACGTGGTGCTGATGCCTTCGTACGTGAACATCGGCGCCTACGTCGATGAGGGCACCATGGTCGACACCTGGGCCACCGTGGGCTCGTGCGCACAGATCGGCAAGAACGTGCACCTGTCGGGCGGCGTGGGCATCGGCGGCGTGCTGGAGCCGCTGCAGGCCAACCCGACCATCATCGAGGACAACTGCTTCATCGGCGCCCGCTCCGAGATCGTCGAAGGCGTGATCGTCGAGGAGAACTCGGTGATCTCGATGGGCGTGTACATCGGCCAGAGCACGCCGATCTACGACCGCGAGAAGGACGAGGTCACCTACGGCCGCATTCCAGCGGGCTCGGTGGTGATCAGCGGCAGCATGCCCAAGGCCGGTGGCAAGTACAGCCTGTATTGCGCGGTGATCGTCAAGCGCGTGGACGCGCAGACCCGCGCCAAGACCAGCATCAACGACCTGCTGCGCGCCTGAGCTTCTTCGGCACGCGAACAACAACCAGACTTCAAGATCGATCGAGGGGACGCGGATGAGCGGAAACATGGAGCGGGTGCTGAAGCTGATGGCCGAGAAACAGGCCTCGGACGTCTATCTCTCGGCCAACACGCCCATCCTCATCAAGATCCACGGCCAGATCCTGCAGCTGTCCGACCAGGCGCTCACACCGCAGCAGCCTCGCCAGCTGCTGGCCGAGATCCTGACGCCCTCGCAGATGGAAGAGCTCGACGACACCGGCGAGCTCAACGTCGGCGTCACGCTCGCGGGCGTCGCCAGCTTCCGCCTTTCGGCCTTCAAGCAGCGCGGTTCCACCGCGGCGGTGTTCCGCTGCATCCCGTCGCTGATCCCCGAGCTCGATTCGCTGAACCTGCCCGAGATCCTGCATACGCTCATCCTCGAGAAGCGAGGCCTCATCCTGCTGGCGGGCGCCACCGGCACCGGCAAGAGCACCACGCTCGCGTCGATGCTGGAGCACCGCAACCAGCAGATGGCCGGGCACATCCTCACCATCGAGGACCCGATCGAATTCCTGTTCTCGAACAAGAAGTCGGTGGTCAACCAGCGCGAGGTGGGCCGCGACACCAACTCGCTGCAGATCGGCCTGAAGAACGCGCTGCGCCAGGCGCCGGACTGCATCCTGATCGGCGAAATCCGCGACCGCGAAACCATGACGGCCGCGATTTCCTATGCGCTGTCGGGCCACCTGGTGCTGTCGACCCTGCACGCCAACAACAGCTACCACGCACTGGGCCGCATTCTTTCGTTCTACACGCCGGAGTCGCGCCCGGCCCTGCTGTCCGACCTGGCCTCGGGCCTCAAGGCCATCGTGTCGCAGCGCCTGCTGCGCTCGACCGCCGGCGGCCGGGTGCCTGGCGTGGAGGTGCTGCTCAACACCAAGCTGGTGTCCGAACTCATCGAGAAGGGCGACTTCTCCGGCGTGAAGGAAGCCATGGAAAAGTCCATGGCCGAGGGTTCGCAGACCTTCGAGCAGGACATCGCCCGCCTCATCATGGAAGGCCACGTCACACGCGACGAAGGCCTGGCCTTCGCCGACTCGCCCACCAACCTGATGTGGCGCCTGCAGAACGACATGAGCCCGCAG
Organism: uncultured Rivibacter sp.; assembly: GCA_946481025.1. Next base: position 54,115 of record CAMLNA010000005.1, read on the forward strand.
TCGAAGGCGGCGCCCAAGAAGGAAGAAGTGGACGAAGGTCCGTCGTTCACCGAGATCACGCTCGAGGTGCGCACCGACGACAAGCCGGCGCGCACGGGTTTTGGCGGGCTATGACGGCGACCCTGAGACTGGCCGAACAGCTGATCGCCCTGCACTCCGTCACGCCGGACGACGCCGGCTGCCAGAAGCTGCTGGCTGAACGCCTGCGCGCCGTCGGCTTCGATTGCCACACCATCGAAAGCGGGCCGGACGACTTTCGCGTGACCAATCTGTGGGCGGTGCGCCGCGGCGGCGACCCGCAAGGCCGCATGCTGGCTTTTGCCGGCCACACCGACGTGGTCCCCACCGGCCCCCTGGCACAGTGGAGCAGCGACCCGTTCGTGCCCACCCACCGCAACGGCAAGCTCTACGGCCGCGGCGCTGCCGACATGAAGACCTCCATCGCCGCGATGGTGGTGGCCTGCGAAGAGTTCGTGCGCTCGCACCCGGCGCATGCCGGCTCCATCGGCTTCCTGATCACCAGCGACGAGGAAGGTCCGGCCAACGACGGCACCATCAAGGTGATCGAGTGGCTGAAGGAACGTGGTGAACGGCTCGACTGCTGCATCGTCGGCGAGCCAACCTCGGTGGAGGCGGTGGGCGACATGATCAAGAACGGCCGCCGCGGCTCGCTGTCGGGCCGGCTGGTGGTCAAGGGCATCCAGGGCCATATCGCCTACCCCCACCTGGCCGAAAACCCGATCCATCGCCTGGCGCCGGCGCTGGCCGAGCTCACCACCATCGACTGGGACCGCGGCAACGACCACTTTCCGCCGACGAGCTGGCAGGTCTCGAACCTGCATGCCGGCACCGGGGCCACCAACGTGATCCCTGGCGAGGTGGTGGTGGACTTCAACTTCCGCTTCTCCACCGAGTCCACCCCCGAGTCGCTGAAGGAAAGGCTGCATGCGGTGCTCGACCGCCATGCGCTGAAGTACGACTTGCAATGGACGCTGGGCGGGCGCCCCTTCCTCACCCGGCCCGGCGACCTGACCGAAGCGCTCGGCGCGGCGATCCGCGAGACCACCGGCCTCGTCACCGAGCTGTCCACCACCGGCGGCACCTCCGACGGCCGCTTCATCGCGCAGGTCTGCCCGCAGGTGGTGGAATGCGGTCCCGTGAACGCGAGCATCCACAAGATCGACGAGCACGTGGCGGTGGCCGACATCGAGCCGCTCAAGGAGATCTACCGCAAGACGCTCGAGCGGCTGGTGACATGAAACTCATCGAGCTGATCGAGCGCATGGGCACCCGCCTCGACGAGGCGGGTGTGTCGTTCGGGCACGGCACCGCCAACGCCTTCGACGAGGCGGCGTGGCTGGTGCTGTGGAAGCTGGGCCTGCCGCTGGACATGCTCGACGAGCATGCCGACGACGACGTCGATGCCGCGGCAGCGGCAGCGGCCGCCGCCCTGGTCGAGCAACGCATCTCGTCGCGCAAGCCAGCCGCCTATCTCACGCACGAAGCCTGGCTGCAGGGCGTGCCCTTCTACGTCGACGAGCGGGCCATCGTGCCGCGCAGCTTCATCGCCGAGCTGCTGGCCGACGGCAGCATCGACGTCTGGCTGGGCGCACACACGCGCCGCGTGCTCGACCTGTGCACCGGCAACGGCAGCCTGGCGGTGCTGGCCGCCATGGCCTGGCCCGACGTGGTGGTGGACGCAGCCGACATCTCGGCCGACGCGCTGGCGGTGGCGCGCATCAACATCGACAGGCACCAGTTGCAGCAGCGCATCACGCTGCTGCCGTCCGACGGACTGGCCGGCGTGCGCGGGCCCTACGACCTGATCCTGTGCAACCCGCCGTACGTGAACGCGGCGTCCATGGCCGTGCTGCCGGCCGAGTACCGCGCAGAACCCGAGCTGGCCCTGGCCGGCGGGGCCGACGGCATGGACTTCATCCGCAAGTTGCTGCGCGATGCCCCGGCGCGCATGAGCGAAGACGCCGTGCTGGTGCTCGAGATCGGCAACGAACGCGAACACTTCGAGCATGCCTTCCCGTCGCTCGAAGTGCTGTGGCTCGAGACCACGGCAGGCCACGACCAGGTGCTGCTGGTCACCCGCGAGGCGCTCGCCGGCGCCTGACGCCGCTCAACCCGCGAGGCCCGCGAACGCCTGCTCGAAGTCGGCTTGCAGGTCGGCGTAGTCCTCGATGCCCACCGACACGCGCACCAGGGAGTCGGCGATGCCCATGTCCTTGCGCTGCGCGGCGCCCATCTCCCAGAAGATGGTGTGCGCCACCGGAATGGCCAGGGTGCGCGCATCGCCCAGGTGGCTCGACTTGATGACCAGTTCCAGCGCGTCGAGCAGCGCAAAACAATCGACGCTGTCCTTCAGCTCGAAGCTCAGCAGCGCACCGAAGGCCTTGAACAGACGTGCCGAGCGTTCGTGTTCGGCATGGCTGGCAAGCCCTGGGTAATGCACCGCGGCCACCTGCGGTTGCGCGGCGAGCCATTGCGACAGGCGCATCGCGTTGTCGCAGGCCCGGTCCATGCGCAGGCCCAGCGTTTCGGCGCCCCGGGCAATGCGGTGCGCGTGCTCGGCCGACAGCGTGCCGCCCATGTCGCGCAGGCCCTTCTTCTTGATCTGCTGCAGCCCCCAGCCGGCCGCATTGCCCTTGCGGTACGGCGCGGCGATGTTGGGATAGGTCGACCAGTCGAACAGGCCGGTGTCCGACACCGCGCCACCCAGCGCGTCGCCATGGCCGCAGATGGCCTTGGTGAGCGAGTTCACCACCAGAGAGGCGCCCGCCCCCTTGGGGCGGAAGAGGTACGGCGTGGTCATGGTGTTGTCCACCACGTACACCAGGCCCCGCGACTTGCACAGCGCACCGATGCCTTCGAGGTCTGCCACCTGCGTGCGCGGGTTCGCGATGGTCTCGACGAACACCATGCGCGTGTTCGGCTTCAGCGCGGCTTCGATTTGCCGGACTTCGGTGGCATCGGCCAGCGTCACTTCGACGCCAACGCCCTCGAGCGTCTGCAACAGGCTGTTGGTGTTGCCGAACAGGTACTTGCTCGAGACCACGTGGTCGCCGCGCTTGAGCAACGTGAGGAACACCGCCGCAACGGCCGCCATGCCGGTGCCGAAGCTCACCGTCCCGATGGCATCTTCCATCAGGCTCACCTTCGCCTCCAGCGCCTGCGAGGTCGGGTTGCCCTGGCGGCCGTACACGTGGCCGGCCTTTTCGCCCTGGAACACGGCTGCCAGTTCCTTTGCAGTGCGGTAGCCGAAGGCCACCGCCGTATGCATGGGCTTGTGCACTGCGCCGTGTTCGATTTCCGCCTGGCGGTCGGCATGTAGGATCGCCGTCGTCAGCCCTTTTTTCACTCTCGTTCTCCTGCTGGTGCGGGCCCGTGCCCGCTTGCTGCCACACCGATGATTGTCCTCAAGAATGTCACGCTGCGGCGTGGGCCCAAAGTCGTGCTCGAACAGGCGAGCGTCACGCTGCATGCCGGCGAGAAGGTTTCGCTCGTCGGGCGCAACGGCGCCGGCAAGTCTTCGCTGTTCGCGCTGCTGACCGACCGCCTGCATGCCGATGGCGGCGACGTGAGCCTGCCGCCGCGCTGGCGCCTGGCCGAAGTGGCGCAATCCATGCCCGAGACCGACCAGAGCGCCACCGACTTCGTTCTGGAGGGCGACACGCGCCTCACCGAGGCGCAGCAGCAGCTGGCCCGGGCGGAAGCGGGTGACGACGGCCATGCCATTGCCGAGGCCCATGCCGCGCTGGCCGAGGCCGGCGCCTTCGATGCCAAGGCCCGCGCGCAGGCGCTGCTGCTGGGCCTGGGCTTCAAGGTGCATCAGCTGGGGGCGCCGGTGAACAGCTTTTCCGGAGGGTGGCGCATGCGGCTGCAGTTGGCGCGCGCGCTGATGTGCCCGGCCGACCTGCTGCTGCTCGACGAACCCACCAACCACCTCGACCTCGATGCGCTCGTGTGGCTGGAAAGCTGGCTGCAGCGCTACGACGGCACGCTGCTGGTCATCAGCCACGACCGCGAATTCCTCGACGCCATCACCCGTGTGACGCTGCACCTCGAAGACGCCCAGTTGACCCGCTACACCGGCAACTACACCGCCTTCGAGGCGATGCGCGCCGAGCGGCTCCTGCAGCAGCAGGCGGCCTTCGAGCGGCAGCAGGACCGCATGGCCCACCTGCAGCGCTTCATCGACCGATTCAAGGCCAAGGCCACCAAGGCCAAGCAGGCGCAAAGCCGTGTCAAGGCGCTCGAGCGCATGGAAAAGCTGGCGCCGGTGCTCACCGCGAGCGACTTCGCCTTCGAGTTCCGCCCGCCGGAGAGCCTGCCCAACCCCATGCTCGCGATGCGCGACGTGGCATGCGGCTACCAGGCGGCCGACGGCCGCGAGCTCCCCATCGTGAGCGGCATCAGCCGGTCGGTGCTGCCGGGGCAACGCATCGGCATCCTTGGCGCGAACGGCCAAGGCAAGTCCACGCTGGTGAAGACGCTGGCGCGCATGCAGCCGGCGCTGGGCGGCACGGTGACCGAAGGCAAGGGCCTGGCCATCGGCTACTTCGCCCAGCAGGAGATGGACGTGCTGCGGCCCGATGAAGGCCCGCTCGCCCACATGGTGCGGCTGGCCAGGCAGGTTTCGCCGCAGGCGCGCGAGCAGGACCTGCGCACTTTCCTCGGCAGCTTCCGCTTCCCGGCCGACATGGTCTACCAGGAGGTCGGCTCGCTTTCCGGCGGCGAGAAGGCGCGCCTCGTGCTCGCCATGCTGGTGTGGCAGCGTCCCAACCTGCTGCTGCTGGACGAACCGACCAACCACCTCGACCTCAACACCCGCGAGGCGCTGAGCATGGCGCTCAACGAATATGAGGGCACCGTCATGCTGGTCAGCCACGACCGCGCACTGCTGCGGGAGGTGTGCGACGAGTTCTGGCTCGTCTCGGGTGGCCGCCTGGAGCCCTTCGACGGCGATCTCGACGACTACCAGCGCTGGCTGCTCGACAACGCCCGCGAGCAGGCCCTGGCGCTGCGGGAGCAGTCCGCGGCGGACACCCAGGCGGCGCCGTCTGCCCCGGCAGCCGGCGGGGGCAACCGCCGCGACGAGCGCAAGGCCGCTGCCCAGGCACGGCAGAAGCTGGCCGAACAGGCCAAGCCGCTGAAGGTGGAACTGGCAGCCGTCGAGAAGCGCCTGGCCCAGGCCACCGAGGAGCGCGACGGCCTGTTCGCTGCCCTGGCCGACCCTGGCCTGCCCGCTGCAAGTCAGGCGGAGCATGGCAAGCGCCTCAAGCAGCTGGCCACGCAGATCGACGAACTCGAAGCCCGCTGGCTGGAGCTGGGCGAGGCGATCGAGAGCCTCACCCAGGGCTGAACGCCTCGCGCCGGGGAGCGTCGCGGCGATCGGCTGTTCCGCTCGTCACAATTAAATTGCTTGCAATTTAATTTTGTGAAGCCTATAGTCTCGCCCATGGTCACCAAGCGTCAATCAGCCCCCTCCTCCCGCATGCCGGCCGGCGCGATGCTGCATCTCGACAACCAGCTGTGTTTCGCGCTGTATTCGAGTTCGCTCACCATGACCAAGCTGTACAAGCCCGTGCTCGACAAGCTCGGTCTCACTTATCCGCAATACCTGGTGATGCTGGCGCTGTGGGAGCGCGACGGCCTCACCGTCAGCGAACTCGGCGAGCGCCTTTACCTCGACTCCGGCACGCTGACGCCGCTGCTCAAGCGCATGGAGACCTCCGGCCTCGTCCGGCGCGAGCGCGCCCGCGAAGACGAGCGCCGTGTCATCGTGAGCCTCTCGCCCACCGGCCGCCGCATGAAGACCGGCGCGCACGTGGTGCCCGAAGAGATCCTGTGCGCCACGCAGTGCAGCCTCGAAGAAGTGATCGAGCTGACGCAGCGCCTCCACCGGCTGCGCAAGAGCCTGGCGCAACACCTCGAACCCAGGCTCACGGCCAAGTCGGCCTGAGCCTTTCCCCGCAGTACCTCACCGCAACTCACTCTCACAGGAGCAAGCATGGCCCTCGAAAAAGTCCTCTACACCGCCCACGCCACCGCCACCGGCGGCCGCCAAGGCAGCGCCAAGTCGTCCGACGGCGCCCTGCAAGTCGAACTGAGCACGCCGCGTGAACTCGGCGGCGCCGGCGGCCCGGGAACCAACCCGGAGCAGCTGTTCGCGGCCGGCTACTCCGCCTGCTTCATCGGTGCGATGAAGGCCGTGGCCGCCAAGCAGAAGATCGCCCTGCCGGCCGACGTGAGCATCGACGGCAGCGTCGGCATCGGTCCCATCCCCAACGGCTTCGGCATCCAGGCCGAGCTGAAGATCTCGCTGCCCGGGATGGACCGCGCCGCAGCGCAGGCTCTCGTGGACGCCGCGCACCAGGTGTGCCCGTACTCGAACGCCACCCGCGGCAACATCGACGTGACGCTGACGCTGGTCTGAGCGAACGCGATTCACGCAGGCCGCGCGCCGAGCCCAACCTCGGCGCGCGGCCTGTTTCATTTCAGCCCGGCACGGCCTGCAGCAGCTGCAGCAGCAGCTCAACACGCGCCTGCACCGGCGTGAGCGTGCCAGCCGAGGGCAGCGCATCGCCCGGCTTCGCCAGCACGGCGCCCGCGCCGACGCGGGTACTGCGCAGCACCTTCACGCCTTGCGCCTGAGCACGCAGCAAGGCCGTTTCGACTTCGTGGTGCACGGTGCCGTTGCCGGTCGCGGCCACCACCAGCCCGTTCACGCCATCGCGCACCAGTGCATCGACCAGGCGCCCGTCTGCGCCGGCGTGGCTGAACACGATCTCCACGCGCGGCCACTCCTTGCGCTCCAGCAGCGCAACGCCCAGCGGCACGGCGGCCGGCCATGCACGCAGCTGGCGCAGGCCGCCCTCCTCCACCCAGCCCAGTGGCCCGGCGTCACCGGCACTGAAGGCGTCGGTCCGGTACGAATGCGTCTTGCGCATTTCGCCGGCGATCCATACGGCCCCGGACAGCACGGCCAGCACGCCGCAGGCCTGCCCATGACGAGCCACCGACACCGCGTCGAGCACGTTCTGGGGACCGTCGGCCTGCAAGGCCGTTGCCGGGCGCATGGCGGCAGCCATCACCACCGGCTTGGCCCCACCAAGCACGCGGTGCAGCAGGTAGCCGGTTTCCTCCAGCGTGTCGGTGCCATGCGTGATCACCACGCCACCCACGTCGGCACGGTCGAGGTGAAACGCCACCCGTTTTGCCAGCAGGCGCCAGGTGGCGAAGTCCATGTCCTTGCTGTCGAGTTGCGCCACCTGCTCCACCTCGAGCGGCACGGCGGCCAGGGCAGGCACCCGTTCGACCAGCTGGGCCACGCCCAGCTGCGCGGCGGTGTAGCCGATGTTGTCGCCGGCCTCGGCCGTGCCCGCGATGGTGCCGCCCGTCCCGAGGATCACGGTCTTGGCGGCAGAACTCTTCGAGATGCTTTGCATTTCAGTGAAAGCTGGATAAAAATACAGATACTGGATGGATGACCAGCCGGATCATTCCATGCGGAAAACCAAGAAGGACCGCCCCGTGGACGACGCACCCAAACTCACCGCCCGCCAGCAGCAGATCCTCGAGCTCATCCAGAGCAGCATCGAACGCACCGGAGCGCCGCCCACACGGGCAGAGATCGCCGCCGAACTCGGCTTCCGCTCCGCCAACGCGGCCGAAGAGCACCTGCAGGCGCTGGCTCGCAAGGGCGTCATCGAACTGGTGGGGGGAACCTCCCGCGGCATCCGGCTGAAGGATGCCACACTGCGCTCGATCAATGCCTCGCGCCTGTCGGGCGTAGGGCTGCAGTTTTCGCTGCCGCTGCCCAGCCTCGCACAGCTGTCGCTGCCCCTGGTGGGCCGGGTGGCCGCCGGCCAACCCATCCTCGCGCAGGAGCACATCGACCAGACCTACGTGGTCGAAGCGAGCATGTTTCCGCGCCAGCCCGACTTCCTGCTCAAGGTTCGCGGCATGAGCATGCGCGACGCCGGCATCCTCGATGGCGACCTGCTCGCGGTGCAACGCGCGAAAGAAGCCAAGAACGGCCAGATCGTGGTGGCACGCCTGAACGACGAGGTCACCGTCAAGCGCTTCCGCCGCACCAAGGCCGGCGTCGAACTGATCCCCGAGAACCCGGAGTTCGACACGCTGCTGGTCACGCCCGAAAGCGGCGAATTCGAGCTCGAGGGGCTGGCCGTCGGGCTGATCCGCAACACCATGCTGATGTGATGAGGTTCGTCGTGAGATCGCTCCGCCCCGCAAGCTTCAAGGCCCCGAAGGTGCGCAGTGCGCAGGAATGCGTCGCCCTCGAGCAATTGCCCAACATCGGCCCATCACTCGCGGCCGACCTGCGGCTCATCGGCATCGCCAAGCCGCAAGACCTGATCGGCAAGGACGCCTTCGTGCTCTACCAGAACCTCTGCGCCAAGACCGGCGTGCGCCAGGACCCTTGCGTGCTGGACACCTTCATGGCGGCCACCGACTTCATGCGGGGCTCGCCGGCGGCCCCGTGGTGGCAATACACGGCGCAACGCAAGGCGCTGTACGGCCCGGTGCCGTCTGCCGGCGAAAGCGCGCACGCATGATCTTCATCAGTTGCTGAATCCCCGGCCGCCGTGGGTGGCGGGCATACATGCGGTGCGATCGCTGCGCCGCGTGCGATCCCGCGGTGGCCTTGCCTTGCCAATCCTGCCGAACTTCATCGCTGTTCTTGAAATTCGGAGATGCTCATGATTCGCTTCGTTCGCCTTGCCGCCCGTCTTGTCGGCCTTTCTTCGGAAGGCCCCCACCCAAGGCAACTCAGCCTGCCGTTCGGCGGCCCCAGTCTCTGCCTGGCTTCGGCCGCGCCACGCCGCACGGCAGCAGCAGTATGCAAGGCAGGCATCGCCCGGCCGAGCCGCAGCTTCTGGATCAGCCAGGATCCGCACGACAGCCGCCGCGCGGCCATCGGTGGCACGTTTGCCGAAGTGTGCGCCGCGCTCGAATGCCTGGCCGCGCAGGAAAGCCGCACACACCGCTGAGACTCCGGGTGCCAGCCGCGGCGGGCCACCCGCCCGTCGCGGCGACAATCGTTGCATGTCCGTTCGTGCGATTTCCGCGGCTGACGCCGTTGCCCACCTCGACCAGTTCGACACCCTCATCGACGCGCGCTCGCCTGCCGAGTACGCCGAGGACCACCTGCCCGAAGCCCTGAACTGGCCTGTCCTGGACGACGACGAGCGTCGTGCCGTCGGCACCGAATACAAGCAGGTCTCGGCCCTGGAGGCGCGCAAGCGCGGCGCCGCGCTGGTGGCGCGCAACATCGCCGAGCACATCGAAACCCGAGTGATCGACAAGCCCAGGAACTGGCGGCCGCTGGTCTACTGCTGGCGCGGTGGTCAACGCTCCGGCACGCTGGCCTGGTTTCTCGGCCAGATCGGCTTTCGTACCCAGGTCGTCCAAGGTGGCTACAAGGCGTTTCGCCACCTCGTGATGGCGCAGTTGCAAGACCTGCCTGCCCGGCTCGACCTGCGCGTGATGTGCGGCAGGACGGGGAGCGGCAAGACCCGGCTGCTGCAGGCCCTGCGGGGTGCCGGCGCACAGGTGCTCGACCTCGAGGACTTGGCCTGCCATCGCGGCTCGGTGCTGGGTTCGGTGCCGGGCCGGCCGCAACCTTCGCAGAAGGCCTTCGACACCGCCGTATGGAATGAACTGCGCCGTTTCGACGCGGCCCGGCCGGTGTTCGTGGAAAGCGAGAGCAAGAAGATCGGCAGGCTCCAAGTGCCCGAAACACTGATCGAGCGCATGCGCAGCACCAGCCGCTGCGTGCATGTCGAAATGCCGGACGAGGCGCGCCTGCAGCTGCTGCTCCAGGACTACGACTTTTTCGTGCGCGACGTGGAGCCGTTCTGCGAGAAGCTCAATGCGCTGGTCGAGTTGCGCGGCCGCCAGCAGATCGCCCGCTGGCAAGCCGACGCTCGTGCCGGACGGGTGGCCGAGGTGTTTCTCGAGCTGATGCACAAGCATTACGACCCGGGCTACACCAAATCGATGCAGCGCAGCTTTGCCGGCTTCGATGCCGCACAACGCCTGCACCTGCAGGACGGCTCTGAACCGTCTCTTGCGGCAGCTGCCCAGCAGCTGCTCGATGCACGTTGAGCCCCGGAAGACAAGAGGCCGGCCCCTCTTGCAAGGGAGCCGGCCTCTCGACGTCGACGCCTTCCAGACGGTGCGTGCTCAACCCATGTGCAGGCCGCCGTTGACCGAGAAGTCGGCACCGGTGGCAAAGGCCGATTCGTCGGAAGCCACCCATGCCACGATGGAAGCGATCTCCTCGGGCGTGCCCAGGCGCTTCACCGGAATGGTGGCGACGATCTTGTCGAGCACTTCGGGGCGGATCGATCGGACCATCTCGGTGCCGATGTAGCCCGGGCTCACCGTGTTGACGGTCACGCCCTTGCTCGCGACTTCCTGGGCCAGCGCCATCGTGAAGCCGTGCATGCCGGCCTTGGCCGCCGAATAGTTGGTCTGGCCGAACTGGCCCTTTTCGCCGTTGACCGAGCTGATATTGACGATCCGGCCCCAGCCCCGGTCGAGCATGTCGTCGATCACCTGCTTGGTGACGCAGAACAGGCTGTTGAGGTTGGTGTCGATCACCGCATCCCAGTCGGCCTTGCTCATCTTGCGAAACACGCCGTCCTTCGTGATGCCGGCGTTGTTGACCAGCACGTCGATCGGGCCGTGCTCGGCCTTGGCCTTGGCAAAGGCCGCCACGGTGGACTCCCAGTCGGACACATTGCCCACCGAGGCGTAGAACGTGTAGCCCTGAGCCTTCTGCTCGTCGAGCCACTTGTTGTAGTCACGGCTGGGTCCGCAGCCCGCGATGACCGTGAACCCGTCCTTGTGCAGCCGCTGGCAGATCGCGGTACCGATGCCGCCCATGCCACCCGTCACGTACGCCACTTTCTGAGCCATTTTTCTCTCCGGTTGAATGTTGTCTTCTCGTCCGCCAGGGTCGACCCATGTGTGATCGAGGTCAACGGGGTTGGCCCTGTGCGGACTTCTCCCTAGGTGTGGAACGGCGAGGTCTCAGCGTTCCACGGTCAATGCAACGCCCATGCCACCGCCGATGCACAGCGAGGCGATGCCCTTCCTGGCGTTGCGGCGCTGCATCTCATGCAGCAGCGTCACCAGGATGCGGCAGCCCGAAGCGCCGATCGGGTGGCCGATCGCGATGGCGCCGCCGTTGACGTTGACCTTGCTGGTGTCCCAGCCCATTTCGTTGTGCACGGCGCAGGCCTGGGCCGCGAAGGCCTCGTTGATCTCCAGCAGGTCGAGGTCGGCGGCCTTCCAGCCCGCACGCTCGAGCGCACGCTTGGACGCCGGCACCGGACCCATGCCCATGATCGACGGGTCGAGCGCCGCGCTCGAGTAGGAGGCGATGCGCGCCAGCGGCGTGAGGCCCAGCTGGTCGGCCTTCTTGGCCGACATGACCACCACGGCCGCCGCGCCGTCGTTGATGCCCGAGGCATTGCCGGCGGTCACCGTGCCGGCCTTGTCGAAGGCCGGGCGCAGGCCCGCCAGCGCTTCGGCGTTGGTCTTGCGGTTGACGAACTCGTCGGTGTCGAACACCACCGGATCGCCCTTCTTCTGCGGAATCGTCACGCCGACGATCTCGTCCTTGAACCGGCCGGCGTCCTGTGCCGCAGCAGCCTTCTGTTGCGAGGCCAGCGCCAGCGCATCCTGCTGCTCGCGGGTGATGCCGTACTTCTTGGCCACGTTCTCGGCCGTGATGCCCATGTGGTACTGGTTGTAGACGTCCCACAGGCCGTCGTTGATCATCGTGTCGACCATCTTCCAGTCGCCCATGCGCTGCCCGTCGCGCGAGCCGTTCAGTACGTGCGGTGCCAGGCTCATGCTTTCTTGGCCGCCGGCGATCACGATCTCCGAATCGCCGTCGCGGATGGCCTGGGCCGCCAGCATCACGGCCTTCAGGCCCGAACCGCAGACCTTGTTGATGGTGAAGGCGGGCACGGCCTGCGGCAGGCCGGCCTTGATGACCGCCTGGCGTGCCGGGTTCTGCCCCACACCCGCGGCCAGCACCTGCCCCAGGATCACTTCGCTGACCTGCTCACCGCTGAGCTTGGCGCGCTTGAGCAACTCCTGGATCACCACGGCCCCCAGTTCGGCCGCCGGCGTCTTGGCCAGCGTGCCCCCGAACTTGCCCACGGCGGTGCGGGCGGCGGCAACGATCACGATATCGGTGGTCATGGTGAGCTCCTTGGAAGTACGGCGGACGAGGGAAAGGGGAAGAGGCGGGACGAAGAAGAAGAAGAAGAAGAAGAAGAACTGAAGGTGTCAGGCCTTGCGTTTCACATAGCGTCCGGGGGCCGGCTCGATCGGACGGTAGGTCCGGTCGCCGGGCGATCTGGGCGCTGCAACCAGCTTGCCTGCAAGCGGCTTGAGCCACGCATACCACTCCGGCCACCAGCTGCCGGGCTGCTCCTTCGCCGCATTGAACCAGTCGCCGGCCTTGGCCGGCAAGCGGCTCGCGGTCCAGAAGCTGCGCTTCTTCTTGGCGGGCGGATTGATGACACCGGCGATGTGTCCGGAAGCCCCCAGCACGAAGTGCTTCTTGCCGGGCAGCACGCGCGTCGAGGCGTAGGCGCTGTCCCAGGGCACGATATGGTCTTCGCGTGACGCATAGATGAAGGCCGGCACATCGACCTTGCCCAGGTCCACCGCTTCACCGCAAACCGTGAGCGCCCCCGGTTCGCGCAGCTTGTTCTCGAGATAGGTGTTGCGCAGGTACCAGCAGAACATCGGTCCCGGCAGGTTGGTGCTGTCTGAATTCCAGTAAAGCAGGTCGAACGGCGGCGGTGTTTCACCTTTCAGGTAATTGCCGATCACGTAGTTCCACACGAGATCGTTGGGCCGCAGGAACGAGAAGGTCGCGGCCAGTTCACCGCCCTTGAGCAAGCCGCTCTGGCCGATGCTCATCTCACGCATCTGCACCGCCGCTTCGTCGATGAACAGGTCGATCACGCCGGTGTTCGCGAAGTCGAGGAAGGAGGTCAGGAGCGTCAGGCTGGCCGCGGGCTTTTCGCCGCGGGCCGCCAGCACCGCCAGGGCGGTCGCGAGGATGGTGCCGCCGATGCAGAAGCCCAGCGTGTTGATCTGATCCTGCCGGGTGATGGCCTTGACGGCCGCGATGGCGCGGATCGGGCCGTCCTCGATGTAGTCGTCCCAGGACTTGTCGCCCAGCGACTCGTCGGCGTTGACCCAACTCATCAGGAAGACCCGATGTCCCTGCTCCACCGCGTGGCGTACGAAGGAGTTCTCGGGCTGCAGGTCGAGGATGTAGAACTTGTTGATGCAAGGCGGCACGATCAGCAGCGGCTTCTCATGGACCTTGTCGGTCAGCGGCTTGTATTCGATCAGCTGGAACAGCTCGTTCTCGAACACCACCGTGCCCTCGGTCGTGGCGACGTTGCGCCCCACCTCGAACAGGCTTTCGTCGGTTTGCGACAGGTGCCCCTGCTGCACGTCACCCCACAGGTGCAGCAGCCCCTTGCTGATGCTTTCGCCGCGGGTCTCGAGCGCACGCTGCTGCGCCTCGGGGTTGAGGGCCAGGTAGTTGGCCGGCGACGCCGCGTCGATCCACTGCTGCACCGCGAACCGCACCCGCTGGCGCGTTTTCTCGTCGCCTTCGATGCTTTCGGCCATCTGCAGCAAGGTGCGGGCGTTCAGCAGGTACATCGACGCCATGTACGACGCCATCGGGTTGCTGTTCCACGCGTCGCTGGAAAAACGGCGGTCGGCCGGCTTCGGCGCAGGCTCGCCCTCCCCGAGCGACCGGTTCCACAGCACGGCCGCTTCCTGCATGTAGTCGGACTGCAGGCGAGACAGGGTGTCCCATGGCACGTTGAGCCCCGCGACGGCCTGCAATGCCTCGCCGACCGAATGCCCGAAGGCCTGCGCGCTTGCGTCAATGGCCTCCGCAGGGGCCTGGGACTGCCTGCTAGACATATGTCTCCTGTCTCCGTTCTTCGTTTTGCGGTCAGCCGGACGTGCCAAGATTCGCATCATCTACCTGCCGCGACCCTTGCGATAGCCGGATCGAATTGCCACATTATGGCATTCAATTTCTCAATGTGGCATAGAAAACGGCAAAACATCACACCCTGCTCATTTGGGCTCACGTTACTGTCACCGCCCTGTCGAGCCCCGTTTTTTTATGTACCTGATTGCCATTGCCTGGATGTACGTCGTGCTGATGATGGCCATCGCCGAGGCCACGAGCCCGGTCGGCACGCTGCTCGGCGCGTTCTTCACCTTCATGCTGTATGGCGTCGGCCCGCTGGCGCTCGTGCTCTACCTGTTGAGCACCCCGGCACGGCGCCGGGCGCGACGGGTTCGCGAGGCGCAGGCCGCAGGCTCAGCGCTCGATCCAGATGCAGCCGGCCATGCGGCCGGTGACGCGGTCGCGCCGGAACGAAAAGAAGCGTGACGCATCTTCGACGGTGCACCACTGCCCGCCCTTGACGCGTGTCACACCCAGCGCGGCCAGGCGGTCGCGCGCCAGGCCGGCGAGGTCGGCCAGCCATTTGCCCGCGGCGTCGGGCCGGGGGAAGAACCGGAGGCCGGCCGCGGCACCACAGGCCTCGACCACGTCGGCTCCAACCTCGAACTGCCGTGGGCCGATGCACGGCCCGAGCCAGGCCGAGAGTTCGCTGGCCGAGCATGCCGCCGCTTCGCACAGGGCGGCGACGGTGTTGTCGACCACACCGCCGGCCAGGCCGCGCCAGCCGGCGTGGGCCGCGGCAACGCCGCGCGCGCCGGGTGCTGCCAGCAGCACCGGCAGGCAATCGGCCACCTGCACCAGGCAGGCCAGGCCAGGTTCAGTGGTCAGGCTGGCGTCCGCCTCCTGCGGGGGATGGTCGGCATCGCCGGCCTTCAGCAACACGACCCGCGCACCATGCACCTGCTTCAGGTACACCGGCCGCGCGCCACCCACGGCCTGGGCCAGGCGCGCGCGGTTGGCCGCCACCGCGAGCGGATCGTCGTCCACCGCGATGCCGAGGTTCAGGCTGTCGTAGGGTGCGGCACTCACGCCGCCGGACCGCGTGGTCATGATCGCCCGCACGCCGGGCACATCCAGGTCAGGAACGAGCCAGTCGGGGTGGGGTCCGGCGCCCGTCACGGTCAGGACTCCGCGTCGGGGCAGCTTGACGGCTGCGCCTGCTGAAAGGCCGGCAGGGCCATGCAGGCGTCGAACACCCGCATCACCGTCGGCACGTGGTCGAGCCGGCAATTGAAGCGCTGTGCATTGAAGATCTGCGGCACCAGCACGCAGTCGGCGAGGGTCGGCGCATCGCCGTGGCAGAAGCGGCCGGTACCCGCCTCGTGCGCCAGCCGGCGCTCCACTGTCTCGAGCCCGCTTTCCACCCAGTGCCGGTACCAGCCGTTCTTGGCGTCCTCGCTCAGGCCGAGGTCGCGCACCAGGTAGCGCAGCACGCGGAGGTTGTTCAGCGGGTGGATCTCGCAGGCGATGTCCAGTGCGAGCGAGCGGATGCGGGCGCGCTCGGCCGCCGGGCCCGGCAGCAGCGGCGGCTCGGGATGCACCTCGTCGAGGTATTCGATGATGGCCAGCGACTGGCTCACCTGCGTGTCGCCGTCCTTCAGCAAGGGCACGAGCCTTGCCGGGGACAACTCGGCGTACGACGGTAGCAACTGCTCGTTCTTCACGAGGTGCACCGGCAGGTAGTCGTAGGCGAGGCCCTTGAGAGCCAGTGCGATGCGCACGCGGAACGAGGCGGACGAACGGAAATAGTTGTAGAGCTGCATGGCCGCTTGCCTACCCACGAATGAGCTCCACGCGCAGGCCCGCGAGGCCTTCGACGCGCGCCTCGAGCACGTCGCCCGCCGCCGCCGCCGCCACGCCTTCCGGCGTGCCGGTGAAGATCAGGTCGCCGGGGGCCAGCTCCCAGGCAGCCGACAGGTGCGCAATGATCTCGGCCACGTTCCAGATCATCTTGTCGATGCGGCTGGACTGCCGGGCGCTGCCGTTGACCTGCAGCTCGATGGCCGCCGTGGCGATGCCCGGCACCTGGGCGGCCGGCGTGATGGCGCCGATCGGCGCCGACTCGTCGAAGCCCTTGGCGATGCACCAGGGACGCCCCTGCTTCTTGGCTTCGGCCTGCAGGTCGCGGCGGGTCATGTCGAGCCCCACGGCGTAACCCCATACATGCTCCAGCGCCCGGGCCGCATCGATGTCGCGCCCGCCCTTGCCGATGGCCACCACCAGTTCCACCTCGTGATGCAGGCTGCTGGTGAGGGTCGGGTACGCCATCCGGCCGGTGGCCCCCGGCTCGACCGGCAGCACTGCGTCGGCCGGCTTCATGAAGAAGAACGGCGGCTCGCGGCCGCTGTGCCCCATCTCGATGGCGTGCTCGGCGTAGTTGCGACCGACGCAATAGATGCGGCGCACCGGAAAGCGGGCCGTGCCGCCGGCCACCGGCACGCTGGGAACGGGAGGAACCGGGATCGCGTAGGACATCGGGTTACCTTGTGTTTTGGTGTTGCACGGGCATCCAGGAAGAAGAGCGCCGGCGATGATGCCACGCGGGGTGGCTGCATGAGACATCCAGTGTCAACCTGTACGTCCCCGGCCGCCGCGCCGGGCCGCCCCAAGCAAGGCCCGACCCTCGCGGAGGGTCGATCGCCGTACTCGGCGAGCGGGGTGCCGGCAATGAGCCCTGCGGGTCATGCCGAGCAATGCGGCGGATCCCGGCGATACACTGCCCGCCTATGTTCAAAGCGCGCAGCATCCAGCACTGCCGAGCCTGCGGTCACGCAGTCGAGTACCGCATTCCGGCCGACGACAACCGCGAACGAGCCACCTGCCTGAACTGCGGCGAGATCCACTACGAGAACCCGATCAACGTGGTGGGCACCGTGCCCGTGTGGGGCGAGCAGGTGCTGCTGTGCCGGCGCAACATCGAGCCGCGCTACGGCCTGTGGACGCTGCCCGCCGGTTTCCTCGAGATCGGCGAGACCACCGCAGAAGGCGCCCTGCGCGAGACGGACGAAGAGGCCGGCGCCCGCATCAGGCTCGAAGGGCTGTTCACCGTCCTCAACGTCGTGAAGGTCGCCCAGGTGCATCTGTTCTACCGCGCCACGCTCGTCGACACCGACTTCGCGCCCGGGCCCGAGACGATCGAGGCGCGCCTGTTCTCGGAGGCCGAGATCCCCTGGGACGAATTGGCCTTCCGCACGGTGCGGGAAACGCTGCGTCGCTACTTCGACGATCGCCGGCGCGGTCAATTCGATGTGCATTGCGCCGATATCTCGTAGGCACCGCAGCGCAGCACCATGAACGGCCCGAGCAACCCGCCCCCCGCCGCCCCGCCGCCCTCTCCTTCCGCCCAGCGCATCGGCGCCACCCAGCGCCTGCGTGAAGACCTGATCCACCCCGACCCGCTGCTCGACTGCCTGCTCGAGGTCTGCCGCCTGCACGGCCAAGGCGCCTCGCGGGCTTCGCTGGCCGCCGGGCTGCCGCTGGTCGACGGCCGCCTGACCCTCGCGCTGGCCGAGCGGGCGGCCGCGAGGGTCGGCATGAGCGCCAAGCTGCAGCGCCAGAAGCTCGAAAGCCTCGATGCCGCGGCGCTGCCCGCCATCCTGGTGCTGAAGAACGACCGTGCCTGCGTGCTGCTCGGTTGGGAGACCCGGCCCGAAGGCGGCCTGCATGCCCGGGTGCTGCTGCCCGAAACCGGCCAGGGCTCGGTCACCATGCCGGCGGTGGACCTGGCCGAGCGCTATGCCGGCGTCACGCTGTTCGTGCGGCCGCATTTCCGCTTCGACCGCCGCACGCCCGACGTGCGGGCCGCCCGCAGCGGCCACTGGTTCTGGAGCGCCGTGCTCCAGCAGCGTTTCGTCTACCGCGACGTGCTGTGGGCGGCGCTGCTCATCAACGTCTTCGCCATCGTGTTCCCGATGTTCTCGATGAACGTCTACGACCGCGTGGTGCCCAACAACGCCACCGAGACGCTGTGGGCGCTGTCGGTGGGCGTCCTGCTCGTGATCAGCGGCGACCTGTTCATGCGCCTCCTGCGCAGCCACTTCGTCGACGAGGCCAGCGCCCGCATCGACGTGCAGATCTCGGCCACGCTCATGGAACGCGTGCTGGGCATGCGGCTGGAGCACCGGCCCGCGTCTGTGGGTTCGTTCGCCTCGAACCTGCGGGGTTTCGAGCAGGTGCGCGACTTCATCGCCTCGAGCACCGTCACCGCGCTGATCGACCTGCCCTTCGCGATCATCTTCCTCGTCGCCATGGCCTGGATCTCGCCCTGGCTCGCGGTGCCGGTGGTGGTGGCCTTCGCGCTCATCCTGGTGCTGGGCTACGTGCTGCAGCACCGGCTGCATGAGCTCTCTCAGACCACCTACAAGGCCTCGGCGCTGCGCAACGCCACGCTGATCGAAAGCCTGTCGGGCATCGAGACCATCAAGTCGCAGGGTGCCGAAAGCGCGGTGCAGTCGAAATGGGAGCGCGCCAACGCCTTCCTGGCGCGCGTCAACACCCGCATGCGCTCGGTGTCGCAGAAGGCCATCTACGGCACGGCCTGGCTGCAGCAGCTGGTGACCGTGGTGCTGGTGATCGTGGGCGTCTACCTCATCAGCCAGCGGCAGCTCACCATGGGCGCTCTCATCGCCGCCACCATGCTCGGCTCGCGGGCGCTGTCGCCGGCCGGCCAGATCGTGGGCCTGCTGATGCAGTACCAGGGCGCGCGCACGGCGCTGGAGTCGCTCAATCGCATCATGGAACAGCCGGTGGAGCGGCCGGTGGGCGAAAGCTTCATCCACCGGCGCGAGCTGAAGGGCGAAGTCGAGTTCCGCAACGTCAGGTTCAACTACCCCGGTCGCCAGGACGCCGCGCTCGAGGGGGTGAGCTTCAAGCTCGCCCCGGGCGACCGCGTGGCGCTCATCGGCAAGGTGGGCTCGGGCAAGACGACCATCCAGAAGCTGATGCTGGGCCTCTACCAGCCCACTGAAGGCGCTGTGCTGCTCGACGGCATCGACCTGCGCCAGCTCGACCCGGCCGACGTGCGCAGCAACATGGGCTATGTGTCGCAGGACGTGAACCTGTTCTTCGGCTCGCTGCGCGAGAACGTCACCTTCGGCATGCCCTACGCCGACGACACCGCGGTGGTGGCCGCCGCCGAAGTGGCCGGGCTCACCGAGTTCGTGAATCGCCACCCGCGCGGCTTCGACATGGAAGTGGGCGAGCGCGGCGAGCTGCTGTCGGGCGGCCAGCGCCAGGCCATCGGCATCGCCCGCGCCGTGCTGCACAACGCGCCGCTGCTGCTGCTGGACGAACCCACCAGCGCGATGGACTTCTCCACCGAGGCGCACGTCACCCAGCAGATCAGCAACTTCGCGCGCAACAAGACGGTGGTGCTGGTGACGCACCGCACCTCCTTGCTGAGCCTGGTCAACCGCGTGATCGTGGTCGACGCCGGCAAGATCGTGGCCGACGGTCCGCGCGAGCGCATCCTCGAGGCGCTATCGGCCGGCCGCATCGCCCGGGCCGCATGAGGAGCGAAAGGCCGTGAACAAGACCTTGCTCGCCCTCGGCCAGCGATTCATCAACGTGCTCGAATGGATCCGCCTTCGGTTGGAGCCGCTGACGCGCCGCCTGTTCGGCCCGCCCATCGCAGCCGACGCCGAGGCCGCCCAGGCAGGTTTCCGCAGCTTCGAGCTCGACACCGAGGAGGTGATGTCGCGCGACCGCACGCATCGTGCGCAGACCATCGTGCGGGTGGCGCTCCTGCTCGTCGTGGTGTTGCTGGCCTGGGCCGCGCTGGCCGAAGTGGACGAAGTCACCCGCGGCGAAGGCAGGGTGATCCCGTCGCGCCAGCTGCAGGTGGTGCAGGCGCTCGACGGCGGCGTGGTGTCGGAGATCCTCGTCAAGGAAGGCCAGGTGGTCGAAAAAGACCAGATGCTGCTGCGCATCGACGAGACCCGTGCCACTTCCGGCGTGCGCGAAAGCCAGGCGCAGGCCTTTGCGCTGCGCGCCCGCCTGGCGCGGCTGAAGGCCCTGGCCGAAGGCACGCCGCTGCAGGCGCCGGCGCCGCGGCCGGGCGACCTGGAGGAGCAACGCATCCTCGACGAGGAACGCCGCCTGTACGAGTCGCGCGTGAGCGAGCTGAACGCGCTGGTGTCCATCAGCCAGCAGCAGCTCATGCAGCGCCAGCAGGAACTGAGCGAAGTGCGCTCGCGGCGTGCGGCCAACGAGCGCGGGCTCGAACTGGCCCAGCAGGAACTCGCCAAGACCCGCCCGCTGCTGGCCACCGGCGCGGTGTCCGAGGTGGAGGTGCTGCGCCTGGAACGCGAGGTGACCAAGACCCGCGGCGAGGTCGAGCAGGGCGGCGCCCAGATCGCCCGCGTGCAGGCCGCCATCGGCGAGGCGCAGCGCAAGATCCAGGAAACCGAGCTCGCCTTCCGCAACGAGGCCCGCAAGGAGCTGTCCGACGTGCTGGGCAAGCTCAACGCGCTCAATGAAGGCGCGGTGGCACTGGCCGACAAGGTGGACAAGGCCCAGGTCAAGTCGCCGGTGCGCGGCCGCGTGCAGCGCCTGCTGGCCAACACCGTGGGCGGGGTGGTGCAGCCGGGCAAGGACATCGTCGAGATCGTGCCGCTGGACGATGCGCTGGTGCTCGAGGCACGCGTGCTGCCCAAGGACATCGCCTTCATCCACCCGGGGCAGGTGGCCACGGTGAAGTTCACCGCCTATGACTTCGCGGTCTACGGGGGCCTGGAGGCGAAGGTCGAGAACATCTCGCCCGACACCGTGGTCGACGAAAAAGGCAACGCCTTCTACGTGGTCCGGGTGCGCACCGCCCAGCCCAACTTCAGCGAAAGCCAGCCCATCATCCCGGGCATGACGGCCGAGGTGGACATCCTCACCGGCCAGAAGACCGTGCTGTCCTACCTGTTCAAGCCGGTGCTGCGGGCCAAGGCCTACGCGTTCAGCGAACGCTGAAACACGCCCGCCTTCCTTCACTTCGCTCCGCCCGCCTGGGCTTCGGCTCCAGCGCCCCGGGGGTGCACCTGTTCGCCCACACTCCGAGCCTCGAAGGAGGCACGATGGGTGGATGCATTTCCAGGCCGAGCGTACGGAGCGACGCTTACGCCGTTCCTGCTGCCTCCGATCCTGGCCCTTCCTGGGATGCCGGCCGCACCGCCTTGCCCGCCACCGTGCCAGCCGCACCGGAGCAGTCGCAGCCCGGGGCCGCCGAGCCTGCCCTCCGGGGCCCGACCCCACCGCCCCTGCCGCAACGCCCCCTGCAGGCTGCAGCACCCATGGCGCCTCGCGTTGCCGCTCCGCAGCTGCGCCCGGCGCCCGGCACCCCCGCCGGCGACGCAGCGGCTGCCCGCGCCGCGGCCCGGCAGGAGCGGATGGCAGATGAAGATCTTCCGGTCGCCGGGTATCTGCTTGCGCGGGCATCGGTTGGCCGCAAGGTCGACGATCCGGCAACCGTGCAGGCGCTCAGCAGCGGCCAGAAGGCGGTCGACCGCGGCGTCGAGTCCCTGCACCTCGGCCGTGGCAACGTTGCAGCAGACCTCTGGAACAGCGAGGACGAGGCCTACGTCGCCGTTCAGATCCAGCGGGACGCGGTGAACTTCCTGCGCAGTTCGATCGGATACCAGCCGCCCGAGGGCGACCCCACCCCGATGTCGCGCAGGATGTCGCGGCTCGAGCGCTTCTGGCCGCGCGACTTCAATGAAGCGCTGAGGCGCCACTTTCCCGAGCCGCAGGCCGCCGAACAGGCGGTGCACTTCATCGCCAAGACCCTCGCCGCCCGCCACTACGCTGCCGGCAACTGCGGCGAGCATGCACGGGTGGTGGCCCACGAGCGCTCGCGGATGGACGATGCCCCGCCGACGATCCGGATCGCCCGCTCCGACTACATGGACCATGCATGGGCCGAGGCAAAGGCGTCGGCCAGCGAGCTGCGCGACGACGACGTGCTGATGGACGGCTGGATGCGAACCGTCGCGCACCTCCGGGAGGACTCCCACTGCGGCAGCGTTGCCCATCACACCCGCGCGCAATTCGACGACGCGCAGGCCCGGTGGATGGCCGGCGTCGTCGAGCACGTGGGCATCCGGCTGGAACGCGACGGTGTGCTGGCGAAACTGACCGAGGAAGCCGAGGGGGTGGTCCGCGCCAAGGTGCAGAAGGAAGGCATCACCGGCGCCTACGGCGCCGTCAATGTCAACCTCCGACCGGAATTCCTTGGCGAGGCGCGGCAGCGCACCTGGGAGCAGTCGGCGCTTTCGGTCGCCGTCGAAACCGCCGGGGTCGCCCGCTCCTTCGGCCAACCGGTCGCCGCGGCCACCAGCGACGAGGTGCAGCAGCCGATCCTGTGGGCGCGGGAGGTGTTCCTGAGGCAGCCCGCGCCGCCGCCCTGGGACCCCGCCGTGGAATGAGCGACTAACGTGTCCTGGAACCCGGCTTCCAGTGACGGGCATCACGAAATCTGACCCGCTTGAAGAAGTTAAGGCCGGTATCCTCGCCTGCATCCGCCAGCTGCAGGAAGGTCCGGTCATGCCGACGCTCGCCCATGTTCCCCACGGAAAAGTCACCGCGCTGTGGGGCACCGCCTTTGTGCGCAGCCCCAACGGCAAGATGCGGCTGCTCAGACTGGGCGACTTGGTCAACCTTGGCGACGTCATCCTGACCAGCCAGGACGGCATCGTTCAGATCTCCGGCGAAGACGGCGAGCCGCGCGACCCGCGCCTGGCACTCGCGCAACCGGACGGCGCCGAGCCGAAAGCCGCGCTGGTGCCCGACGAGATCGAACAGGTCATCCAGGCGCTGAACAACAACGACCCGGGCGTGGCCCCGGCGGCGGGCGTCGCCGGCGGCGGCGAAGGCGGCGAGCTGTCCCCCGGCCTGCGGGTCGACCGGATCATCGAGGTCGTGACGCCGCAGGCATACGCGTTCACGACCAACGACCGCACGGCACCCGAGTTCACCACCGGCAACCAGATCGACGGCAGCGCAAGCGCCGCGGCCGAGCCGGCCAAGCCCGGCCCGTTCAGCGGCGCCGAGGACTCGCGCATTCCGGTGGCCCTGGTGCCCGGCGGCACGACCGCGGCCTCGGTCACCGTGACCAGCCTGCCGCCCGGCAGCGCGCTGTTCCTGGCCGACGGTGTGACCCCGGTCGCAGTGGGCCAGGTGCTCACCCCCGCGCAGGCCGCGGGCCTCGTGTTCGTGCCGGCTCCCGACTTCAACGGTGCCACGCAGATCGGCTTTTCCACCACCGACGCGCAAGGCAATCCCGCCGCCTCCGACAGCGTGGCGGTGACGGTGACGCCCGTGAATGACGCGCCCATCGCCGTCGACGACGCGATCGCCACGCCGATCAACACGCCCGTCACCGTGGCGGTGCTCGGCAACGATCGCGACGTGGACAGCGGCTCGCTGAGCCTGGCCGGCGCCACGCTGGCCGACCCGAGCCAGGGCATGCTGAGCGTCAACGCCGACGGCACGCTCACCTTCACGCCGGCCGCCAACGTCAGCGGGCCGGTCACCATCCGCTACACGGTGCGCGACGCCGAAGGTGCCAGCGACACCGCCGAGGTGACCGTCAACGTCGGCGGCAACACCGCGCCCGACAGCGCTGACCGCGTGGTCGCCGGCCTGGAAGACCAGCCGGTCACGCTGGGGCTGGACGACTTTCCGTTCACCGATGCCGATGCCGGGCAAAGCCTGGCCGCCGTGCGCATCGACAGCCTGCCCGGCGCGGGGCAGTTGCTGCTGGGCGGCTCGCCGCTGGCCGCCGGCAGCCTCGTCTCGGCTGCCGACATCGCAGCCGGCCGCCTGCAGTTCGTGCCCGCGGCAAATGCCAGCGGCGCCCCCTACGCCAGCTTGTCGTTCAGCGTGCAGGACAGCGCCGGCGCGTTCGACCCCACGCCGAACACGCTCACGCTGGGCATCGCGCCGGTCAACGACGCCCCGGTCGCAGCTCCCGACACCGCCACCACGCTCGAAGACACCCCGCTGTCCGGCAACGTGCTGGCCAACGACAGCGATACCGACGGCGATGCGCTCAGCATCACCGGCTTCAGCGTCGCGGGCCTGCCGGGCGCCTTTGCCGCCGGCAGCACCGCCAGCCTGGCCGGCGTCGGCACGTTCACCCTCGCCGCCGACGGCCGCTACACCTTCACCCCGGCGCCCCAGTACAGCGGCCCGGTGCCGCAGGTCACCTACACGGTGAGCGACGGCGCCGCCTCCAGCGCCGGCACGCTGGCGTTGTCGGTGACGCCGGTCAACGACGCCCCGGCAGCGGTCGGCGACACCATCACCACCGACGAAGACACGCCGGTCACCATCGCCGTGCTCGGCAACGACAGCGACGCGGACGGCGGCACGCTGGCCGTCACCGCGATCAACGGCACCGCCATCGCGGTGGGCAGCCCCGTGCTGCTGCCGCAGGGCAGCGTCAGCCTCAACGCCGACGGCACCCTCACCTTCACGCCGGGCACCGACTACAACGGCCCGGCCGTGTTCGACTACACCGTGAGCGACGGACAAGGCGGCAGCTCGACCGCCAGCGTGACCGTCACGGTGAACCCGGTGGCCGACGTGACCACCGTCAGCCTCGCGGCAACACCCGCCGTGACCGAAGGCGGCACCATCGTCTACACCGCGAGCCTGACCGGCCCGGCCCAGGCGCCGCTGACGCTGACGCTGACCAACGGCGCGGTCATCACCATCGCCGCGGGCGCCAGCAGCGGCTCGGTGGCCGTGCCCGCCCCGGCCGACGACGCCTACCTGGATGCCGGCAGCGTGTCGGCCGGCATCGCCTCGGCGAGCGGCGGCGGTTTCGAGTCGCTGGCCGTCGACCCGGCCACCGCGACCACCGCGGTGGCCGACACGCTCGACACCACCACGCTGTCGCTCACCGGCTCGCCCGGCGTGGCCGAGGGCGGCCAGATCACCTACACCGCCAGCCTCAATGCCGCCGCGCAGAGCCCGGTGACGGTGACGCTGTCCAACGGCGCCACGATCACCATCCCTGCCGGCGCCAGCGCCGGCTCCGTCAGCCTGCCCGCCCCGGCCGACGACGTGTATGCCGATGGCGGCAGCGTCGCGATCACGCTGGCGGGCGCCAGCGGCGGCAACTTCGAGAACCTGGTGCTCAACGGCAACGCCGCGGTCACCAGCGTGTCCGACACGATCGACACCACCACGGTGTCGCTCACCGCCAGCCCGGCCGTGGCCGAAGGCGGCAGCGTCGTCTACACCGCCAGCCTCACCGCCGTGGCTCAGAGCCCGGTGACGGTGACGCTGTCCAACGGCGCCACGATCACCATCCCCGCCGGTGCCAGCGCCGCTTCCGTGAGCGTGAATGCACCCGCCGACGACGCGTATGCCGATGCCGGCAACGTGTCGGCCAGCATCGCCAGCGCCGCCGGCGGCGGCTTCGAGAACCTGGTCACC
The DNA here is from genome assembly GCA_946481025.1 of uncultured Rivibacter sp. Next base: position 79,607 of record CAMLNA010000005.1, read on the forward strand.
GACGCCACCCCTGCCGTCACCGGCATCACCGATACGCTCGACACCACGACGGTGTCGCTCACCGCCAGCCCGGCCGTGGCCGAAGGCGGGCAGATCACCTACACCGCGAGCCTCACCGCCGCGGCGCAGACGCCGGTGACCGTGACGCTGTCGAACGGCGCGACCATCACCATCCCGGCCGGCGCGAGCACCGGCACGGTCCACGTGGCGGCGCCGTCGGACGACGTGTACGCCGACGCGGGCAGCGTGTCGGCCACCATCGCGAGCGCCTCCGGCGGCAACTTCGAGCAGCTGGCGGTCAACCCCGCGGCGGCCGCCACCGCGGTGACCGATACGGCCGACACGACCACGGTGTCGCTCGGTGCCTCGCCCGCCGTCGCCGAAGGCGGCAGCATCGTCTACACCGCCAGCCTCACCGCCCCGGCGCAGACCCCGGTCACCGTCACGCTGTCCAACGGCGCCGTCATCACCATCGCCGCCGGCGCCAGCACCGGCTCGGTCAGCGTGCCGGCCCCCACCGACGACGTCCACCTGGACGCCGGCAGCGTGTCGGCCGCCATCGCCGGCGCCTCGGGCGGCAACTTCGAACAGCTCCACATCGACCCTGCCGCCGCCACCACCAGCGTGGCCGACACGATCGACACCACCACCGTCAGCCTCACCGCCTCGCCCAGCGTGGCCGAAGGCGGCCAGATCACCTACACCGCCAGCCTCACCAGCGCCGCGCAGACCCCCGTCGCGGTGACGCTGACCAACGGCGCCGTCATCACCATCGCCGCGGGCGCCAGCACCGGCTCGGTCAGCGTGCCCGCACCGGCCGATGATGCGTACCTGGATGCAGGCAGTGTCTCCGCCTCCATCGCCAGCGCCAGCGGCGGCAACTTCGAGCAGCTGGCCGTGAACCCGGCGACCGCCACCACGGCCGTCACCGACACCCCCGACACCACCACCGTCAGCCTGAGCGCGAGCCCCAGCGCGGCCGAAGGCGGCCAGATCACCTACACCGCCAGCCTCACCGCCCCCGCCCAGGGCCCGGTCACCGTCACGCTGTCCAACGGCGCCGTCATCACCATCGCCGCCGGCGCCAGCACCGGCTCGGTGAGCGTCCCCGCGCCGGCTGACGATGTGTACGCCGACGCCGGCAGCGTGTCGGCGACCATCGCCGGCGCCTCGGGCGGCAACTTCGAGCAGATCTCGGTGGACCCGGCCGCCGCGACCACCGCGATCACCGACACGCCGGACACCACCACCGTGTCGCTCACGGCCAGCCCGAGCGTGGCCGAAGGCGGCTTCATCGTCTACACAGCCGGCCTCACGGCCCCGGCCCAGGGCCCGGTCACCGTCACGCTCTCCAACGGCGCCACCATCACCATCGCCGCCGGCGCCAGCACCGGCTCGGTCAGCGTCGCTGCGCCCGCCGATGACGCGTACGCCGACGCCGGCAGCGTGTCGGCCACCATCACCAGCGCGACCGGCGGCAACTTCGAGCAGCTCTTCGTCAACCCGGCCGCCGCGACCACCACGGTCACCGACACGCCCGATGCGACCACCGTGTCGCTTTCCGCCTCGCCCAGCGTGGCCGAGGGCGGCCAGATCACCTACACCGCCAGCCTGTCGAACCCGGCGCAGGGCGCGGTCACGGTGACCTTGAGCAACGGCACGGTCATCACCATTCCCGCGGGCGCCAGCACCGGATCGGTGAGCGTCAGCGCGCCGACCGACGACATGTACCTGGACGCCGGCAGCGTGGCCGCCACGATCGCCAGCGCGACCGGCGGCAACTTCGAGCAGCTGCAGGTCAACCCCGCGGCCGCGACCACCACCGTCACCGACACGCTCGACCTCACCACGCTGAGCCTTTCCGCCAGCCCCGCCGTCGCCGAAGGCGGCAGCATCGTCTACACCGCCAGCCTCACCGCCCCGG
>CAMLNA010000006.1 GCA_946481025.1 uncultured Rivibacter sp.
GGGTCGCGGCGACTGCCGCGGGGGACTGACCGGCTCAGCAGGCCGCCGGGAGACCCGAATACCTTCACCGCGCAGGCGCGGAGACGCAAAGGACCGCAGAGAGAACGCAGCTCTGCGCGAGACTCCGTGCTCTCCGCGCCTGCGCGGTGAAGAACTTCAACAGCCTTTCAAGGACCTTCGTCAGGCTCCCGCCACCTGCTGCAGCGACTGCAGCGAGCGGTTGAAGTCCCAGAGGTCGTCGGTGGACTGGCAGAGGAAGTCGCGGATCTGCGGCTGCTTCTGCATGGCCTCGTCGGCCAGCGCGTCGTTGCCCGGCTTGTACTCGCCCATCTGCACCAGCGGCTCGATCTCGTCGTACTTGGCCATGAGCTTGCGCAGCTTGCCGGCCGCGGCCTGGTGCTGCTTGGGCACGATCTGCGACATCACGCGGGACAGGCTGCCCAGCACGTCGATGGCCGGGTACTGGTTGCGCGCGGCGATCTTGCGCGACAGGATCATGTGGCCGTCGAGGATGCCTCGCACTTCTTCGGAGATCGGGTCGTTGCCGCTCTCGTCCTCGTACAGCACCGTGTAGAGCGCCGTGATGGAGCCATGCGCTCCCATGCCGGCGCGTTCGAGCAGGCGCGGGATCTCGGCAAACACCGAGGGCGGGAAGCCGCGCCGCGCCGGCGGTTCGCCCGCCGCCAGGCCGATCTCGCGCTGCGCCCGCGCGAAGCGGGTGAGCGAGTCCATCATGAGCAGCACCTTCAGGCCCTTGTCGCGGTAGTACTCGGCCACCGCCGTGGCCACGTGCGCGGCCTTGGCCCGCTCGCTCGACGAGCGGTCGGAGGTGGCGCACACCACCACCGAACGCGCCATGCCGTCCTCGCCCATGATGATCTCGATGAACTCGCGCACTTCGCGGCCGCGTTCGCCGATCAGCGCGATGACGCTGATGTCGCACTGCGTGCCGCGGGCGAGCATGCCCATCAGCGTGGACTTGCCCACGCCGGCCGGCGCGAAGATGCCCATGCGCTGGCCTTCGCCGAGCGTGATGAGGCCGTCGATGATCTTCACGCCGGTGGGCAGCGGCTTCTCGATCATCTCGCGCTCCATCGGCGTGGGCGGCAGCGCGAACACCGGGCGGTATTCGGTGGTCTTCACCGGCCCCTTGCCGTCGATCGGGCGGCCCAGGCTGTCGATCACGCGGCCCAGCAGCGCATCGCCCACCGGCACCGAAAGCACCTGCCCCAGCCCCACCACGCGCGTGCCGCCCCGCACGCCGAGGATGGAACCGAAGGGCGACAGGATGGCGCGTCCGCCGGAGAAGCCGACCACCTCGGCGGTCTGCAGCACCGAACCGTCCTCGTCGAGCACCTCGCACAGCTCCCCGAGCTTCGCGTCGAGGCCGCTCACGCGCATGAGCGTGCCGATCACTTCGGTGACCTTGCCGGTGCGGCCGACCATGGAGGCGGCGGCCAGCTCGGCCTCCATCAGGCGGGTGAATTTCTGCAATTCGCTCATCAGGTCTGTTCTTCGTCTTCGTTGAACTCCGGCGGCGGCTCACCGGCCGGTTCGTGCTCGCCGTCGAATCCCGCGTCGGCCGGCAGCACGTGCAGCACCGGCGCCGGCTCTTCGGCATCGCCTTCGACCAGGGCCTTGCGCACCGCGCGATCCATCGCGGCCCGCAGGCCTTCGAGCTGGGTCTGCAGGCTCGCATCGAGGATGCCGACCTCCGACTCGAACACGCAGCCGCCGGGCGCGAGCGCCGGGTCCACGTTGACCTCGATGTGCAGGCCCTGCGTCTGCAGCGCCTGGAGCGACTCGATGGCCGAGCGGGCGTGTTCGTAGTCGGCCGCGTTCACCCGCAGCGCCAGCGTCGAGGCGCCGCGCGCCAGGCCCTGCACGCTGCGCAGCGCGCGCTGGTACAGCGCCTCGCGCTGCTCGGTGTGCACGATGCGCTCGACCGCGGCGGTCACGATGGTGGCGAGCTTCTCGTGCATGTTGCGCAGCACCTGCGCCTTGTCGATCACGCTGCCGGTCTGCTGCTCGTGCCACTCGAGCGCGGCCTGCCGCCGGCCGGCGTCGTAGGCCTCCTGGCGCGCGCGCGCGGCCTCGGCGCGCGCCGCCTCCTGCAGGCGTGCGGCTTCCTGCCGCGCCTGCTCCAGCAGCGCCTGCGCTTCGACGCGGGCCGCTGCGAGCAGCTGATCGCGCTGCTCGTCCATCGAGCGGCGCAGCGCGTCGAGCTCGGCCACGCCGCCTGCCAGGGCAGCCGGCACGATGCCGTCTTCCAGGCCGGCGCCGCCGGCCGTGCCGTGCAGCCAGATCACCATGCTGCCTCCCTTTCGAACAGGCTTTCCATGCGCCGCAGCGCTTCGGGCGTCGGCAGGTGCAAGGGCGGCGTCCGGCGCGCCGCGGTGGGCACCGGCCATTGCGCCGGCAGTGCCAGCCTCACCAGGCGGCGCAGGCTGCGATGCGGCCAGGCACCCTCGCGAGACAGATCCGCATAGCCCACGCAAGCCCATTGGATGGGCACCCAGGCCGCCACGTGTCCAGGGACCGCGGGGCCTTCATGCGAGGACTCACGCAAGGCGTCCACCGCGGGGCCGAGCGCGCCTTCGAGCGACTGGCGTGCGCTGCGCTCGACGCAGCAGCGCAGCACGCCGGGGCGGCTCAGCAGCGCCAGTGCGCACAAACGCGACAACAGCTGCAGGCGGCCTTGCAGGGCCAGGCGCCCCGCCGGCGTGGCCAGCGCCTGCAGGCCGGGCAGCGGGCCGCACCAGCGGCGAAACAGCGACAGCATCACGCGGCGTCGCGAGGCACCGGCGGGCAGCTGCTCGACGAGCGAGCGGGTGCCGGCCAGGCCCTCCCAACTGGCGTCCGCACCGTCGGGCAGATGGTCGAGCCGGTACTGGAAGACCTGCGCCAGGCGCGCGAGGCTGGCGGCGTCGTGCGCCGGCGAGCCGGCTTGGGGGTCGGCGGCGTTCATCGCTGCACCTCGCCCTCGTCACGCCGCGGTCGTTGCGTTCGGGGCGGGCTGCGCCGCCTGCGCGTCGCCCGCCTTCGGCAGCTTCTGCGCAAGCCCGGCGGGCAGCCAGGCCGGCCGGCGCCAGACCACCCAGCCGCCGGCGCCGAGGAGCAGCACCACCACCGCCAGCGCGATCCACAGGCCCAGGCCCGAGGACTCGGGCGGCGGCGCAGGCGCCACCGTCGCGCCGGGCACCAGCGTGACCGACACGTTGTCGTAGGACAGCCCCTCGACGCTGCGGGCGACCATGTTCTTGATGGCCGGCGTGAGCGCGGTGAGGTTGGCCTGCGGGCGGTACTTCACGAACACCGAGGCGCTGGAAGGCTTGGCCTCGGGCGCGAGCGGGTCGTTGTTGGGGAGCACGATGTGCACGCGCGCCGTCACCACGCCGTCGATCTGCGTGAGGGTGGCCGAAAGCTCCTGCGACACACCGTGAATGAAGCGCACGCGCTCCTCGGTGGGCGTGGAGATCAGCCCCTCCTTCTTGAACATGTCGCCCAGGTTGACGTGCTTGTCCTGCGGCAGGCCCTGGGCGCGCAGCACCGCGAGGGCACGCACCACGTCGTCCTGCCCGACCTTCACGCTCCAGGTCTTGCCGTCGGGCGTTTCCTTGGTCGCCGCGATGCCGCTTTCGAGCAGCGCCGAGACCATGCTGTTGGCATCGGCCTCGTTCTGCTTCGTGTAGAGGTCGGTCTTGCAGGCGGCGAGGCCGGCCGCCACGCAGGCGACCAGCGCCATGCGCAGCAGCCGGATGAGCTTGTCTCGAATGATCATGTCGTTCTCCGCGCTGCGGCGCCGTGAGCGCCGGCCCGTCACTGGTTCTTCATCAGCGTCTGCAGGCCGCTCTTGGTGCTCTGCGAGATGTAGACGCCGGCGTTGAACTGCACCTGCACCATGGCGAGCTGGTAGGTGAGTTCGATGCTGCGCGAGGCCAGCTCGCTCGGGTTCATCGAAGGGGCCTCCAGGGAGAACGAGCGCACCTTGTCGAAGGTCTGGTGCAGCACGCCTTCCTGCGCCTCGATGAAATGCGAGACGGTGGAGCGCGAGCCCACCTCGGTGTCGTGCGGCACCGGCGCGGCAGGCTGCTCCTGCAGCATGCGGCTGAAGCGGTCGGCGAGGTTGCCCAGGGCTTCGGGCCGCGTGGTGGCCTGGTCCATCACCTGGGTGGCGGTCACCGAACCGATGGCTGAGACGGTCATGAGCGGACTCCTTCTTTCGCGGCGCTGCGTGCCGCTCAGGCGCGCAGGAATGCCGCGTGGTGCATGGAACGCGGGTCGTAGTCGGTGAAGGTGGCCGCCGGCGCCGGGGCCGACTCGGCCTCCGTCTCGACGGGGTCGCTGTCCTTGCCCATCAGCAGCTTCACGAGGCCGCGGGCTTCGTCGGTCGAGTCGCCCTCGAGCACTTCGTTGGCGCTGACGCTCCAGCCGGCGTCGCCCACCGCGAACTGGCAGAAGGCCATGAGCGCCTTGCCCAGGCTCCAGTTGCTGGCGGTCGCGTCGAGCTTGTGCAGCGTGCGGATGGCGTCGTGCCAATGGCCGCGCTTGATGGCGATCCAGGCCTCGAAGGTGTCGAGCTCGGCGAGGCGCGGGCGCAGCACGCGCACGCCGGCCAGTACGTTCTCCGCATCCTCCAGGCGGTTGTGCGAAATGGCGGTGCTGACGATTTCGATCAGCGCCGCGATGAAGGGCTTGCGGGTGAAAAACGGATCCATCGTGCGGTCTCCAGGTGGGAGGAATTGCCTGTCCTCAGCGGAACGCGTTCCGCTGAGGACAGGCATGCCGCCTGCGCGGCATGCCTCGCCTCGTACATCAGCTCGAGAACATCCGGTCGCCGGAGTTGAAGATGCTGTACAGGTTCATGCCCTGGCGGATGTCGTCGACGGTCTGGTTGCGTCCGCCGTTGGCGAGCGCCCACGAGCGTGCGGCGTCGGCCGTCATGCTGCCGCTGCCGATGCCGACGGTGGCCACCGGGGTGAAGCCGTTGGTCAGGCCAGGCGTGCCGCCCAGGGCCGCACCAGCGGCCGTGCCGGCGGCTCCGCCGATGGCAGCGCCGATCTGGGCGCCGGGCGCGCCAGCGATGGCACCGCCCACGGCCGCACCGATCTGCGCGCCGGCGTTGCCCAGGCCACCCGGAGCACCCAGGCCGCCGAGGCCGCCCACGGCCGGGCCCACGCCGAGGCCGCCGCCGGGGAACTGGTTGCCGATCTGCTGGGCCGGGCGGTTGGCGCCGAAGCCGGCGCCGCTCAGGGCTTGCAGCAGCGGGGTGATGGACTGCAGCAGGCCGGCAAAGCTCTGCAGCAGGCCGGCCAGGCCGTTCATGCCGCCGTTGGCGCCCGGCAGCTGGCCGGGGCCGCCGAGACCGGGCGCGCCCAGGCCAGGGGCGCCGAACGACGGCGCCTGCTGGGCCGAACGCAGCACGTTCATCAGCAGCGAGTTCATCAGCTGCGTCATCTGCGACGCGACGTCGAGGCCCGACGACAGCGCGGTGAGGGCCGGGCTGCGAGGTTGTGCGATCGACAGGTTGGCTGCCTGGTTCTGCACGGAAGTGATCGACATGGTTCTTCTCCTTGAAAGATCAGCTGAAAAGATCAGGCCAGACCCTTGATGGCTTCGCCGATGGCCTTGAACATCTTGGCCAGGGCTTCATTCATCTTCACGATCATCTGGATGATCCCCATCTCGGTCTGGAACTTCATCTGCATGGCAGCGGTCTGCTGGATCTGGGCCATCATGTCGTTGCCGTTGCTGGCCGCAGCGCCCGTGCCGGCGGCGCTCAGTTGCGCGCCACCGTTCTGGAATGCCTGCATGCCAGAGCTCATGCCGATGCTGTTGTTGATGCTCATTTGCGTACTCCTTGCTTAGGTTGAAAGGTGCGGAACGTCCGCTTGGGATCTGCCACCGGGGTGAGCGGCGACGGTTGGTAAGAGGCGCCCGACCATCGGGCACCCCGGGGAACTCTCTTCAATGCGCCTGCTGCAGCGCCGACAGGAAGGTCAGCACGCCGTTGGCGGCCTCGCGCGCGCTCTGCTCCGAGCTGGTGGCCAGCACGTTGTCGAGCCAGCTCTTCCACTCGGCATCGCCGCCCAGCATCAGCGAGACGGCCATCGCGACCTTCGCGTTGTCGTCGTCGGGGTGCTGCTCGACATAGCTGCCCAGCTGGTCGCGGGCATAGCCCACGTCGCCGCCCATGCCCACCGCGATGGCGCGGCACATGCGATAGAAGGTCGGGTCGTCGAGCGTGGCTTCCACCGCGGCATTGACGACGTTGGCGTCGTCCATGCTGCGGTAGATGGCGCCCAGCAGGCCGACGGTCATCAGGTTGCGATAGACGTCGGGATAGCCGCCCGCCGGCGCCGCGGCGTGCGCGGCGGGTGCGACGTGCTGCGTGTAGGTGTCGTACATGTGCGTTCTCCTGCGTGCTGCGCGGCAGCTCAGGCGGCCAGCGACGCGTTGTGCAGCGTCTCCCACACGTGGCGCACGATGCGCTGCGATGCGTGGAAGCCTTCGATGAGCTGCGTGACCAGCTGGCGCTCGGTGGCGGCGGCGGTGGCCAGCATCGCCTCGGCGGACTTCGCCACGTCGGCGAAGTAGCCCAGCAGCGCACGGGCACGGTCGCCGCTGGCGTCTTCGGCCAGCGACTTCTCCAGGTTGGCCAGGTCGCCGAATACGGTTTGCTCGAGTTGCTCGTTCATGGTCGGAAGTGCTCCGTGGATGGATGGGTGGGTCAACGGGTGGGAACCGCCGGCGCGTCGTTCAGCTCGACGATCGGCTCGGGAGAAAGCGAAAGGTGCTTGGCGCCGTCGCGCGTCTGCACGTACTGCAGGCCGTCGGTGGACAACATCGCGCCCACCGGCACGCTGTCGGGCGCCGGCGACTCGGAAGCCGCGACCTCGATGCCTTGCACCAGCGGGGCCAGGTCGCCTGCGATGCGCGTGGCGGCCGCCCGCACCTTGTCGAGGTACATGGCCCGGCCGCCCACCACGAACACGCCGCGGTCGCGGTAGGTCACGGTGAGGCCGGGGACGCCCAGTGCGTCCGAGATGCTCTGGGCGATCTCGGGCACCGCCGCGTACTTGTGCTCGATGAGCTCGGCGGGAAAGCGCGACAGCAGCTGGCGCAGGGCCACGATGTCGGCGCTGTCGGCGAGCAGCCCTTCGACGATCACGCGGTCGCCTGCCGGACGCACGGTGATGCCCTGCAGGGTGGTGCCCGACACCGCGCGGTACACCTGGCCCACCAGCGGCTCGGCGGGCACCTTGTCCTTGGCGGCTTGCGTGTTGCGCCACACCACCGAAGCGAAGGCGCCGCCCACCGCGAGCGAGGCCACCGCCGCGAACACCACCGCGGAACGCGCCAGACGCGACGGCCGTGCTTCCTGCATGGCCTCGACCACCTTCCTGGCCGGGCGCATCAGGCGCTCGAGCAGGTCGACATCGGAAGGCCACGCGGCCGCGGCGGGCCCCACGCACAGCACCACGTCGCCGAAGCGCCGCGGCTCGAAGTCCGTGAAGGACTCCGGCGCCGCCGCGCCGACCTTGGCGTCGGCGGCATCGGCTTGCTGCGAGGTGGTGATGGTGACCAAGTTGCCGTCTTCCAGTAGTTCGAGGTTGAGGGGTTCCGCCTGCCAATCGACGAGCTGGATGTCTGCCTGCTCGTCTGCTGCGATGCGGTACTTCGATGCACTCAACAGTAGTTGCACTCCTGCATGCCGGCCGGTCAGAACGCGAAGCTGCTTCATGATTTGCGAACCCTTCAGCGGTTGTTGCCGCGAGCGACGCGCTGCGTGGTGCGCACGTCGGCGCCCAGCGGTTGCGCAGCGGGCTCGCCCTGCATGTCGATCGCGGGCGCCGAAGGCGCCGGCAGCGTCGCGGCAGTGCCCACCAGCTTGGGCGTGATGAGGAACAGCCGCTCGGTGCGCGTGGCGCGGTTGCCGCTCCATCGGAACAGGCCGCCCACCAGCGGGATGCTGCGCAGCACCGGCACGCCCGACTCCTGGTCGGTGTTGGCCTCGACCATCAGGCCGCCGATGAGCAGGCTCTCGCCTTCCCTCACGTGCGCCTCGGTGCGGATCTCGGTCTTCTTGAGCACCGGCACCTGGTCGACCGAGCCGGCCTCGAAGTTGCCGTCCTCGATGTAGAGCGACATCTTGATCTGGTTGCCGCCCTCGCCCGAGACGACCTGCGGCGTGACCTGCAGGAGCGTTCCGGCCTCGATCTGGAACAGCTTCGCATCGAGGTTGCCGGCCACCCGGATGGTGGCGACGCGCTTTTCCTTCATCACCGCCGGCCGGTTGGCCACGCCCAGCACGGAAGGCTTGGAGACCACGCGGGCCTTGCCTTCGCCCTGCAGGGCGTTGATGCGCATGAGCAGCTGGCGCCCGGCGTCGGCCACCAGGGTGCCGATGGTGTAGGTGCCGTTGCCCAGCAGGCCCTGGCCGCTGCCGACCTGCGGCGGCGCGTTGCCCGGCGAGTTCACCGAGAACTGGCCGCGCGAGCCCTGCACCGACCAGTCGATGCCGAGCGAGCGCACGTTGTCCTCGCTCACGTCGATGATCATGGCCTCGAGCTCCACCAGCACCGGCTTCTGGTCGAGCCGCCGGATCAGCGCCTCGTACTCGCGCATGCGGTAGGCGCGGCCCTGCACGATGACCGAGTTGGTGCCCTCGTCGGCCTCGAAGGCCGGCTGGTCCTCCTCGAAGTTGACCGGGCTGCGCAGCGTGCGCGTGCTCTGGCCGGCGCCCGACTTGTCCGGCGCGGGCAGGCTTTCGTGCGACGCGGAGGGCAGGTCCGGCATCAGCTTGCCGCTGCCGTACAGCGACTGCATCGCCTTGATCTTCTGGCTCACCGGCCGCGAGGCCTGCGACTCGCCCGAGCCGGCCTCGGCGCCGGTGCGCGAGTACAGGCCGCGCAGGATCGACGCCACGCCCGGCACGTTGACCTCGCCCAGCCCGCGGTCGCCGGCCGACGCGAAGCGCAGCGGGAACACGCGCACCACGCGCTCGTTGCCTTCGCTGGCGCCCTGGTCCAGGGTGTCCAGCGCCTGCGCCACCAGCTCGACGTGGCGCGGCGGCCCGTAGACCAGCAGCGTTCGCTGCGCCTCGTCGAACTTCAGCGGAAAGCGCTTGTCGCCGAGGTTGAGCGACTCCAGCAGGCCGATGACCTCCTTGCGGCTGTAGCCCTTGAGCCGGAACAGGCGGCTCTGCACCGCCTTGGCCGGGTAGAAGTACAGCGCCGTGCCGTCGTGGTACCAGAGGACGCCGTAGGCCTTCGAGATCGCGGCGAGGAAGTTCTCGGGCGTGGTGTCGAAGCTCGCGTTGACCACGCCCTCGACCCCCTCGCCCACCACGCCGGGCAGCCCCTGGCTGGCCGCGAAGTCCTGCAGCACGTCGGCCAGGCGCCGGCCTTCGGCGCGATAGACGAAGCGCTTCTCGCTGCCGCCGCGGCCGGGCCGGGCAGTACCGCCGCGCACCGCATGCGGGGCAGCGGCCGACGGCGCCGTGCCGCCCTGCGCGGCCTGCGCCTGCGCCTCGCCGGCGGCGCCGCACCAGGCGGCCGCGGTGAAGGCCACGCAGGCCGCGGCCACCTGGTGGCGGCGCTGGGTGAACGCGGCTTTCATCACAGCGGCTCCGCGTCCGGATCGTCCTCGTCGGGCTCTTCCTCCTCGAAGAACTTCTCCATCGCCTCCTTCACCATGCCCTGGCCGGCATTGAGCGTGTTGGCGGCGAACTGGCCCAGCACCTTCTGCAGCTCCGCGTCGCTCGCGCCGCCGCCCGGCCCGCCCGCGCCTGGAACGGGGCTTCCGCCGCCGCTCGGCTGGCTCGAGTACGACGTGATCATGTTGAACAGCTCCTGCGGCGAAACGCCGAAGCTGCCCGCCAGCTGGTTGATGAGCTGGTCGAACGAAAGGCCTCCGCCCGGCTGCGCCGGCGGCGGGCTCGCGAAGCTCACCGGGCTCACGCCATTGACTGACAAGGACATGGTCCGCTCCTTTGGATTGAAGACCACCGGAGCGTAGGGAGGCGGGCCCGCGACGCCACGCATGCAGGCGAAGCGGGGTCCGCCACCGCGAAGCGCGGCGCCGGGTTCGCATGGCAGGACGCGGCTTCGCCGCCGGCACCACGAGGCGGCCCCGGCTTGCCAACACTGCCGCATGCACAGGCCGCCATGCAGCGCGACGGTGTGCACCGAGTCACCGATCGGCCGCCCCGCGGTCACCACCCAACAGGAGTCCATTCATGCAAGCAGCCCAATCCGCCGTGAACGCCATCGCCGGCTACACCGACCTCTTCGCTTCGCTCCAGACGGTGCAGGCCACCGTGCAGACGCAGGTCGAGCACTTCAATGCGCTGATGGCCGAGATCGGCGTCATCGGCAACGCACGCCAGGACGAGGCCGGCGTGCGCGCCGTGGGCAACATCGCGCTGAAGCTGCACCGCGTGCACACGCTGCTGTACGGCGGCGCCGCCGCGACGGCCGCCGCGCCCGCATCCCAGCCGCAGGGCGCTGCCACCGGCGCAGCCGACCTCGACCTGCAGAACGCGCTGACCGAGTTCTCGACGCTGCTGGCCACCAGCCAGAGCAACTCGCAGGAAGTGGCCGCCCTGCTCGCCGCCGCCGCCGAGGAGCTCGCGCAGCTGCGGGCTTCCACGAACTGAACGGGCGCCGGCCATGGAGCGACGTCGCACGCTCTGGCGGGCGGCCTGCCTGGCAGCCCTGTTCAGCGCCACCGGCGGCGAAGCCGCGGTGCGCTGGCGCTGCGAGATGCTCGACGGCACCGAACGCGTGGCGATGCTGGACCTGTCGGCGCGCTTCAACGGCGCCGTGCGCCGCTGCACCGCCTTCGAAACGCAGGAGCCCGCAGCGGCCGCGCCGGCGCTGCGCGCCGACGGCCGCCTGCCCGGCCTGCCGGACGCGCCCGAGCCCTTCATCGCCAGCTTCACGCTGCGCGCCGCCCCGCTGGACCTGGGGGCGCCGCACCTGCAGCGCATGGTGACGATGGCGAGCCGCCGGCACGGGCTGGACCCGCGGCTGGTGGGCGCCCTCGTGCACGTGGAGTCGGCCTACCAGACGCAGGCCCGCTCGCCCAAGGGCGCGCTGGGGCTGATGCAGATCATGCCGGCCACCGGCGCGCGCTACGGCGTGGGCACCCCCCGCGACCTGCTCGATCCGGCCACCAACATCGACGTCGGCACGCGCTACCTGCGCGACCTGCACGAGATGTTCAACGGCCGCGTCGAGCTGATGCTCGCGGCCTACAACGCCGGCGAAGGCGCGGTCAAGCGCCACGGCAACCGCATCCCGCCGTACCGCGAAACGCAGGACTACGTGCGAAAGATCCTGCAGCTCTACAACAGGCCCTAGTCAAGCCCCCAGTCCTTCGGACATGCATTCGTCATAAATGCAACCAACCCCACGAGCCTTGGTCATGACCTGACGTCACGGCGGCGGTTACCTTTCCGCCCCCAACCACGTCTCAAGGAAACCTCATGGACCCAACAGCGCCCGCTCGTTCCGGCTGGGCTGCCTCTGCCGTACTGAGCCTGCTTCTGGCTGCCTGCGGCGGTGCGGAGGAAGCGGCAAGACCGGCAACCGAACAGCCGGATGCCGTCGCAGCCCAGGGGGAGGCACCGGCTGCCGGCACGACCGAGCAGGAGGCCTGGACAGATGACGGCAAGGATGAAGCGGGCGCCAAGCCGGTGCCCGTCTCGTCGAGGGTGACCGGCTTTGCTGCCAAGGTGTCCCTGAAGGTTCCGAAGGCCAGGACGTCCAACACCGGCGCCGGCAGTTCCGAAGAAGAAACCGTCATCGGGGTCACGGGCGGTGCCGGCGCCACACCGGACAACGTCGTGACGGTGAGGACCCCTTCCGACCTCGAGAAGGCGTTGTGCAACAAGGCCAACGGACTCTACTGCCTCGACAAGGAAAGACGCATCATCCAGGTGGAGGGCGTCATCGACATGAGCGGGCCGGAAGCCGAGACGGACGGGTGCTACGCCAACGCCAGCAGCTGCACCCTCCCGCAAAAACCGGAAGCGACCATCCTTGTCGCGACCGATCCGAAATACCGGGCCGAGTTGCAGGCTGCTCACTGCGCCAACAAGACGATGCAGAAGTTCAGCTACCGACCGGCCGGCGTCACGGGGCTGCTGGTGGGTTCCAACAAGACGATCATCGGCATCGGCGCGAATGCGCGCCTCAAGGGCCGAGGCCTGCTCCTCACGGGGGGCGTGAGCAACATCGTCATCCGCAATCTGGCCTTCACCGACATCAACCCGGGCCGGGTCTTTGGCGGCGACGCGATCAAGCTCTTCGACGCCAAGGGGGTGTGGGTCGACCACAACCACTTCGCCCGCATCGGCCGCCAGATGATCTCGAGCAGCACGGCGAACGGCGCCAAGGCGGCGCTCTCCAGCGACATCACGATCTCCAACAACGAGTTCGACGGTCGCAACGAGTACTCCCCGGACTGCTCGGGCAAGAGCTACTGGGGCCTGCTGCTCGCCGGCTCCGACCGCGTGACGCTCGTGGGCAACTGGCTGCACGACATCGGCGGTCGCTGGCCCAAGCTGAGCGCCGACAAGCACGCCTCGGTGGTCCACATGGTCAACAACTTCTTCGAGAATTCCACCAGCAACGGTGCCGCGCTTCAGTACAGCGGGGAGGGCATGAGAGTCTTCGCCGAAGGCAACTACTTCAGCAAGGTCACGCGCCCGGTCGACCGGATCGACCACCATGGAGCCCAGCTCTTTGGCCTGTACACCCAGACCACCGCGCTCAGGAACACCTGCATCGGAGCCATCCGCCGCATCTGCTCCGGCAACATTGCGGATCCCAAGGACGGCAATGGCACCATGGTGCAGGACACGGCGGCCATCACGGCGATGAAGCCCTTCGTTGCCGCGGGTTCCCTGGTCAAGGCCTATTCCGCCGCGGACGTACCCGAAACGGTACGGGCCAACGCAGGCGTGGGCAAGCTGGCGAACTGATCGACCGGCCGGCAGCGTCGCGGCGAGGGCGCACCACCCGCCCGGGCCTCGGGCATGTTTTCGCGATGGGAAGCTCATCCTTTGGCGAAGACTCGGGATCACCGCGTCCATAGAGTGCCCCTCTCCACTCTTTCACCTGGGGACGAGGATGCTCGAGCCGATGAAGCGGGTCGCCCACGCGGCCATCAGCCTGGGTTCGCTGTGGGCCGGCGCTCCGGCGCTGGCCGCAGGCAGCGACAGCGACCCGGTGTCTCCGATCGTCGACGCAGCCGGCCTGTGCCTGGGCATCAACGGCTCGGGCAGCGCGTTCGGCGCCATTCTTCAAGGCCAGGCCTGCAACGGCAGCGCCTACCAGAGCTGGAAGTTCGTCAAGGACGCTTCGGGCGACTTCCAGCTCGTCAACGTCGGCAGCGGCATGTGCATCGACGTGACCGGCGGCTCCACCGCGGTCGGCACCGCCTTGCAGCAGTGGGGTTGCAGCGGCGGCACCTATCAGAAATGGACGCTGTCCGACCAGGGCGGAGGGCGCTTCGCGATCGCGTCGAAGTACAACAAGCTGGTGCTGCAGGCCTCCGGTGGCGGCGTGGTGCAGTGGTCGTGGGCAGGCGCCGGCAACCAGCTGTGGACGTCACCCTCGGCCAATGTCGTCGCCACAGGCCGCGGTCCGACGAGCGGCTCGGTCATCGCCTTCAAGTCCTTGCGTGACGGCAGCTGCCTGGGCGTTGAAGGCTTCAGCACCGCCAGCGGCGCCAGGCTCAACGCGCAAGCCTGCGGCAGCACGGCGTTCCAGCAGTGGAAGGCCCTGAAGAGCGCCGACGGCGACTATCAGTTCGTGAACGTCGGCAGCGGCCTCTGCATGGACCTGGCCGGCGCCTCGATTGCGCTGGGCACGCCGATCCAGCAATGGGGCTGCAGCGGTGGCACCTGGCAACGGTGGCAGGTGAACGCCGCCGGCGGCGGCCACTACTACGTGACCTCCAAGTTCAGCGGCCACGCGCTCGACGTGGACCTCTACAGCACCACCGGCCGCGTCATCCAGTGGACGTACAACGGCACGCCCAACCAGCAGTGGAGCGTCATCGGCGACACCGCGGCCCGGGCGGCGGTGTCGCCGATGACGCCCGTCGATGCGTCCGCGGTGCCGAACATGACGTTCGGGCCGCAGGCCGGCATCGTGCACTGACCGGCCGGCTCGCCGGCACTCGAGCCTGCGCGGCAGGGCCCGCGCCCGCCGGCCCCTTCAGGCGCCCGGCATCTCCACACCATCGCCGGCACCGCGCAGCGTCTGCGTCGGCGTCTCGTCAAAGCGCGAGCGGTAGTTGTGGACCAGCGTCGAGCGGTTCCTCACGCCCCAGCGCGAGGCCACCTCCAGCACGCCGGCGTCGCCGGCCTGCCCCTGCAGCTCCTGGTGGATGTTCTCCACGCGGCGCGTGCGGATCAGCTCGGCGGGCGTGACGCCCAGGTGCGCGCGGAAGGCCAGCTGCAGCGCCCGCTCGGTCACGCCGATGTGCGCGGCGACCTGGCGCACCGAGAGGTTCTCGTCGGTGAGGTGCTCCATCATGTACTGGTAGGCGCGGCGGTAGCGCAGCGGCAGGCGCATCTTGGCCGCATCCCCGGCATCGGCCTGCCGCGCCTGCTGCAGGAAGGCCGGCGTGCGGCTGACCGCGGCATAGCTCTGGAGCGCCTGCACGGCCTGCTGCGTGTGATGGCGGTACATGCGCAAGGCGTCGATGTGGCGCCCCTGGTGCTGGTGCAGCTTGGCCAGGCAGTACTGCAGCTCGAGCGCGTAGCGGCTGCGGCGCATCTGCTGCTCGTTGAAGGTCAGCGGCGCCAGCAGGTCGGCGGCCGCACGCGGCGCGCCGCGGCCGATCAGCATCAAGGCGCCTTCGATGCGCGCCTGGGTTTCGGCCTCGGCCATGCGGCGCTCGCGCAGCCATGCGATGGCATCGCTGACCTGCGCGGCGGCTTCGGTGCCGACGCAGTCCTTGGCCAGCATGCGCTGCAGGAAGCGCATGCGCACGGCCACCAGCGGCGACCATGCCTGCACCGCCTGCGCGGCGGCACCGAGCTGCTGGTGCAGCAGCGCGTTGTCGAGCAGCTCCGATGCACCTTCCTTGAAGACGACGCCCAGCGCATGGTCGTCCAGCGCTTCGCCGGCACGCTCGCGGTGCAGCACCGAAAGCTCCAGCGCCAGGCATTCCACCAGCTGCGCGAAGCGCTCGTCGGCCAGCGTGGCCGCCAGCGTGCGCGCCACATCGATGGACTTCAGCGCACTGCGGCAGTCGCCGGCGCGGTGCATCGCGACGGCCGCGCAGGCCATGGCCTCGATGCGCGCTTCCACCGGTGCACGTGCATCGTCGGCCACGGCACCGCTGCATTCGAGGGCCCGGCCCGGGCGGTTCAGGTGGAGCAGCATGGCGGCCTGGTCCATCGAGCCGTACCAGCGCACCATGTGGCGCGAGATGCCTTCATAGCTCTTGAGCTGGCGCTGGAACAGCTCTTCGGCTTCTTCTTCCTTGCCGCAGGCGAGCATCACGCGGCCGAGCAGCTGGCCCAGCGCGGCGCGCTGGGGCGCGGCATCTGCCGAGGCCGGCAGGCGCTCGATGCGTTCACCCCCCAGGCGCAGCGCGCCGGGCAGGTCGCCTTCCAGAACCAGCCCGGCGATGTCGCGGTGCAGCGAGGCGGCTCTCAGTGATGTCAGTGCAAGCGAAAGCATGGTATCTCCGGGGGTGCCCGCAGAGGGCGTTGTTCGATGGAGCTCATGCTAGGTTTGCCCCGCTCGTGAGGAATCACAACCGCTCTACGAAATCCTCACGAATCCTCTCTTCGTTGCTCATGACTTTCACAAAAGTGGGGGTCAACCCGGAGGACAAAACGACAAGGCCCGCCCGTCGAACGACGGAGCGGGCCTTGTGTGAGGCAGCGGGCTGCGCAAGCGTCAGTTGATCATGTCCTTGACACCGCTGCCGACACCCTTGATGGACTTGGCCACGGCGGTGTTCATGTCCTTCACCCCCTGGATCGCGGAGCTGACCAGCGTGAACTCCATCTGCTTCTGGCTCTGATCGAACAGCGTCTGCATTTGCTTTTCCATGGTGGAGCCTCCCAGGTCCTTGGTCTGGTCGGTCTTGCTGGCCATGTTCTGAAACATCGTGCTGAGGTTGCTGCCGGAACCATCGGGGCCGCCGGGGCCGGTCGGGCCGCCACCGCCACCGCCACCGCCACCACCGCCGCCGCTGGGAGGCACCCCGTTGTAGGGGAGCAGCTGCGCCAGCGCGCCCAGATTGCCGCGCTGCTGCGGCGCCATGTCGTTGGATCCAGATTGCCTCAGCGTCACGCCATCCGGCGCTCCGCCCGCGGGCGCCTGACTGGGGCCTTGCGGCGTGCCTGTCTTCGCGAAGGCCTCGATGTTCTGGTTGATCAGCGCGTCGAGCTTGGGACTCGAGTTGACGTTGTTGATGCTCATGGATGACTCCTGGTGAAGACTGCTGCGCAGTCGGTGAAGGCTCCCTTGGAAGGGTGTGCGCTCGATACGGTTGAGGTGGTGGTTCAGCCTTGCGACGTGGCCGGCAGCCCCTGTTTCCACCGCGCTGCGAACGCAGCCACGGTGGCCTGCATCTCGCCGGCAGAGCCGGCAAGCAGCGCACGGGCCACGACCCGGGCACCAACGTCGCGCGCCAGCCGCTCCGCCGAAGGCGTGAGCTGGAGCGCGGGTTCCTTGAGCACGTAGCGGGTGACGCAGCGCGCGCAGTCCCGCAAGGTGTTGCCGGCCAGCACGACCTGCGCGCCCGAGGCGTCGGCCCCGAGTCCGCAGCGGTTGCGCTCGACGAACTCCCTGAAGCGCGGCGACTCGGTCATCACGACCACGCCGCGCACTGCGGCCGGCGTGGCCTGCGACGACTCCGCCATGAAGCAGCGCGAGGTGTCGATCACGAGGCGCTGGCCGGGCACGTCGAAGTACAGCGGCTGCCCGAGCGGATCACCCAGCACCTGCGCGGCGCCGCTGGCGAGCCGGTGGTAGTCGGCCGTGTCGACATACACATGGTCGAACCGGCCCTTCAGGAAGAGGTTGATGTCGGGGCTGTGCAGCACGCCCCGGCCCTGCATGAGCTGGCCCAGGCGCAGCTGCAGTGCCTGGATGCTGAAGTAGCGCATCGTGAGCAGCGAGTCGCTGCAGTCGAGCACGCCGCTGGCGGCCTTCCAGATGGTGCCCATGCCGGCGTTGAGCTCTCTCACGCTCTCGCTGGGCAGGCCTTCTTCGCCCCGCACGACCGGGGGGTGCAGCATGGTGTGCGGCTTCAGCAGCAAGGCGCCACGCTCGGTGTTCGATTGAGCGACAGGTGGCATCTCGTTCGTCTCCGTTTCGTCCAGTAACGCTGATGCATCGGAGCATCAAGCCATGTGCGGGGTGGCAAGTGCCCGCATGCGAAGTGCCATGAGCGCAAGCGAAACCATGCGCGTACCTCAGTGGAGGACAGCCTGCGTGCCGCCCGTGGCGGCCTCGCCGTGCAGCAGCGCCTGCAGCATGACCATGCCGACGCCGCCGGCGAGGTCCAGCGCCGTGACGGCATCGCGCGCGTCGTCGATCCATGCGACCGACTCGATCTGCAGCAGCCCTTCCGGGGAGGTGCCCAGGTACCAGCCGAGTTCGGCGAGCACCAGCGACTGCACGCTGAGCACCCGTTGCACCTCGGCGCCCATCACCTCGGCGCTCGACAGCGGCAGCAGCGTTTCAGTGCGCACCGCCGGCTTGCCGTCCATCAGCTGCAGGCGGCACATGAGCCCGGCCGGTCCGGTGATCAGGCGCGGGGCAACGAGCCCGGCACCCTGTGCGGGCGACAGGCCCAGGTGCATGGCCAGCTGCGAGAGAAAGTCGATCTGCGCCGTGGTCAGCGGCGGCAACGCAGCAGGAGCAACTCGCTTGCTTGCGACTGCGGCGGTGGCTTGTTCCATCAATAGGCCTCCTTTGCGGACGATTGCAAGCGTATGAAACGAATTGCTGCGTGCTGTAGTGGAATGCGCAGCGCTCGACTGCACGGCGAAGCTCAACGCGAGGGCGGCTGCAGCCACACGGTGAGGTCGCGCGCCATCGACTGCAGCGCGAGCTGCGGCTTCACCTGTTCGAAGAACACGGCCACCAGCATCACCAGCATGAGCAGGGCGACCGCGCCCTTGATGGGCTGCCCGAGGTTGTTGGGCTCCAGCTTGTCGGCCGTCTTGGCGATGAGACCGATGCCCACGTCGATGAGCAGCAGCACCATCACGACGGCGCTCGAGATCTTGACCACCGCCTGCATGTAGTTGGACACCTGCACCTGCAGGAAGCGTTCGAGCAGCTGCGACCACTCGGGCATCAGCTTGTCCAGCGGCCACCAGTGGTACGACTCGAACAGCAGGCCCACCAGGACGATCATGCCGCCCAGCAGGTAGAAGCCGCAGATCGCCAGCTGCGACAGCAGGTTGCCCACCGGCGTGCTCTGCTCGCCGGAGAGCGGGTTGGTCTGCTGCACGTTGTTGTAGCCGGCCTGGTTGTCGATCATCACGCCCACGCCTTCGGCGATCCAGAAGACGGTGGAGATCGCATAGCCCAGCAGCAGGCCGATGAGGCCTTCCTTGGCGATCATGGCCAGCAGCGTGATGGTGGGCACGTTGTCCACCACGTGCAGCGGCTGCCCCGCCGCGATGAAGATGCCGATGGTGAGCGCGATGCCGTTGCGCACCACGCCCTGCAGCAGCTGGTCGTTGGTGACCGGCAGCACCAGCATCGCCACGTAGCCGCGCAGGCTGCACAAAGCCAGCAGCGTGAGCAGGCTCTTGGCCGATTCGCCGAGGTGGATCAGCGCTTCGGTGCCGGCCAGCGGATCGCCTGCGACCGCCATGTCAAGCCGCCTCGGCGTGTGCGGCGGCAGCGCGCTGCGCAGCCAGCAGGCGCGCCACCGAGGCCTCTTCGGCCTCTTCGTCCTGCTGGTCGTCCTGCTCCAGCTGGATGGCCTGCAGTGCGGCTTCGAGCCGCTGCCTGCAACTGTCGAGCTGGCGTTCGCCGCGCTGGCGCGCCGCCTGCGCGGCCTTCAGCTGCTGGCGCGCCGCCTCGACCTGCTGCTCGGCCTGCCGCACCCGGCGGGTCGCGGCCACGGTCAGCTGCTCGGCGTCGGCCAGCAGGTGCTGCAGCGTCACCACGTCGCTGGCGCGGAACCCCTGGGTCGCCGAGGCCATGCCGATCAGCTTGTCGCGCTGCGCCTCTTCCTCGGCCCGGCAGCGGGCTTCGTCTTCGCTCACCCTCGACAGGTTGTCGACTTGTTCACGCAGCTGCTGGCGGCATGCGTTGAGCGCCTCGTCGAGCTGGCCGAGGCGGCGCTCCTTCAGCTTGACGAGCGTGCGCCAGCCCTTGGGGGTACTCATGGTGGTTCCTGCTGCTGCGCCGGTGGATTCACCGGCAGCGGCCAGCATGGACCGCGGCTTCGCCGGCCGGCGGCGGACATGCGAACGCAGGCATGCCGTTGCGAACGTCGCGTGCCTGTCGAAAAAGGCACGCTTTCCGGCGGCGCCTCGGCGCCGACATAAGTTCGTCAAACGTTGGTCATGCGGGCCGCGGCGGCATCTTTGATCATGGTCAAGCCGATCTTGCGGAGCAGGACGGCCGGCTCCACGAAACGAGATACACCATGCGCCAGCAGCTTCTATCGTCATTCTTCCTCGCAGCCCTTCTTGCGGCCGCCCCACCCGCCGCGACGGCCAAGGACAAGGTCTCTGGCGACACCATCGTGATCGGCCAGTCGGCGCCGTTCTCCGGCCCCTCCGCCCAGCTGGGCATGGACTTCAACCGCGGCGCGCGCGTGTACTTCCAGTCGGTGAACGACAACGGCGGCGTGAACGGCCGCAAGATCGAGCTGCGCGCCAAGGACGACAGCTACGACCCCCGACAGACCGTCAAGAACACCACCGAGTTCCTGGAGGACGGCCGCGTCGTCGCGCTGTTCGGCTACGTCGGCACGACGACCTCGATGGCCGCCCTGCCCCTGGTCAACGCCGCGCACGTGCCGTTCTTCGCACCGGCATCTGGAGCCGAGGTGTTTCGCCGCCCGCTGAATCGCAACGTGTTCAACGTGCGCGCCAGCTACCAGGACGAGGCGGACTACATCGTCGACCAGCTCACCGTCACCGGCATCAAGAACATCGCGGTCTTCTACCAGCACGATGCCTACGGCGAAGCCGGCCTGGACGCCATGACCAAGGCACTGACCAAGCGCGGCAGCAAGGTGCACGCCTCCGCGTCGGAGGAGCGCCACAGCACGGAAGTGGCAGCCTCGGCCAAGAGCCTGCTGGCGGCCAAGCCCGGCGCGGTGGTGCTGGTCAGCACCTACGGCTCGGCGGCCGCCCTCATCAAGGAGATGCGCCATGCGGGCTATGGCGGTCAGTTCGTCAGCATGTCGTACGTGGGCGGCAATGCGCTGGCCGACGCGCTGGGCCATGCCGGCGTGGGCGTCATCGTCTCGGAGATCGTGCCCTTCCCCTGGGGCGAGTCCACGCCGCTGCAGCGCGAGTACGGCAAGGCCATGCAGAAAGCCGGTGAAGTGCGCCTGAGCTTCGGCTCCATGGAAGGCTATCTCGCCGCCAAGACGCTGGTCGAAGGGCTGCGCCGCGCCGGACCCGACCTCACCCGCGCCAAGCTGATCACGGCGCTGGAGACCCTGTCGAACTGGGACGCCGGCGGCCCGCGCATCTCGTTCTCGCCGGACAGCCGCACCGGCTCGCATTTCGTCGAGATGACGATGATCGGCACCGGCGGCCGCTTCGTGCACTGACGGCCGCAGCGTTCACACCCTGCCGTCAATGCAACGGCGGGTTGGCGGCCGTGCTCTCGACCGCGGCGACCCACGGCAGCAGGCTCGAACGCAAGTCCCGCGGCAGCATGCGCCTTGCAATGGTCTGCGCCAGCCCGCTCGGGGCTTCGCGCAGCCCTCGCCAGCCACCGCCCTGCAACGCGATCAGCGCGTTCTCCACCACGGACAAGGTCTGCGGGTTCATGCGCCCCACTGACAACAACGCGGAAACCAGGCTGCGGCGAGCCGCCTGCATCGCCTCGTCGAGCGGCCGGTCGTTGGCGCGGCGGCTGGTGCAGGCCTGCAGCGTCCAGCCCGACAGGCAGGCGGCGATGGACTCGCGCGAACGCGGCACCACGGCGAAGGCCCCGTTTCGACGCGCCCACAGGGCCTGCGTGGGGTGCACGTGGCTCGACAGCAGGAACAGCAGCACCTGCGGATCCTCGGACCGCAACTGCCGCGCCAGCTGTGTGCCGGTGGTTCCGCAGGGCAACGGCGCGAAGTCGGCGACGACCCGCGTGTGCCGCCGCCCGCGCCACAGCCGCAGGCCTTCTTCGGCAGACGTCGCGACGTCCGCCCAGTCGATTTCGCCCGGCGCGACCTCGCGCGTGACCAGGAGCGCCCTGGTCACCACCGCTGCCGAGCCGTTTGTCTGCTTGTCCACCATGTCGCGTCGAGAAGTCGCGCCCGCACGAGGTGCAGGCTCATGCAGGCCATCGTGAACAAGAACGAGCCGCCCCGCTCGCCCGCGGGCGAAGCCGCGGCCACGGCCGCGAACGGTCGGCAGGGGTGCCCCGCATCGGACCGTCATGAATTCGTCGGAGAAACAGCAAGCTTGCCGCGCCAAGCCGCCGCAACATTGCCGGCCATCCAGCAACCGCCATCGATGTAGAGGAAGGCCGTGGAGACACAACGCTTGAGGAGACGCCGCATCAGCTGGTCGATCGGCCTGGTCGCGCGAGTCGCCCTGATGTCGCTGCTGGTGCAGGCGATCCATGCCAGGGCGTCGGCCGCGCAGCCGGCGCAGGCGCTGGACCTCGAGGTCGGCAGCGGCCCGGTGGCGAGCGCGCTGCTCGAGATCGGCCAGCGCTACGGCGTGATCATCTCCTTCCAGCCCGACCTCGTGGAAGGCTGCCGCACCGCGGCGCTGCGCGGGCGCTATACGCTCGGCCAGGCGCTGGCCGCAACGCTTCGCAGCAGCGACCTCGCGGCCGACATTGCGCCCGAGGGGATCGTCACCGTCAAACGGGTGACCGATGCCAAGGCGGCGGCTACCGAGGCGCCGCACACGGCGCCTTTGCCGGTCCAGGCTGAACCCGCGGGTCTTCAGGACGCCGGCGCGCCGCGCACGGTCGAACTGCAGAAGGTGACCTTGCATGCCAAGGCCACCTTTGATTCCGATGGTGATGAAAACGGTTTCATGCCGTCCGTGAGCGACGTGGCCACGCTGCACGACATGCCGCTGTCACGCGTGCCGCAGGCTGTGTCGGTGATCACGCAGGACATGCTGGCCGCGTCGCAGGCGCGCACGCAGATCGAAGCGCTCGGCTACGCGACGGGTGTCAGTTCGTTCGGCGGCGGTACGTGGGGGTTCGAGTCGGCGATCAGGGTCCGCGGCTTCCCGGCGCCGCTCCTGCTGTCGGGCCTGAGCTCGTATCGCAGTGCCGTGCCCGTGGAAAGCGCAGCCATCGAGCGCATCGAAGTGCTCAAGGGACCCAGCGGCGCGGTCGGCGGCGTCACCGGAGAAGACGGCCGCGGCGGGGTCATCAACATCGTTCGCAAGCGACCCTATGCGCGCCAGGAGCCGAGCGCGGCGCTGCTGGTCGATTCCCGCGACGGCGGCACGCTGCACGCGAATGCCGACGTGGGCGGCGGCGAAGGAGAAGCGCTGTGGCGGCTGGTCGGTTACGGCTCGCGCGGCCGAGACGGCGCCCGCGCCGATGGCGTCGAGCCGCTCCATGCCGAGGGCATGCTGGGCAGCATGAGCCACCGCACGGCCGGCTACTCGGCCACGCTGACCGTGCAGCACGAGCGGCGGCGCGACCCGCCCCCCGGATCGGCCAGGACGCACGTCGACCAGGACACCTCCACCTACGAGATCTCGCCGGAGGAAAGGGCGCTGCTGTCCCGCGACGACGGCCGCAGGTCACGCGTGGACGATGCCGAGCTGGACGTGCAATGGCGCCTGTCGGACCGGTGGCAGATGCGTGCGCGGACACGCTGGGAACGCGCGGGGTTCGACATGAGCACCTACCTGTACACGAGCGAAGTCCAGTCGGTGCAGATGGAGCGCATGGCAGTCAAGGCACGGTCGAAGTCCTGGCGCTGGAGCCTGCTCGGCGACCTGCAGACCGGCCCCGTCAAGCACAAGCTGCTGCTGGCGACCGACCTGCAGCATCGCCGCGAGTCGCTGCGCTACACGAACGCGATCTGGTACGTGGACTCCGCAACCTTTGCGCCGGGGCAAACGGCGCTCGCGGACGCGCCGGACGACGGCTCCCTCGAACTGATGGACCTCGGAGAGATCTTCAGGTCCGAGCGGGGCGTGATGCTGCAGGACCAGCTGCGCTTCGGTGACGCGACCGTTCGCCTGGCGCTGCGGCGCTCACGCTACCGGGACACGCAGTTCGGCCTGCCGGACGAGCGCAAGCTGGCCGGGCGCAGCTGGGACGCAGGCGCCAGCTACCGGCTGCTGCCGGACGTGACGGTGTATGCAGGAGCGCAGGCGGCCATCGAAGCCAGCCTCTACGCCGGGCAGGACGTCGAAAACTTCGCGGTGCCTCCCGGCAAGTCGCAACAGCAACAGGTGGGCGCGAAGATCGACCTGGGCGACGCCCTGGCGTTCACGCTGGAGGCCTATCGGCTGAGGCAGCACAACGCCCTGTACTTCACGGTCGATGAGGACAACGAGGCGCATCCCCGCCTGGTGCACGGCAAAACCTCCACCGGCATCGAGCTCGAACTCGCCGGGCGTGCCGGCGCGGCGCTGGACATCTCCATCGGCGTGAACCTGATGCGCACGCAGCAGCTGCAGGTCAGCGCCTCCAACCAGACCTACCGGTTCCCCATCCTGGCGGTGCCGCAGCGCTCGATGCATCTGCTGGCCGACTACCGCCTGCCGGCGAGCCTGGCCGACGGCATGAGCCTGGGGCTGGCATTGCGTGCGCAATCGGACAGCTGGATCATGGCGCCCGACCCCGACGGTGCTTCGCCGGGCTTGCGGGTCCCGGGCGGCGCGCGGCTGGACCTTTCCTGGACACGCCGCGACAGACATTGGTCGTTCGGCGTGACGGTGCACAACGTGTTCGGCAGGCGGCTCTACAGCCCCACCCTCGACACCAACCTCGTGCCGGTGAGCAGCGAGCGCAGCGTCGGGCTGAGGCTGGGCTACAGGGGGTAGCGCGGCCGGCGCCGCTCAGGCCGCCGAGATGGTGACCCAGTACTTCGTACGCTCGCTGATGCGCACGGGCTGCGTGCGCGCCAGGGCGCGCAGCGTGCTGTCGGTGTCGTCGAGCGAGAACACGCCGCTGACCTTGATGCGTGCCGCCTCGTCGTCCACGCGCAGCAGCCCGGGGCGGTAGTTCTGCAGCACGGCCACCAGCTCGCCCAGCGGCTCGTTGTTCATGACCACGATGCCGCGCGTCCAGAGATCTTCGGTGCCGCGCGCCGGCAGGATCTCGGGCCGTGTGCCGGCATGGAGCAGCAGTTGCTGACCGGTCGCCACCTGCACGCGGTCGCCTGAGGCCAGCGACGCGGTCACCTGCCCGCCGATGACGGTCAGCTTCGTCCGCGCTTCGAGCGCCTGCGCGACGAAGCGCGCGCCACTGGCCTGGAGCGACCCCTCGGGCGTGCGCACCACCAGCGCTGCCGCCTGGAGGGTCGTGTCGGCCAGCATGCGGCCGCGACGCAGGGTCACGATGCTCCCCGCGCCTGCATCGGCCGAGAAGTCCACGGCCGTGCGCGCATCGAGCACGAGCGAGCCGCCTTGCGGCAGCGGCGACTCGCGACGCTGGGCGATGCCGGTGCTTTCGTCGGCGGTGAAGTCGGACCGGCGCACGACCTGCCAGCCCAGCAGGCCGGCGGTGGCGCTCACGCCTGCGACCATGAAAGCGGAACGCAGTGCCGCGCGACGGCTGGCCCTCGACACCGCCCGGCCCATCACCTTGGACGACACGCCGCTCTGCTTGAGCTGCCGGACCGGCGCCAGCAGGCTGGCCATCCGGCGGCTGGCCTCGTCATGCCGCGGGTCGCTGGCGCGCCAGGCTTCGAAGGCGGCCTGGTCGGCGGCGCTGGCCTCGCCGGAGCGCAGCAGCACCATCCATTCGATGGCCTTCGCGAGGTTGGGATCGAGGACGCTACCCACGGCAGATACTCCTTGTGCCTTGAGCGGTTGAGATGTTCAGAGCGTGGCCGTCGCGACGGCCGTCAATGCCCGGGTCATGTATTGCCGCACCATGCTGGCCGAGACGCCCAGTTCCTTGCCGATCTCGGCATAGGTCATCGCATCGAGCTGGCTGTACAGGAAGGCGCGCCGCACCTTCTCGGGCAGCGCATCGAGCGCCGCGTCCACCGCCAGCAGCGCCTCGAGCACCAGCGCGCGCTCCTCCGGCGAAGGGTAGGTCGGCTGCGGTGCCAGGGCAAGCGTTTCGAGATAGGCCTGCTCCAGGTCGCGCCGTCGCCAGGTTTCGAACAGGACGCGCTTGGCGATCGTCGTGAGCAATGCGCGCGGCTCGCGCACCTGCTCGAGGTCGCGGTGCTGCGCCAGGTGCACGAAAGCCTCGCTGGCCACGTCTTCGGCGCCATGGTGCGAGCCGGCGTGACGCCGCATCTGGTCTCTCAGCCAGACGTAGTGCTCGCGGAAGATGCTTTGAAGACGGCCTCGCATGGGACTGGGTGGCAGGGGAAGGGGTACAGCCTCCCCAGGAGGCGACCTGCGGCATTGTGACGAAAGCCTCGCCGTTCGCATGCGGGGTGGCACGGATGTGCGGGCAGTTTTTCACATGCGGGAACGTCATCATGGTTACCGTCAGAACTCCGTCATCGGTCGCGCGCCGCTTCGCTATTCGCACTTTTCTTTCGCGGCCACTGTCACTTTCCCGCGCGAGTTGCACATCCCAGATGGAAGCAGACATTTCGTCCGAAATCGTTCCCGTATCTGGAGGTCCGAAGTGAAACTCGTTGCGCTGTTCGTCAACAAGATCAAGCAGGCGGCCGTGGCCAGGGAGCTGGAGGCTCATGGCGTGGAACTCGCGGTGATGCAGTCGGTCGGCGGCCTGCTGCACACGCTCAAGCGCGGCGATGTGCAGGCCGTGCTGCTGGAAGACGCCGACACCCAGCTGATCGACTGGCTGGCCATGCTGCAGATGCGCATGGCCGGCGTGGTGCCGGTGATCGTGGTGGGCGGCGGCAGCGGGCTCGGCATGGCCGAGGCGCTGGCGCATGGCGCCACCGACTATGCCGAATACACCGGCTCGATCGACCAGCTGCTGGCCCGCCTGCGTGCTCGCGTGGGCAGGTCCGCCGCACCGGCCAGCCAATACATGGAAGTGGGCCCGTATGCGTTGCACGCGGCCAGCTCTGCGGTGTTCCGCGACGGTGTGGAGATCAACCTCACCGCACGGGAGTTCGCGCTGGCCTGGGTGCTGTTCTCGAGCGCGGGCCGCGTGGTCAGCGCATCGAGCCTGGCCGCGCGGGTGTGGGGCCGCTCGACCGACGTGTGCAAGCGCACGCTCGAGCAGCACATCTACCGGCTGCGCCGCAAGCTTTGCACCAACGGCATGGATTCCATGATCCGCATCCATGCCATCTACAGCATCGGCTACCGCCTCGACCTCATGACGCATGGCCGTTCGCCCGGGCCGGCCACCGATTTCGGCATCGACTCCCGCCCCATGGGGCTGCTGCCGGAGCTGCCGCCGGCACGGCAAGGCACCGGCACGGGCCTGTGGGGCGAGCTGTGAAGGCGTCACGTCATTCCACGCGGCGCTTTCACGCACGGATCCAGAAGTAGTCTCCCGCACAGATTCCGATGAACATTTCGTCGGTGGAGTTCGCGATGTTGTCGCGCCAGTAGCGGCCGTGCTCCGCGTAGTGCGTCATCGTTTCGGCGAGCCAGGGGCCGTCGATCGAGTCGCCCATCGGCACGCGAACGATGAGCACGATGCCGCCGGTGTCGGCGTTGAGCCCGAGCTGCGCCTGGTCCTGCGCATACACGCTCAGGTTCGCTTCCAGCAGCAGGCGGAAGATGCGCATCGTGCGCCCCGCCGTGACGATGCCGTAGTGGAAGTTGAGGTACATCGCGCCCGGGTCGTTCGCGAAGTTCGCGAGATGCACCTCGAAGCCTTCGACTTCGATGGTCCCGCGCTTGAGCACCGCCTCGGCGTCGGGCAGGTCGATGACCCGGCACAGGTCGCGCACCAGCGACTGGTAGCGTTCGAAGCTCATGCTGACGGGGCGGCCATGCCGCTCATCAGGAGCGTCCGGCACGACAGCTCGATGCGGCTGCAGGCCTGCTGGGCCTGTTCCGCGGTGCGCGGCCGATCGGCATTGAGCAGTTTCAGCGGCAGCAGCAGGTTGCGGTTCTGCTGGGCCTCGTCGGGCAGGGCCAGGCCCTGCGGCTTCGCACCGGCGGGCCGGCCTTCGAGCAGCACCTGCTTCACCCGCTCGAGCGTTGCGAGCGCTCCCCCCTCCCCGCCCGACTCCTGGCCCTTCACCAGGTAGGCGCGCACCGCGGCCATCTGCAGGCTGGCGGCACCCGGCATGTTGGTGGCCAGCAGCGCGCCGACCAGGGCGCGAGCCAGCTCGCCGGCTCGCACCGGAGCGGTTGGGGCCGGCGGCGCCCAGAGCGCCTGCGCATCCGCGCCGCAGGCGGCCTGCAGCGCCGGGAGCAGGGCGCGAGCACCGGCATCGGGCTGCGCCCGGGCGCCCAGGCGCCATTGCATCGCATGCTGCTGCCGCTGCCGCGACTCGTGCTCGTGCATGCCTTCGTCCGGTTGGTCATGCGTGCCCATCGCGTCGAAGTCCATGGCCGCGGCACGTTCGTCGTCGTCGATGGCCGAGGACTGCCCCAGCAGCGGCATGTTGAGCGCAACGCCGTGTTCGGGGTCATGGTCCACCCCGGGCGGATGCGGCGGCCTGCGGCGCAGCGGCACCGGACGGCGCGGCGGCGGCGGCGCGGGCGCACGGCCCAGGCGGAACACATAGCTGCCGAACTGCCCGCGCTGGCCTGCGCCGTGGTGGGCATGCTGGGTGCGTGCCTCCGGCCGCCGCGCTTCAGCGGCAGCCTGGGCAGCGGCCGCCTGGGCAGCCGCCTGCGCATGGCGGACCGGTGTCGTGCTCACAGGAACATCGCCGCCAGCAGGTTCTCGGAGAAGCGCAGCAGCGTCGAGCCGGCCCACGGTGCGCAGATCGCCACCACCACGGTGACGGCCAGCAGCTTGATGCCCTGCGAGATGCTGGAGTCCTGCAGCGACGTGACCGCCTGCACGAACGAGATCAGCAGGCCCACGATGGCCGACACGGCCACCGCCGGCAGCGACAGCAGCAGGCACATCATGAGCGCTTCGGAAGTGAGGCGGATGACGTTTTCGTAGTGCATGGCGTATCAGCGGTAGGTGAGCACGAGCCCGTGGATCAGCTTGGACCACCCGTCGAGCACCACGAACAGCAGCAGCTTGAACGGAATGGCCACGTTGGTGGGAGTGACCTGCGACAGCCCCATGGCGAGCAGCACGTTGGCGATCACCAGGTCGATCACGATGAAGGCGAGGTAGAGCAGGAATCCGATGCGGAATGCGGCGGTCAGCTCGGTGAGCAGGAAGGCCGGCGCCAGCACGAGCAGGTCGTCCTTCTTGAGCTGCGCGGCGCGCTCGGGCGGCCAGATGGCCGCGGCCGACTTCAGGAAGAACGCCTTCTCGGCCGCATCGGCGTGCTTGTCGAGAAAGCGGCGGAACGGCTCGCGCGCGGCGTCGGCCGCACCCAGGATCTGCTGCGCGTTCGACTGCACGCCGGTGGGCGACGAGATGCGCATGTGCTCGGAAGCCTCCATCAGCACCGGCGCCATCACGTAGCAAGAGACGATCATCGCCACGCCGTTGAGCACCATGTTGGGCGGCACCTGCTGCACGCCGATGGCGTTGCGCAGCAGGCCCAGCACCACGGCGATCTTGGTGTACGACGTGACCACCATGGCCGCGAAGGGCAGCACCGCCATCGCGGCCAGCACCAGGAACAGCGAGACCGGATCGGCGCTGGGCAGCGGCATCATGACGCGGCACCCATCCTCACGATGCGCACGCCCAACTGGTCGCCGATGGCCACCAGCTGGCCGACGCCCAGCGTCTGCCCGTGGCACACCAGCCGCACCGAAGCCTCCAGCAAGGCCACGTCGAGCTCGATCACCGAGCCTTCGCCCAGGCTGGCCAGCTCACCCAGGCCCACGCGCGCGCTGTCGATCTCGAAGGCCACCGGGACCTGCAGGTCCTCGATGCCGGCAGGCGCGCGGGACAGGTCCACGGCGGCCTGCGCGGCTCCTTCGTCGACGAGGCCAGGGGGCGCCGCCAGATGGGCGCGTGATTGATCGATGTCGAGATCCGCATGTGCTTGCATCGTGATTCCCAGTCCGAACTTCAAGGTGGCTCGCCATCGCGAGCCGCTGCGGCGCGCCGCCCCGCACAGCACCACGTCGCCTGCGCACAGGTCGTGCAGCCGCTGCCGGCGGATGAGCCGCTCGAAAAGCGTGATGCGCATCGGCACCCGCAGCGCGGCGACGCGCCGCAGGTCGGGCGCCACGTCGTCGCGCAGCACCGCGTCGAAGTGGGCCGCGAGCGGGCTGTCCAGCCGCACCAGCGACACCTCTGCCTGCCCCTGCGCCACGCAGGGCAAGGCACAGGCGGCCACCGCCTGCGGCGGATAGCGCCGCACCGCGCGCACCTGCGCGCCCGGCAGCAGCGGCGCGAGCAGCTGCGCGAAAGGCGCCAGCAGCGCATCGGTCACTTCACGTGCGAGGCCGGCATCGGACAGGCTCGCGGCCATCTGCAGCGCCGGCCATTGCGCCGGGTCCAGCGCCACGTCGGCGCTGCCGTGGGCGCAGCGGATGTCCAGCGACAGCAGGTCGGTGGGCGGGCGCCGCGGGTACACCTGCACGCCCTCCACGCCGGCCACCTGCGACAGCCAGACCTGGAAGCGGCGGTCGAAGCCGACGCGGGCCGCGCGTGCGGCCGACGGCAGCAGCGAGGGCAGCCGGCGCGCAATGCTCTCGACCTGCACGGGGCGTGGAGCATTGGGCGCGGGCTCGACCTTCATGTGACCTCGATGTCTATGCCGTGGGGCAGGTTGGGCAGGCGCTCGAGCTGTTCGAGCAGTCCTTGCCGATACCGGCAGACTAGGTGGTGCGACTGCGGCGACTGGGTGATGAAGCGAAGCGAGAGCCAGTGCTGCGAAAGGCTCAGCCGCAGGTCGGTCTCGGGCAGCACCTGCGGGTCCATCGGCAGCGTGACGGTCCAGTTCACGAACGATGGCGCGGCGCGCGCGCACAGGTTCGCGATGGTCTGCGCCATCTCCTGCGGCCAGGGGTCCTGCTCGAGGCTCACGGCCGCCGGGCCATCGGCGTCCATGCCGGCGGACGGACCGTCATCGGGCGGCTCCTGCGCGGCGGCCAGCTGGTGCGGCTCGATGGCCGCCGCGGCGAGCGGCTCGACGGGCGCGGGCTCGTCGTCGCACGCCTGCGCCTCCTCGACCAGCCGGGGAAGCAGTTGCGAGGCGGCCGCCGGCATCGCCGGCGCGGACGCAGGTGCGGGCCCAGGGGCAGGGGCCGAAGACGGCGGCGCGAGCGCCACCGGCTCGGCCCGCCGCGCCGGCCCGGCCAGCGTACGGCGGAACCGGTCGGCCGACTGCGCGGCAGCCACCTGCGCCGCGTTGCGCGGGCCCTGCTGTTGCTGCTGCTGGAGCTGCGCGATCTCCTCCGCGCTCAGCACGCGCAGGGGCCGGCGGCTTTCGGTGCGCGACATGCCCGGGCCTGCTGCGCCGTCAGCCGCTCACGCGGCCGATGGGCCGCAGCTCGACGAGGCTGCCCAGCTCCTGGAACGAGTACACGCGCAGCCAGTCGAGGCGGGCCTCGATCATCTTGCGCACGTAGCGCCGGATGTCCATCGACGTGACCAGCGCGACGCCCTGCGCCGGGGTGCCGGCGATGGAGGCGATGCGCTCCGTGAGCGCCATGGCGTTTTCCGGCGGCATGGCGAGGTAGTTGCCCGCCGGCGTGGGCTTGATGCACTGGCGGATGGCCTGCTCGATGCCCGGGTCCAGCAGGATCGCCGACAGGTGGCCGTTGCCGGCCGACGCCTCGAAGGCCAGGTAGCGCCCCAGGTCGCCGCGCACGTATTCGGTGAGCAGCAGCATGTCCTTTTCCTTCGGACCCCAGGCGATGAGGCTTTCGAAGATGGTGCGCACGTTGCGGATGGGGACCTGCTCCTCCAGCAGCCGGCGCAGCACCTCGGCCGTGCGCTGCAGCGGCAGGATCTTCTGCACTTCGGCCACGAGCCCCGGGTACTCGGGCGACACGCGGTCGATGACCCACTGCACCTCCTGCACGCCCATGAACATGTGCGCATGGCGGCGCAGCACGCCGAACACCTGCGCGGCGATCACGTGCTCCAGGTCCATGCAGGCATCGCCGCGCTGTGCCTCCGGCACCGCCGCGGGCTGCAGCCAGAGCGACTCGGTCATGCCGAGGATGGGCCCGTGCCGCTCGGCGCCGGCCGCCAGCGGCGAGGCCGGGTCGGTGACCAGGAGCATGCGCCCGGGCACGTTGTGCTGGCTGGTCGGCACGTCGTTGAGCAGCACGTCGAACCGGTGGCCGCTCAGCTCGTTGGAGACCCACATCGCCGCGCCGGGGAACGGCAGGCCCAGGTGAGCCTGCAGCTTGCTGCGCTCGGCCTCGAGCGCCGTGTCGAGCCGGTCGGCCTCGAGCAGTTCGCCCAGCGGGCGCGACATGCGGATGGCCAGCGGCTTGGCGAAGTGCGGCGGCTGCTGCAGGATGGCGGGCGCCTCGCCCTTGCCGCCCTCGCGCTGCAGCGCGCTGATGGGCTTGGAGATCGCGTTGGCCTCTTCCTTGCGCTGGCGCTTGCTCAGCATGTGGGCAGCGACGCCCAGGCCCGCGGCCAGCAGCAGGAACTGCAGCGCCGGAAAGCCCGGCACCAGCGCGAAGGCCATCGTCAGCGCGCCGGCGAGGTAGATCGCGCGCGGCGTGCGCGTGAGCTGGGCGCTGATCTCCTGGCCGAGCGAGCGCGGCTTCTTCTCGTGTTCGTCGGCCACGCGGGTGATCAGCACGCCGGCGGCCACGCAGATGAACAGCGACGGGATCTGCGACACCATCGCGTCGCCGATGGACAGCACCGCGAAGCGGTTGGCGGCTTCGCCGCCGGTCATGCCGTGGTAGAGCACGCCCACCACGATGCCGGCCAGGATGTTGACCAGCGTGATGATGAGGCCGGCGATCGCATCGCCCTTCACGAACTTCATCGCGCCGTCCATGCCGCCGTGCATCTGGCTTTCCATGGCCAGCATGGCGCGCTTGCGCCGGGCCTCGTCGCCGGTCATGAGGCCGGCGCGCAGGTCGGCGTCGATGCTCATCTGCTTGCCGGGCATCGCGTCGAGCGTGAAGCGCGCGCCGACCTCGGCCACGCGCTCCGAGCCCTTCGAGATGACGATGAACTGCACCACCGTGATGATGATGAACACCACGATGCCCACCACGAGGTTGCCCCCCACGACGAGGTTGCCGAAGCTTTCGATCAGGTGGCCCGCGTCGGCGTGCAGCAGGATGGCCTTGGTGGACGCGATGTTCAGCGACAGCCGGAACAGCGTGGTGAACAGCAGCAGCGACGGGAAGGTCGACAGCGACACCGCGTTCGGGATGAACAGCGTGGTCATCAGCAGCAGCACCGACACCGCGATGTTGATGGCCAGCAGCGTGTCGATCAGCGCCGTGGGCAGCGGCAGGATCATCAGGGCGACGATCGCCACGATGAGCACGGCCATCGTGAGGTCGTTGCCCATGGTGGGGTTGAGGCGAAGTGCCATGACGGTCTCCAGGTGGGGCAAGGCGCCCGGGGGGCGGCCTAGGCAGACGGGCCGACCCGCGGGTGAGCCAATCTATTGAGGCCGGCGCCTCGCGCCCGAGGCGCATGCGAAGGACGGCCCGGGGGCGCGAAACCGCACCGCGCGAGGCCAGGACTTCGCACCAGACTGCAACCTTTCGGCTTGATGACAGGGCACGCACGTGGTGCGGACACCATTTCGGTGCCACTCAATCCACTTGCGAAAAGGGAAGCACCGTCATGACCATCCACAAAGTTTCAACCCCGGCGACCACCTCGAGCCCGCAGCCATTTCTCGACAAGGGCGCTGAAAGCAGCGCCCCCATCACCCAGTCCAGCGAGCACCTGGGCCTGTCGGGGCGCAGCCAGCGCACACCCGACGAGCCGAGCGCGTCGCGGCGCTTCGCCGACGCGGCGATGTCGGTCGTGTCCTCGGCGACGACCGCCGTGGCGGACATGTTCGGGAAGTCCGGGCGCATGACGCCCCCCGCCGGCGACATCGAGGCCGGCGTCATCCACAGCACCGGGACCGTCGGCGAGTCGTCCGCCGCCGGCGCCACGACATCGACGCAGGGCGCATCCGGCGTGGACCGGCCTGCCGCGGCCGTGATGGACCGGCTGGAGAAGGCGATCCAGGCCGCCAACAGCCGCCCGGTGGACACCGCGGCGGCTGCCGACCTCGTCAACACCCTGCGGCGCATGGGTCCGAGCGGTGGGCCGGAAGGCGCAGCCCGCGCCGCGACCAACGACGACCTGATGAAGGGCGTCACCGACGACAAGGTCAAGGCCTGGTACGCGGCCCAGGGCCTCACCGAAGCGAACGTGGAGGCCCTGCGCAGCGCGGCCTTCCGCTCCGGGCTGCCCAACCCGACCGGTTCGTTCCTGAACAACGCGATCCAGTACATCGCGTCGCCCTACACCGGTGCCGACAAGGGGCCCTGGGCCGGCGCCGGACTGGGTTTCGCCGCCGCGTTGACGGGTGCGCCGATGAACGCCTTCCAGCAGTCGGCGGTGGTCACGCTGTGCGAGTCGATCCGCGAGCACGGCGGCCCGGTCATCGTTCCCGACAAGAACAACATCAACGACAAGCACTACCTGCCCGAGCTGTCGGACAAGTTCAAGATGGACGTGAAGGAGTTCAGCGGCGCCCACGATGCGCTGCAGAACACGATGAAGGAGCTGGGATTCGCTCCCGACACGCATCTGGCATCGAAGCTGGAAAGCCTCGAACCGGAGCAGAAGCAGAAGCTGCAGGACCAGGTGGCAACACTGCTCGAGAAGGAAGCAAAGCTGTACGACACCCAGCGCGACTTCATGATGACCCAGGGCGCCCATGAGCGGCAGTGGAAAGGCAACACCTGGCAGGCCATCCCGCGGACCCTGCGCGCGCCGATCGCAGGCTATACGGGTGTCACGAGCAAGCTCGACCTGGGCGCGTTCTTTTCCCCGACGATGCAAACCGTCGCCTCCGTCGTGCTGACGGCGGGCCAGCACGTGGCCGCGGGATTCGACGAGCGGAACAAGCAGGAATACAACAACAAGCTGAACCTCATGTACGGCGACTTCTTCACCGCCAACGGCAACGAAAAGCTCAAGAGCGGCAAGCCGCTCGAAGCCTCGGACATCGACGAGAAGAAGCTGCGCGGATTCGTCAACATGCCCGAGCAGTCGCTGGTGAAGCACGTTTCCACCGAGCTGAAGCGGCAGATCGGTGACCTGGAGAAGACACTGAACGACACCAATGCGCCTGCCCGTTCGCCCGAGGAGGTCGCCAAGG
This sequence comes from uncultured Rivibacter sp., assembly GCA_946481025.1. The sequence continues at coordinate 34,687 of CAMLNA010000006.1, forward strand.
ACCGGACCGCGCTGGATGCACTGAAGGCGGATGCCGAGGCCCTCAAGAAAGGCGAACTGACCAAGCTGACCCCGGATGGCCTCGCGGAGTCGCTGCTCGTGGCCTCGGACAAGTCGTCGCTGTCCCAACAGCTGATGAACGACATCAAGGCCAAGTACACGATGCGCGAGTTCTCCGCGCAGACCGCCCAGCGCGTGGGCCAGATGTTCCACGTCGGCGTGCTCGGCAGCGCGGCATCGTCGGTCATCGGCAAGGCGTCGTCGGCCATCGTGGGCGGCACCAAGGAGGCACCGCTTCGCCAGGCACTCAGTGTTCCTGCAGCGTCCGGCGTCATGGCCTACATCGGGGCCACGAACCAGCACACGGCCATCTCGGTGAAGAACAACCGGCGCGAGGGCGAAACCGACCCGGGTTTCTGGGCGCAGCTGGGCCGCGGCATCAAGGGCGGCGTCAGCGAGGGCCTCGCGCAACGCGCCGGCAAGCAGGCCAGCCATGAGATGAACAATGCGCTGGCGGACACCGAGATCAGCCAGACGCTGAAGTTCGCGAAGGACGTGAAGGAGACCCTGGGCCTGCCGCAGACGAAGGTCGAGGTGCCGCTGTCCCAGCCGCCGCGCCCCGGCGATGCGACCCCCTCCGGCGTCAAGGAGATCGCGATCAGCATTCCGGAGTCGACGACGGCCACGAGCGGTGCCGGCACGTCGACAGGTACGTCCGGCAAGGGCAAGGAGAAGGTCGAGCAGTAACCCGGGTCAGGGCACTGCAAGACAGCGGGCAGCTCTTCAGCTGCCCGCTTCCTTTTTCACCGTCGACAACGACTTCAGGTAGCCCACCCAGCGCAGCACCGTGGCCACCGCCTCGAAGAGTTCTTCGGGGATGGGATCGTCGAGCTCGAGCTTGTGCAGCGCCCGCGCCAGCGGCGGGTTGCCGACGATGGGCACCCCGGCCTTTTCGGCGATGGCGCGGATGCGCATCGCCTCGGCGTCCATGCCCTTGGCCACGATGATGGGCAGCGGCGTCTCGCCCGCCTCGTAGCGCAGCGCCACCGCGTAGTGCGTGGGGTTGGTGACCACCACCGAGGCGCCGGGCACCCGCTTCTCGGGCGGCGAGGTGGCCATCTCCTGCGCGAGCTGCTTGCGCTGGCCCTTGAGCTGCGGGTCGCCTTCGCTTTCCTTGTGCTCGCGCTTGACCTCGTCCTTGGACATCTTCTGGTCGCGCTTGAACAGCCACAGCTGCAGGCCGAAGTCCACCGGCCCGATGACGATGAAGACCACGCAGCCGGCCGCCAGCAGCTTGATGATGGACTTCCAGCCCAGCAGGCCCACGCCGGCGGGGTCGAAGTAGGTGGCCCCCACCAGCAGCGGCACCATGCCTTCGATCAGCACCCACAGCACCGCGGCCAGCGCGATGGCCTTGACGACCATCTTCAGGAAGTCGATGAACGAGCGCACCGAGAACAGCTTCTTCAGGCCCTCGGCCGGGTTGAGCTTGTCGAACTTGGGGCTGATGGGCTCGAACGAGAGGTTGAAGCCCACCTGGGCGAACGATGCGATGACGCCCAGCGCGACCGACACGGCGATGAACGGCAGCGTGGCCATGATGCCGGTCTTCAGCGTCTCGACCATCAGCGCCAGCAGCTCCTGATTGGTCTTCGCCGTCAGGCCCTGGTGCAGCGCGCGCACCATCATCTGCGACAGCTGGTCGAACATCGACTCGGCCGTCACCACGAGCGCGATGAGCAGTCCCACGAGGCCGACGGCGGCATTGACGTCCTGGCTCTTGGGGCTCTGGCCCTTCTTGCGCGCGTCGTCGAGCTTCTTCTGTGTGGGCTCTTCGGTCTTTTCGTCGGACATCTGGACCGCCTGGAAGTGGAAAAGCAGCGCGCGCTGCGACACGCGCGAATCTACGCAGGCGCAGTGCAGGGAGGCGAAGGCCGCACGAAGCGATGCGAAGCAGGCCGAAACGCCGGCGCCGCCCCCAGGCCGCTTCGGCTGGGCACACGGCGTTTCGCATGAACCGACGAGGCCCGCGGCCGCGGGGGAATCATTCGCGGACATCAGATCTCAGGGGAAACAGCATGGACCTGCATGTCATCAACAGGATGCTTCCGGCGGTGCAACCGCTGCCGTCCGCCGGCCCTCCGGCCGCAACCGGCGGCCTGCCCCCGGCGCTGCAGCAGGGGCTGGATGCCGCGGTGAGGTCGTCGATGCATCGCCTGCCCGCCGACGCGGCACCGCTGATCGACCTGCCGATGCCGCGCACCGTGGTGGAGGTGCCGATGCCGGCGTTCGGCCCCGTGCGGCCGCCCCTCGTGACCGACCGGCCGGCGCCGCGCCCGCAGGAGGCTGCGTGGCAGCTGCCCGTCGCACAGCCGCCCGTCGCGCAGGCGCCGGCAACGTACCAGCCGCTGGTGTCGCTGCCGATGCCCGTGCTGTCGCCGCCGCCCACGCCCGCGCAGCTGATGGCCGACAAGGGCCGCGCGATGGTGGAGGAGTTCGAGAAGAACCCGCCTCCCGCGGGCAAGGGCCTCTTCGGCGCCCTCAGGAGGCACAAGGCCCGGGACGCATTGAACGACCGGCCGGAAGTGATCGAATACCGCCGCCAGCAGGCCGAAAGCTTCAAGCACAACTACATCCCCTCGGACGGCGGCAACACGCCGCGCGAGATCACCCGCAACGACGCCCTCAAGGAGCTGTACGCCTACTCCGACTACCTGCCGAAGAAGACGTCGCTGAAGACGCTGCAGGACATCGTGGACGGCACCTTCGACGGCAGGCGCCCGCCGCAGCTGGTGGCCGCCGCGCGCTACATGCTGGACCACCCGGACGAGTGGAAGCAGGTGACCGGCAAGGAGGGCGACGACCGCATCAAGCGCGCGGCGCTCAACGATGCCCTGAGCCGCAACATCCAGCTGGGCGCCGGCCAGCTCAGGACGCTGGAGACGCTGGAGCGCAACGCCAACGACTTCTTCGACGGCCGCCTGTTCGGCCGCGAGAAGCTGCAGAAGATCATCGACGACCCGGGCAGCAAGCGCGAGAACGTGGAGGCCGCCAGGCACCTGCTCGCCGACCCGGTGCTGTTCGGCATGCTCGACAACACCGAGTACGGCCACAAGAGCACCGGCTGGCGCAAGTCCGACGACGGCCTGATCGGCCGCAACGACCTGCGCGAATTCATGGAGAAGGTGAACCGCACGCCGGCGCCTGCGATCGTCGAACAGCCTCGCCTCTTCGTCACCGCGGCGGACCTCGAAGCCGCGCAGGCCATGCTCAAGGGCCAGGAGGGCCTGCCGCTCGAAAAGACGGTGAAGGGCGGCCAGGCGAAGAAGATCGTGAGCGGCGTGATGAAGGGCTTTTCCGTCTTCTACAAGGTCGGCTCCGCCGCCCTGGGTGCGGTGGCGGCATTGAAGATCCCGCTGGTGAGCCAGGTCGCGGCGCTCGGATCGATGGCCGCCAACGCGTATTCAGGCCTGCTCGACATCGGCCGCACCGCCATCAACGGCGGCAACGTCAAGGCCGAGGCCGCGAAGGCCGGGCTCAGCTTCGCGAGCAATGCGATCAGCGTGGCCACCGCGCCGGGCACCGGCAAGGTGGTGACGTCGGTGGGCACCGAAGTCGCGAAGGCCGCCGCCAAGGGCGCGGCCAAGGAAGCCGCCAAGGAGGCGGGCAAGGAGGCCGCGGAACACGTGGTCTCCTGATCCTGAGCAGGCCCGCGGTGCCCCGGGGCCCTGAGCGCGCTCAGAGCGAGATCTGCGCGGTGAGGCTCACGCCGCGCCCCGGCTGCAGCGGGATGTAGCCCGGCGAGGGCTGCGTGCCGTAGAGGCGGCGGTCGAACACGTTCTCGACCGCCACCCCGAGGCTCCACTGCTCCGTGGCACGCGTCCACGACAGGTCGAGGTGCGCGCCGCCAGGCAGGCGCAGCTGCGCTGCGTCCGGATCGAACGGGTTGGGCGGCGCGGCCCAGCTCGACGAGAACGCGCGAAAGCCGAAGCCCAGGCTGTGCCGCGCCGCCTGCGTGCCGGAAAGCCGGTAGCGGGCCAGCACGTGCATCGAACGCGCCGGCACGCCGGTGGCCGGCAGCTCGACGCCCAGCGGCGCCATCTCTTCGGGGCCCGGCACCGTTTCGCGGGCCCGCATGTAGCTCAAGCCCATGTGCAGGTCGAGCGCGGGCAGCACGCGGCCAGCCAGCTCGGCGTCGATGCCGTCGGTCGAGCGGCCGGGAATGGCGAACAGGCCGTTGCCCGGCAGCGCGGACGAGCCCTGCAGCGTGTCGAGCTGCCGCAGCCGGAAGGCCTCGAGCGTGAACGCGAGGCGGCGCTCCAGCAGGTCGAGCTTGGTGCCCACCTGAGACTGCCGCTCGCGGCGATAGGGCGCGTTGGAGCCGTCGTGGAGCTGCAGGTCGTCCGTGCGGCCGTCCAGCTCGACCGAGTACTGCGCCCCGGCATAGATCGACGCCCACGGCGTGAGCTGGTAGAGCAGCCCGGCGTCCCAGTTGGTGGCCCGCGGGCCCTGCCGCGGGATCTCGTCGAAGTATTCGGGCGAATGGGTGCGCTGCACCGCCAGCCGCGCGATCCACGAGCCCAGGCGCAGCTGGTCCTGCAGCAGCAGCGCATGCTTGCGCTCGCGCAGCGTGCGCTGGTTCAGCGACTGCGCATCGCCTTCGTCCGGCGTCGCCGGCAAGGGGGTGATGCCGGGTTCATAGGCCGCGGGATCGACGACCCAGGTCGCGGAGCCGTCTCCGCGATGCAGGCGCCAGCGTTCGAGGTCGACCGCCATCAAGAGCCGGTGCGCCACCGGCCCGGTGGCCAGGTTGCCCACCAGCCCCCATTGCATGCCGGCATCGCGCGCCCGGGTGCTTCGCTGCAGCAGGTCGACGAACCCGATCGATTCGTTGGGTTGCCAGTAGCGGTGGTGGCGCATGCCGCCCTCCACCGTTTCGACCCGGCCCTTCCAGCTCATGCGCCATTGCGGCGACAGCCGCCAGTCGAGGTCGATCTCGACGTCCTTCGCCTGCCACCACAACCCGTCCGCACGGTTCACCACCGGGCGTTCGGCATCGGGCGACAGCGGGCTCAAGCCGTTGTCGGCGGGTGTGCCGCCGAGGCTCGCCCGTGCCGGCGCCGTGCGCCGCCGGTCGGCCTGCACGGTGAGCGTGGCCTTGAAGTCCGCACCGCGATAGCCCACGGCCGCCAGCAGGCCGCCGGCATGCTGCGGGTCGTAGCCGCCGTCGGTGCGGCCGCTGCGGCTGCCGAAGGCCACGGCGCGCCAGTAGGTGCGAGGCATCACCTCGCCGGCCGCGTCGACCTCCAGGCGCAGGGTGCCGCTGTCGCGCGAGCCCAGGGTCTGGCTGAATTCCAGGTGTTCCTGCGTGTCGATCGACTTGCGCACCAGGTTGACCACGCCGCCGCGCCCGCCGAAGTCGGCCACGCCGCCGACCACGCCGCTGGGGCCCTTGAGCACTTCGATGCGTTCGACGAAGGCGTTGTCGATGGCCAGGCCGCCGCGCAGCGTGCGCATGCCCGACAACGAATACGACGCCGGCATGCCGCGCACCATGACGGTGGGCGCGAGGCCCTGGCCCGAATCGCTGACCTGGGCCGTCACGCCGGTGACGTAGCGCAGGGCGTCCGTGGTCGTGGCGTTGGCGCCTTGCAGTTCGAGCGCGTCGCGCGTGATCACCGAGACGGCCTGCGGCAGCTCGGACAACGGCGTGTCGGTGCGCGTGGCGGTGGAAGCCGCCACGGGCCGCAGGCCGACTTCGTCGGGCCTGTCGGCCAGGCCGAGCACGAGCACGGGGGGCAGGCGGGATGCCGCGGGGGCGGGTGCGGAGCCCGAGGCGGCGGCAGCCGGTGCGGATGCCAGCGCCTGCAGGGCCGTGCCCGGCTGCGCGGGCAGGGACTGCACGGCCGCCGCCGGCCTGCGTCGCAGCGTCACCGCGCCGTCGGCGGTGACCTCCAGCGCGAGGTCAGTGCCCCTGAGCGCCTGCTCGAAGGCCTGCAGCGGCGTGAAGCGGCCCTGCACCGGCGCCGCCACCCTGCCATCGACCAGCGCCGGATTGAACGACACGATGGTGCCGCTGCGCTTGGCGATCTCGATGAGCGAGCCGCCGAGCGGGCCGCTCTCGAGGTCGAACGCAAGCGCGGCCTGCGCCACGTCGGCGGCAGCGAACCGCCCCCCTGCCGCCGCCGACAGGACGAGCACGACCAGACCCTTCTCCAGTGCACGACGCCAAGCCGGTGGCTTCCTTCCCATAGCGCGCTGCCCATTCCAAACAGAACTGTATGGTACGGGCGGCCGTCCGAACCGCGTCGCGCGCATGCAACGCCCTGGCCGTGAACGTGAACGGGGTCACATCATCCCGGCGGCCTGCGGCGGCCCGGCGGTGTCGAGCACCCGGCCGAAGATGAGCATGTCGCGGCTGCGCGCATCGGCCCACACGATGCCCGGCAGCGAGCCCCAGGCGCTGAAGCCGTGCGCACGGAACAGGCCCACGCTGGCCGCGTTGTCGTGCCAGATGAAGGCCATGAGGCGGTCGATGCTCCAGCGCGGCGCCTCGCGCAACGCATGCTCGAGCAGCATGCGGCCCACCCCGCGGCCTTGCCAGGCCCGGGCGATGTAGACCGCCACTTCCGCGGCACAGGTGCAGGCCGGCCGGTCGGCAAAGCCCAGCAGGCTCAGCCAGCCCACCGGTTCGCCGCCTTCATGGGCGACCCACAGCGGCCGCCCGCTGCCGCGGTGTGCGGCCATCCAGCCGGAGAGGCCTTCGCCGGGCAACGGCAGCAGCCGGCTGGCCGCGAGCAGCCGCCCGCCGATGCGCGCCTGCGGGTCGTCCGGCGGGGTTGCCTGCGGCGGCAGCGAGTCGTTGTAGATGCGCGTGACCGCGGCCACATCAGCCGCAATGGCCGGTCGCACCGCGAGCGATGCAACCCCGGGCGCCGGCTGCATGACCGGTGCGCTGGTGTGTGCGGACGGCGTGGCGAGCATGGGAACTCCTGCGGCAAGCGCTTCGTTGAAATGACCGCAATCTAGGAACGCCGCCCCCGACCGCGCTGCGGCGGGGCGAAGCAGCCCCTCGCCGGGCGAAGCGGTGCGCCCTTCGCCTGCCGCTTCGCCGGCTGCCACACGGCTTCGCCTCCGTCGGGACTTGCCGTGCGCGCGGCACCTAGCCTTCCGTGAGATGTCTGCCGCCCGGCACCGATTCGCGTGCCCCACCCCCAACCGGCTGCCCGGCAGCAGCCGCCCACCGCTCTCAAGGAGGATCCCATGTCCATCGACGCACTCAACGCCGTTTCGTCCCTGCAGCGCCCGTCAGCGCTCGACATGTACCGCATGTTCCTCGACCAGCCTTCGCAGCAGCCGCAGAGCAGCCCGTCGTCGCTGGGACAGCAGCTGATGTCGATGCTGCTGCAGAGCCTGCTCTCCGCAGGCCAGCAGAACGCACCGGGCAGCAGCCCGGCCGCGCCGGCCCCCGCGTCGGGACCGTCAGGCCCCATGGGGACCGGCACCGCGGGCAACAACCCCTTGTCGGCGCAGATGGGCCTGCTCAACAGCATCTTCGAGATGATGCAGGCGCTCATGCCGCTGTTGCAGGCCTTGAACCAGAACGGCATCCAGCCGACCAACGCCGCGGGCCAACTGGCCAACCAGTTCGGTGGCGGCGGCAATGGCGGTGGCGGCGCGGGAGGCGGCGGCGGTGGCTCGCCGTTCGGAGGCCCCGGCGGCGGTTCGCCGTTCGCAGGCCCTGGCGCCGGCTCGCCGTTCGGCGGTGGCGGCTCGCCCTTCGGCGGCAGCCCGTACGGATCTCCGTCGGGGTCGCCGTCCGGGTCGCCCTCGGGATCGCCCGTGGCGGGCGGCCCGGGCAGCCCCGCCGCGCCGGGGGCGCCGGGTGCGCCGGCGACACCCGCCACCCCGCCGGCCCATGGCACGCCGAGCCGCCCCGGCACGCCGGTCAGCGGCGCCGGCAAGCCCACCGAGATCCCGCCGGCCACCGGCTCGGTGACGGTCAACGAGCCCATCGTCGTGAAGGCCGGACAGACCTTCGACGGCGGCGGCAAGGTCTTCCAGGCCGGCAAGGCGCTGGGCGACGGCGGCCAGAGCGAAAACCAGAAGCCGGTGTTCATCCTCGAGCCGGGTGCCACGCTGAAGAACGTGCAGGTGGCCGGCGGCGACGGTGTGCACACGCGCGGCGACGCCACGCTGAAGGACGTGTGGTGGAAGGACGTCGGCGAAGACGCGATGACGATGAAGGGCCCGGGCAACGTGAAGGTCAGCGGCGGCGGCGCCTACCAGGCCACCGACAAGATCTTCCAGATCAACGCGCCGGGTTCGCTGTCGATCGACGGCTTCACCGCCGACGGCTTCGGCAAGGCGGTGCGCACCAACGGCGGCAAGGACTTCCCGATCACCATCGACATCAAGAACTCCGAGTTCCGCAACGGCAAGGAGACGGTGGTGCGCACCGATGCGAAGGACGCCAACATCCGGTGGGACGACGCCTCCATCGTCGTGGACAAGGTGCCCCAAAAGGTGCTGGCGCCCCAGACGGCGCGGGTCGAGGGTCTTTCGTCGTGGGACTACAAGCCCTACAGCGGCTGAGGCCGCCGGACAGGGCTTGGTCACGCAAACATCAGCACGCCGTCATTCCCGCCTGAAACCGCCTTCCTATATTCGCCGGGTCATTTGCAAGGAGCACCAACGTGACGACCAGGATGAAGCGGTTTCTTTCGGGAAGGACCCTGTCGGCGGCCGTGGCCGTGATGGCCACGGCATGGCTGCCCCTGCAGGCACTGGCCGACGCGAGCACCGACGTGGCGCCCGCCACCGGCTGGGCGAGCCGCAACGGCGGCACCAAGGGCGGCGCCGCCGCGACGTCGCGCTACATGTACAAGGTCAGCAGTGCCTCGCAGCTGCTGGCAGCGCTGAAGGACGGCGGCACGAATCCGAAGATCGTGAAGATCTACGGCACCGTCGACATGGCCGCGGCGGACAACGGCGGCCCCTTCACCAGCGTGGCCGACCAGACGGCGCGCAACAAGATCACCATCCCCGCCAACACCACGCTGATCGGCATGGGCTCGACGGCCACGATCACCAACGCGGCGATGTTCATCAAGCGGGTCGACAACGTCATCATCCGCAACCTCACGATCGTGGCGCCCTGCGACATCGAGCCGATGTGGGACCCCAACGACAACGGCGGCCGCTGGAACTCGCGCTACGACGCGCTCGTGATCGACGGCGCGACGCACGTGTGGATCGACCACAACGTGTTCACCGATGCGCCGACGACGGACGACCAGGCGCCCGTGGTCAACGGCCAGCGCAAGCAGTGCCACGACGGCGCGCTCGACATCCAGCACGCGGCCGACTTCATCACCGTCTCGTACAACGTGTTCGACCAGCATGACAAGAACACGCTGGTCGGCTCTTCGGACAGCGACACCGCCGACGAGGGCCACCTGACCGTGACCTTCAACCACAACGCCTTCAAGAACGTCATGGAGCGGGCACCGCGCGTGCGCTTCGGCAAGGTTCAGGTCTACAACAACTACTACCAGGGCGACAAGGCGAACACCGCCTATCCGCACAACTACAGCATCGGCGTGGGCTACAAGGCGAAGATCATCTCGGCCGCCAACGTGCTCGACATCGCGGGCGCCTCGTCGTGCCCGAAGGTGGTGAAGAACCCCGGAACCTCCACCAAGACCGGTGCGATCGTGGACACCGGCTCCCTGCTCAATGGTGCCGCGCTCAACCTGTCGACGAGCTGCAGCTTCAGCAATGCGGTGGGCTGGACCGTGCCCTACGCCGCCACGCCGCTGCCGGCCGGCATGGTGAAGAGCACCGTCACCAGCCAGGCCGGGGTGGGCAAGCTGACGGTGAACTGAGCCGCAGGGTGGTGCCGCGGCTGGCTTTCAGTCGTCGATGAACGTCCAGCTGTCGGCACCATCGAATCGGCGGCTTCAAGCGCTGTTCGCGCTTTCGGCCTCGGCTCCACGCGGTGCCCCTGGCCGCCGCCGGGCCGCCACGCCGGTGACGAAATGGTCGAAGGCGTCCAGCAGCGGCGCCGCGTCGAAGGACGGGCCCTCCAGCATCGCCAGCGCCTGCACCGTCGCTTCCAGCGTGGAGACCTGGTCAGCCCGCCGCGCCGCGCGGATCGCGCGGTTGCGAGTCGGCGCCGGCGCCTCCAGCTGCAGCCGCGGCAGCGCCGCCAGAGCCGGGTGCTCGAGCAGCATCCGCAGGCTCTTGCGCCACGTCGCGTCGAGCACCACCAGCCGCAGCGGCGCGCCCGCCGTCGCCTCCATGGCCGGCGGCGCCGGGGCGGCGGGCACGTCGGGGTAGAGCAGCCGCGTGTCCCGGCCGCGACGGTGCAGCAGCGCCTGCAGCGCCGCAGGCGCGAAGCGCTCGCCGACGACGACCTCGCAGGAGGCCAGCGACAGGCGCAGCAGCGCCACGCTGTTCTTCGCGTGACGCTGCTCCTGCGGATGCTGGAGCACCAGCACCTCGGTGCGGTGCGCGGTCGGCCGCGCCAGCGCGCACAGGCAGGCCGTCTGCGGGCGCAGGCAGCGCTCGCAGGCCTTGCGGCGCAGGGACGGGGGAACGTTCACCAGGGCATGATCGCACGCAGCCGCGGGCTTCTCATTGCCTGAACACCGTACGCGGGCGGCCTTGCTCGTGCTGCCGGCCCCGGCGATTCAAGCGTCAGGACGCGCTCAGCACCGGGCGGAAGAAGCTTCGCTCGTAGCTGACGATGCACTTCGTCTCGTCCGCGTACTTGAATGCGGCCTGGCACTCGGGATCCTGCATGGACCTGGTTCGATATTCCTCGTAGAGCGCGAGGGATGGGAAGGTGAAGATCGCGAGCGCGACGTTGTTTGCACCTTCGGAGGGGAGGAAGTATCCGAGGTGCCTTCCGCCGAACTTCTCGACGAGAGGGATCCACAGCTTCCCGTAGTGCTCGAACTCCTTGATCTTCGAGGCATCGATGACGTAGCGGAGATAGCAGGCGATCATGAAGACGTACTCATGGGGGGCGCTGGATCGGGGCGTGATCGTAGCGCACGGCGGCAGCCGCCTGTCCTCACTCCCCGGCGGACGGCGCAAGCTCGAGCTGGGTCAGCCACAGCCGAACGTCGAACTCCAGCTGGTGGTAGCCCGGCTCCATGTGGGTACACAGCGCGTAGAAGGGCTTGCCGTGCTCCCGCTCCTTCAAGTGCGCCAGTTCGTGCACGACGATCATCCTGAGGAATGCGGCAGGCGCCTGCCGGAACAGGCTGGCGATGCGGATCTCGCGCTTGGCCTTGAGGTTGCCGCCCTGCACTCGCGAGACGGCCGTGTGCGTGCCCAGGGCCTGCTGCACGAGATGCAGCCGGCTGTCGTAGACGACTTTCGCGAGCGGCCCGGCGTTGCGCATGTAGCGGCTCTTCAGCTCCAGGACGTAGTCGTACAGCGCGCCGTCGCTGCACACCGCGTGGGACTCGGGGTAGCGGCGGTCGAGGCTTTCGGCCAGGCGCCCGCATGCGATCAGCTCGCGGACCTGCGCCAACAATTCGGGCGGGTAACCCGCCAGGTACTTCAACGGGGCCGCTGCGCTCATCGAGGCGGGCGCGGTGCGTCCGCGCGGCGGCGGACATCGCGCAGCATGAACAGGTACAGGCTCTCGACCTTCTCGCGGGCCCACGGCGTCTTGCGCAGGAACTTCAGGCTCGACGCGACGCTCGGGTCGCTGCTGAAGCAGCGAATCGGAATGCGCTGCGCCAGGTCGGCCCAACCGTAGTGGTCTACCAGGGCCGTGAGGATGGCCTCCAGCGTCAGGCCGTGCAGAGGGTTGCGCGGCTGGACTTGCGGTGCGGGTGGGATGGACATGGTGGGCGATGGAATTCGCGTCGCTCATTGTCGCAGCGGCGTCGGGTCGGTGAACTGGCGCTCGACCATGTCGCCCCAGTGAGCCGGCCGTTGGCCGTCGCCATCACGTACTGGCGCGAAGCATCGCGGCTGTACCGGCCATCTGCCCCGCCGAGGTACGCCCCCGCCGCGGCCACTGCGGTGCTCTTGTCGTCGTACTCGTTGTCGCCCGTGAAGCCCGGTGGCGAGGCCCAACGTCGGCGTCCCCGGATCGGCCGCCACACCTGCTCGAGCACGTGGTTACCCGCCGGGTCGCAGGCCTACACGCTCACCTTGTGCACCGCGCGGTCGTCAATGCTCGTCACCTGGCCCGCGCCGTCGCGGTATTCGAGGTCCTGACCGCGGGCGTATCCGAGCCATGCGGAATGTTGGAATGCAAGACTTGACCCCAGCTTCTGGCCCAGGGGAAACCCGGACTCCAAGACCGACGTCAGCGCGGCGGCGGGTCGTCGGCACGACCTGCCAGCCCGATCGCCTCGGCCAGCGTGCCGCCCAGCGGGGCCGCACGGCTGCCCAGCAACCGCAGCGCCAGGCGCTGGAAGGCGGCGCGGTCGGCGGTGTCGCCGGCCAGCACCGCCTGCGCGTAACGCGCCGACAGGCTGCCGGCGTCCAGGCCGAGGGCGCGCTTGATGGAGGCTTCTGCCGCCTCGCGGCGGCCCGACAGTGCGTCCACCACCGCCATGCCACCGTGAGACTCGGCGAAGTTGCGGTCCAGGGTGAGCGCCCGCTCCATCGATTCGCGCGCGCCGGCCAGGTCCTGCTGTGCGATCTGGCACCAGCCGAGGCCGTGCCAGGTGCCGATGTGCTGCGGCACGAAGCGCACCGCCTGCTCGTAGGCGGCGCGCGCCTGCACAAGGTCGCCCAGCCCCATCAGCGCCGCGGCCCGCATGGACCACAGCCGGCCGTCCTGCGGCGCCTGCTGCAGCGCGGGTCCCAGCAGGGCCAGTGCTTCGTCGGCGCGCCGCTCCAGCGTCAGCACGCCGGCCAGCACGGCCACCGTTTCGTGGTGGCGCGAACCGGCGCCCCATGCCGCGTGGGCCAGCTCGCGTGCGCGTGCCGCGTCGTCTGCATCGAAGTACAGCATCGATGCCACGCCTTGTGCCTGTGCATCGCGCGCCGCCGGCACACTGCGCTCCCAGGCCTGCAGCGCAGCGGCAATGCCGTCGCGCGAACGCAGGCACCGCAGCAACCCTGCCAGCGCGCCGGGCGGCACGCCCCCTTGCGGTTCGTCCACCAGGGCCTGCCACACCGGCACCGCTTCGTCGTGGCGCCCCTGCAGCCACAGCGCATAGGCCAGGTTGAAGCGCGAGGCTGGCACGAGCGGCCCAGCCTCGGCGATTGCACGTAGCACGAGTTCTGCCTCTCCGGCACGGCCGAGCGCCAGCAGCACCGAGCTCCTGAGGTGGGCTGTCGCGGCCGCGTCACCGGGGCTGGCCTCAAAACCGTCGATGAGCGACAGCGCCGCCTCGGCGCGCCCGGCGGCCAGGCCCTGGTGCACGGCTTCCTGCAGCAACGGCAGGTTGCCGGGGTCGCCGCGCAGGAAGCCGGCAAGTTGTTCGAACACGGTGGGGTTGGACATGGGATGGCAGTGTCTTGGGTAGGCGCGCGGTCAGGGCGCCGCTTGCGCGAGCAGTTGGTCGACAGCGACGCCAATGTCCGGCTGCAGCGCAGGGCTGGCCTCCATCGTGCGGACCACCTCGTCGACGACGTGCTGGAACTCGGGATCGTTGACGAGGGCATCGCCGAACTCGGCCAGCAGCCGCACCTCGATGAAGGCACGCAAGGCCTTGTGGCGCCGCCGCGGGTTTTCGCGGTCCACGCCGGCCAGCCGCTGCAGCGCCCGTTGCTGCAACGTGAGCGCAGGGGCCGGGGCGGCGGCGCCCTCCGGCCTGGCAGCGCCCGTGGCGCCACCCGCCTTGGCCTGCAGGCGCAGCAGCACCTGCGCAACGGAGCCGAGCTTGTCGATCACGGTCAGTGCCGCGTGTTCGCGGTGTACGTGGAGATGAGGAAGTCGTGGCTCGGCGGCTCGGGCGCGATGGCCGCCGGCTCCTGCGTGGTGGCCGTTCCGGCGGCCACGGCCGCCTCGGTGCGTTCGAGCAGCTTGCGCATGTCGGCAGCCAGGGCGGCGTTGTCGCCCGGCAACGCGAGCCCGGTGCGCAGCGACTGCGCAGCCTGCGCCAGCGCGTCCTGGCCCAGCGCGACGATGCCCTGCGCAAAGTGCCGCAGCGGATCCGTCTCCGGAGCCGACAGCAGCGGCGCCAGGATGGACGCGGAATGCCCCGGCGCCTTGAGCGTGAGCCACAGCAGGCCCAGCTGCAGCCGCGCGGGGGCCAGCTGCGGCGCCTGTTCGACGGCCAGGCTCAGGTGCAGCACGGCGTCGCCGTATTGCCGCGCCTGCGCATGTTCGGCTCCCAGCAGGTAGTGCGCCAGCGGCGCCGCCGGTTGCAGCTGCAGGTACTGGCGCCACAGTGCGATCGCGGCTTCGCCCTGGCCGGCATGCGTGGCGCCGAGCGCTGCATCGAAGAGGCGTGCGGCCTCGCTGTCTCTTGGATCGGTCATGAAGGTCTTTTCTGAAGCAGGGCCTGCGAAGCAGTGCTGCACAGGCCGGGAAGATACACCTGCGGTCCGGTCGTTCCGTCCGCCTTCACGGCTCGTCACTCGCGGCAGGCGGTGATTGGCCACGCAACATCCCGCGCAGGCGCCGCAGGCCGCTGTGATGCACCTGCGAGATACGTCCTTTCGTGAGGCCGAGCGTCGCCGCGATCTGGTCGAACGGCTGCTGCTGCAGGTAGTGCCGCTCGATGACGAGGCGCTCCTGCGGCGGCAGGTCCTGCACGGCGTGGTACAGGTCTTTGCGCAGCTGGCGCAGCTCGACCGTCTGGTAGGCGCGATCGGGCGTGACTTCGTCGCCCGCCGCGTACATGCCGGTACCTTCGAGCAGGAAGCCGACGGCCAGCCCGAGCGCCACCTCGGCCAGCCGTTCGAAGGCATCGGCCGCCGGCACGTCCCGGCCCGCCTCGCCCAGCGAAGCCGAACGTTCCTTCAGCAGACGCTGGCGCACCGCGATCTGCTGCTGCTTCTCGCTCAGCGACTCCACGCCGTCTAGGATGGCACCGGTGATGCGCCGGCTCGCATAGGTCTCGAACTTCGCCCCACCATCGGCGCGGAAGCGGTCGATCGACTCCAGCAGGCCGACCATGCCGAAGTGCAGGTAGTCGTCGAACTCGAGCTCGGCACAGAAGCGGTGCGAAAAGGCCTTGGCCGCCAGAATGCGCACCAGACGGCGGTAGCGCTCCACCAGCGCCTCGCGCACCTGCTCCGTGGGCTGCCGGTGGTAGGCGGCCCACAGCTGCTGGTCGTCGCTGGCCTCGAGCTGCGTCATGCGTGCCGCGACGGCGTCAGGCGAAGGTGCCCATCAGCGACTTCACGATCAGCGCCCAGCCGTCGATCAGCACGAACAGCAGCACCTTGATCGGGATCGCGATCGTGGCCGGCGGCACCATCATCATGCCCAGCGCCATGAGCACGCTCGACACCACGATGTCGATCAGCAGGAAGGGCAGGAAGATCACGAAGCCGATCTGGAACGCCGTGCGCAGCTCCGACAGCAGGAAGGCCGGCACCAGGTGCACGAAGCGGATGTCGTCCACCGACTGCGGCTCGGCCGCCCCGGCCAGCTCCACCATCAGCGCCAGGTCGCTCTCGCGCGTCTGCCGCACCATGAACTGCTTGAGCGGCTCCTTGCCCTGCTCGACCGCCTGCTCCAGCGTGGCCTTGCCGGCACGGTAGGGTGCGTAGGCCCGCTCGTTGATCTGCTCGATCACCGGCGACATCGAGAACAGCGTCAGGAACAGCGCGAGGCTCATGAGCACCATGTTCGGCGGCGTGTCCTGCAGGCCAACCGCCTGGCGCAGCATCGACAGCACCACCACGATGCGCACGAACGACGTCGTGCAGATGAGTACCGCGGGAATGAGGCTGAGCGCCGTGAGCACCAGGAACACCCGCAGCGCACTGGCCACCTCCTCGGTCTGCCCCTTGCCGCCGATCGTGATCGGGAACGACGGAGCCGCACCGGCCGAGGCCGCCCAGGCCTGTTCGCCCAGGCCGAGCAGCGCGCAGCCGCCCATCAGCAACAGTGCGATTCGCAGGGCCTTCATGCGCCGGCCTCCGGGGCGCGGCATGCCTTCGACTCCGACAGCAGCGTCGTGGCCGCACCGCTGACCGACAGCAGCAGCTGCCGGCCATCGAACTCCACCACGGCGAGCTGCACCTGCGGCGTCAGCCGCGTGGTGCTCACCACGCGCACGGCAGCGCCCTGCGCCACCGGTGCGCCCAGTCCGCGCCCCAGCCGCGGGCCAAAGCGCCGCGCCATCACCAGCAGCACCACCAGCGCGGCTGTGCAGGCCAGCAAGGCCAGGCCCCAGCCCTGCGCGGTGGGGCCTTCGGCCTGCTCCGGCTTGAACGGAATGCCGGCCCGGGCCGGCCATGCCGTGGCCGCGCATGCGGCGGCCCCCAGGCGGGCGAGCATCGAAAGCCTCACGCGGCGCCCCCGTCGACCACCTCGGTCACGCGCACCGCGAACTGCTCGCCCAGCACCGAAAGCTGGCCCCGTGCAATGACGCGGCCCTCGACGCACAGGTCGATCGGCATGTCGACTCGGCGATCGAGCGCGAGCATCTCGCCGGCGCGCAGCGCCAGCAGCTCGCCGATCGACGTCTCGGTGCCGCCCACCACGGCCGTCACGCGGGCCTTCACGCCGCTGAACAGCCCCAGTCGCCCGCCGAGCAGCGGAGTCCCGGTGGCGGGCTGCGGTTGCAGTTCCTCCACGTCGACGAGGTGCAGGTGTTCATGCGCCGCGGCGCGGGGGTGGTCCTTGTTCATCAAAACTCCTTCTGTTCGCGTGCAGACAGCATCTGCACCGCATATCGATCGCCGTGGCGGCCCAGTTGCACCGGCAGGCGCAAGCCGCCCCGCTCGAGCGCCAGCACGGCGGGCTGGTCCAGCGTCTGGCGCAGGACCAGCACGTCGCCGGGCTTGAGGCCGGCCAGTTCCTGCAGCGTGGCCTGCGTGTGGCCGATCTCGACCACGGCGCGCGCGCGCACTTGCGCAAACCCTGCGTCCCGATCGGTCCGGCTGGGGCGCGGCAGCGCTGGGCCGCCCGCCTGCACGTCGGGCGCCGCGCACACGGCCGCAGCCAGGGCCAGCCCGTCGAGTTCGACCGCGAGCAGCAGCCGGCCGCTCCCCCGCACGCCCAGCGGGGGCACCTGCGGCGCGTCGACCACCGCGGCGCCTCGCGCATCGAGCGCCAGCATCAGGTCGTCGAGGCAGGCCGCCAGGCAGCCCCCCGCCAATGCGCCCGCAGCAGCCGTCGCGGCCCCGTACAGCGCCTGTGCGAGCCGCGTGTCGCAGTCGGCCGCGCGCCATGACCACCGGCCGGCCGCCAGGCCGAGCCAGCGGCCCTCGGGCATGCCGTCTGCGGGCAGTTCGTCCAGCGGCTGCACGCGCACCTCGGCCGTCGCCTCGACGCCCCAGCCGCGAGCCCACGCCTGCACGCGCGACAGGGCCGACGCGCGCATCGCGTCGATCCGGCTCGCCGGCACCAGCAGAAAAGGCCGCGCCGACACTCATCGCCCCTTCATGTCGAAAAGTTCCTGCAGCATCTCGTTGGCCGTGCTGATCACCCGCGAGGAGGCCTGGTAGCCGCGTTGCATCACGATCAGGTCGCTGAACTCGGTCGACAGGTCCACGTTGGACAGCTCCAGCTGCCCCGCCGCGACCGCTCCGAAGCCGGCCTGGCCGGGGCGGCCCAGGCGTGCGGCCTGCGGGTCGGCCGCGGTGAACTCGTTGCCACCGCTTTGCGCCAGCGCGCCGGACACCTCGAAGCGCGCGATCGCCAGCTGCGCGCCCTGCGCCGTCTGCCCGTTCGAATAGCTGAGCGTGAGCACACCGTCGGCGTTGAAGGTCGCGTTGACCAGCGAGCCGGCCGCGAAGCCGTCCTGCGTGGCCACCGACAGAGACGACGACGTGCCCGAAGCGAACGAGGTCGCTTCGGCGCCGAGGCGGATCGTCACCTGCTGCGACGGTGCGCCGGTGGGCGTGTAGGTGAACGACAGGCTGTCCTCGCCCACGACCGGTCGGCCGTTGGCAAAGCGCACGTTGCCGGTGGCCAGCGACGTCGTGCCCTCGAGCACCTCCACGCTCCAGCCGCCGGTGGTCTGGGTGGCGCGGCGGAACACCAGTCGCACCACGTGCTCCGCGCCGGCGCTGTCGATCAGCTTGCCGCCGTTGACGGTGAATTCCGTCGCGGTGCTCGACAGGTTGCCTGTGAGATCCATGGTCGTCGTGGCCCGCGCAGCGTTGACGCGCAGGCCGGTGAGCGACACCTCGCCCAGCGTGCCGTCGGCGCCGAAGCCCATGACCGGGCTGCCGCTGGTGCGCGACACCAGCACGCCATTGGCGTTGAACTCGAACTGGCCAGCCCGCGTGTACAGCGGCCCTTGCTCCGAACGCAGCACGAAGAAGCCGTCGCCGTCGATCGCGGCGTCGAGCGAACTGCCGGTCTGGCGCACCTCGCCCGGCTGGAAGTTGACCGTGGTCGCCAGCGTGCTCAGGCCGGTGCCGTATTGCGCGCCCTGCACGTTGGGCATGCTGCCGCCCGGCATCTGCTGGTAGAAGAGGTCGCCGAACTGCTGGCGCGAGCCCTTGAAGCCGGGCGTGTTGAGGTTGGTGACGTTGTTGCTGATGACGCGCAGGCCGCGCGAGAAGCCTTGCAGGCCGGTCATTCCTACAAACAGTGAATCGAGCATGGAAGTTCCTTCAGCGGACGGCGGAGATCTGCGACAGCGGCAGGTTGGGAATGACGGTGCCGCTGGCCAGGCGCAGGCTCAGGCGCGGCTCGCCGCTGCTCAGGTCGAGCTGGGTGATCTGACCGCTCACCGGGCCCGATTCGAGCTGCACGTCGACATTGCGGCCGATCAGCCCGATCGACTGGTTGGCCGACTGCACCGACAGCAGCGCATCGAGCTTGGTGTTGAGCTGGCGGCTCTGCTCGAGCGCGGTGAACTGGGCCAGCTGCGCCATGAACTCGGTGTTGTCCATGGGCTTCATCGGGTCCTGGTTGTTGAGCTGGCTCGTCAGGATGCGCATGAAGTCCTGCAGGTTCAGCTGCGTGCTCGAATTCGCTGTGCTCGAGGACACGGTATCAATCGCCATGGGGCTCGCTCCGTCGTGGGGAAAGGTTCGGGGTCGATGGGTCGCGGCCCGGCCCTGCCGGGTCGCCGGGTTCCGCAAGGTTCGCTGTCTCGTCGAGCAGCTCGCCGTTGAGCCGCACGGAATGCAGCCGCAGGCCGAGCTGCGCGGCCTGCGCCCGCAAGGCCTGCACCAGGCCGGCGACTTGCGCCGACGTGGCAGCGGCGTCGCGGATCCACGCCACCAGGCCGTCCGCCGTGCGCTCGAGAAACAGGTGCTGAGGCGTGGCCGGGCCGGCGTTTTCGCGCGGCGCCGTCCTCGCCTCGGTCGCCGGTTCCGGCCCCTGCGCGCCGACGACCGGCGCGGGGGGCCGCACCGGCATCTGCAGCGGCAGCAACACGGCCGAGGTCGGCGGCTGCGGCAGGACGGCCATCGGTCGTGCCGGCTCGACCGCGCCAGATGAAATCACGCCGGGCGGCACCACCGCGGCAGGCGCCGGCATGCGCGGCGCGAGCAGCATGCCGTCGGCGGCCCGGGCAACCGCGCGCTCCGTGTGCTCCACACGCACTTGCGGGCCGCGGCCGAATGCGGCATCGGCTGCACGTCCGGCGAGGCCGCCGGCAGCGAGGTGACCCGGCACCAGCCCTGTTTCCGCAGTGCCCGCAGGCAGGCGGCGGGTGGCGGGCGCCATGCCTTCGGTCGACACCGGGCTGGCGAATTCCGTTTGCGCCAGACCAGGCGCATCGGCGCGGCCGGACCGCAGCGCCTGTCCAGGCTGCCGCGCATCGGCCGCATCGCGCGCATCGCCGTTCCCCGGCTTCATCTCCAGCAACGCCTGCTCCAGCGCCCGCAGCCAGCCGGCCTGGCGAGCCCGGCCGGCGTTGGCCAGCGCCTTGGTGCCGCCCGCCGTCGCACGCACGGCTTCGTTGTCAACGCGATCCATCGCGCCCCTCCTGCCACGTCTGACGCGCGGCATGCTGTTCGTCCTGCTCGCGGTACAGCGCCGCCAGGCGTGCCGCCTCGAGCACTTCGTCCAATCGCTCGGCCTGCCGCTCCAGGCCGCGCCGCCGCGCCGCCACGTCGGACAGCACCTCATGCTGAGCGGCCTCGGCCTGCTGCGCGACTTCGACCTCGGCCTGCGCTGCATGCACGCCCGCCGCACGACGGGCGACGTGCTGCTGCGCCGCGGCCAGCAAGGCCGGCTGCAGGCTGCGCCCCGCTTCGCAGATGTGGCGGGCGGCCGCGTGCAGCGCATGCAGCTGCGACTCCTGCTGCTGCACCGCACCGCGCCGCGCCTCGGTCTCGGCGCGCGCCGCCTCGAACACCGCGCGCTGCTCGTCCTGCTGCCATTGCTGCAGCCGCACCGCCTGGCGCACCACATGCAGCCGCCGGCCTGTGCGGCTCATCGCGCCGCTCCTGTGGCGGCCAGCGCCTGCTGCAGCGCCTGCCAGGTCGACGCCGGCTCGCTCACGTCGCCCATGGCCTGTCGCAAAAAGGGCGTGAGCCGCTGCACCAGAACCTGCGCCGCATCGAGGTCGGGGTTGGCGCCCGCCTTGTACAGGCCCATCTCGACCATCTCGCGATAGCGGTCGAAGGTCGCCATCGCCTCGCGGGCCGCTCCGACCAGCGCCGCCTGCGCCGGATCCACGAGCCCGCTGGCCAGGCGGCTGACACTTTGCAGCACGTCGATCGACGGGAAGTGCCCCGCATGCGCCAGCTCGCGGCTGAGCACGATGTGGCCATCGAGCGTGGCGCGCAGGCAGTCGGCCACCGGCTCGTTGTGGTCGTCGCCCTCGACCAGCACGGTGTAGGCCGCCGTGATGCTGCCGCCCGACGGGTCGGTGCCGGCACGCTCGCACAGCGCCGGGATGTCCGCGAACACGCCCGGCGTGTAGCCGCGGGCCGTGGGCGGCTGGCCGGCCGCCAGCTCGATCTCGCGCCGAGCCATGGCATGACGCGTCACCGAGTCCATCATCAGGAACACATGCCGGCCTTGCCCGCTGAAGTATTCGGCCACCGCCGTGGCGGTGAGCGCGGCGCGCGCGCGCAGCACCGCCGGCTGGTCCGAGGTCGCCACCACGACGACGCTGCGGCGCAGCCCTTCCTCCCCGAGGTGGTTCTCGATGAACTCGCGCACCTCGCGGCCCCGCTCACCCACCAGCGCCACCACGTTGATGTCGGCCTGCACGCCGCGCGCCAGCATCGCCAGCAGGGTGCTCTTGCCCACGCCGCTGCCGGCGAAGATGCCGACGCGCTGGCCGCGCCCAAGCGACAGGAAGGCGTCGATGCAGCGCACGCCGGTCACCATCACGCGGTCCACCGGCGGACGTGCCAGCGGGTTCGGCGCCACCTGCCGCAGCGGGGCGAGCCGCTCACAGCGCGGCGGCGGCAGCCCGTCCAGCGGCGCGCCGAAGGCGTCGATCACCCGCCCCGCGAGGCCCGGGCCGACCGGCACGCTCGCCCGGCCGTCGCTCTTGCGCACCACGTCGTCCAGGCCGATGCCTTGTGCCGCGCCGAACGGCATCAGCACGACCCGCCCCGGCCTGAGGCCGACCACTTCGGCGTCGAGGCCAGGGCCGCTCGAGTCGCTTTCGATGCGGCACACGTCGCCCAGGCGCATCAGTGGCCCGCTCGCTTCCACCGTGGTGGCCGACACGCCGACGATGCGGCCGGTCCATTCGGTGAGCGGGTGGCGCCTTGCCACCTTCAACAGGGCTTCCATCTCAGTGATCCACGGCGCGTTGGCAGCACCGCCGACGCATGAAAGGGGATTCGACAGCCTTCACCGCGGAGGCGCGGAGCGCGCGGAGATCCGCGGAGAAATGCGGATCTCCTCTGCGGTCCTCCGCGCTCTCCGCGTCGCGGTGAATGAATCGGGGGGTCACTTCATGCCTCCTCGACCGCCGATTCGCCGCAGGCGGCCAGCAGCCCCTGCTTGAGCGCCTGCAGCTGCGATTCGAGCCGCGCATCGAGCGTGCCGGTCGGCGTGTCGATGAGGCAGCCGCCCAGCTCGACGTTCGCATCAGCCACCACCTCGATCGGTTCGCCGCCCTGCACCCGCTGCAGCACGAACTGCTGCAGCAGCTGGGCGTCGCGCGCATGCACGCGCAGCTTCAGCGCCGCGCCTGGCGGCACCTGCGCGAGCGCCGACGCCGCCAGCGCCAGCACACCTTCGCGGGTGGGCGCGGCGGCGCCAAGCAGCCGCACCGTCACCGCCAGCGCGAATTCGGCGGCGAACGCCTGCAGCGCGCCGTTGCGCTCGCCCTGCGCTCGCTGCATCGACTCAGCCAGCCGCGCCAGCTGCTCGAGTTCCTGTTCCAGGCGCCGGTTCGCCTCGGCCAGGCCGCGTTCATAACCGGCCTCGTAACCGCGCTGCTCCGCTGACTGCTGCCATTGCCGCAGCTGTGCTTCGTCCGGCGCCGCGGGCGGCGGTGCCGCCGGCACCGGTGCGGCAGCCGGTCTGGGCGCCGCCGCGGCGGCAACGGCGAGCGACCGGCGAGTTCCGCTCAACGGCACGTCCTTGCGCAACGTGGTGCCCGGCGCGCTCATCGGGCCGCCCCCTTGCGCCAGCCGCGCCACCAGGCCGCGGCACGCCGGGCGGGTGCAGCCTCACCAGGCACGGCAGCGGTCGCAGCCGGCAGCCCCTCATCGAGCCGGTCGGCCAGCAGCCGGCACGCCGCTGCTGCCAGCCGCTCGGCACCGGCAGCGCCGGCCAGCGACGGGTCGATCGCCAGGGTGCGCGCCACTTCGGCGCGCCACGGCCAGGCCCGGCAGCCGAGCACCGCCAGCACCAGCGCTGGCGGCTCGTCGCGCAATGCGGCGACCAACGTGGCCGGCGGCAGTCGCTCCAGGCGCGCCTCGGGGTCCGGCAGCTGCGCGGCGGCAGGCGGCAGCGCGTGCGGCCTGGCAGCGGCCGGCAGCACGCTCGCATCCGCCGGCACGCCGAGCTCGGCGAGTTCGCGCAGCAGCGAGAGCAGCGGCTGCCGTTCTTCCTGCGGCAGCTGCTCGAGCACCCAGCGCCGGTCGGCCTCGTTCAACGCATGCAGCGTGAGCGCGGCTTGACGCATCGACGACATCAGGGCCTCCCTGCGTCGGGCGCGCCGGCGTCTTCGGCCAGCCAGCCTTGCACGCGCGCCAGCACTTGTTCGCGGTCGACGGCCGGGGCGGTCGCGGCAGCTTGCGCCGCCCGCGACGTGCGCCCCCTGCCGCCCAGCACGGCCGCCGCAGCCGCCAGCACCAGGACCAGCACCACGCCGGCGCCCGCCCATGACGGCGCACGCCAGGCATTCGCCGTCGCCGCGCCGCCGCCGGCGGCGGCCTGAGGCGTTGCGGGCGCCGACCAGGCCGCCTCGTCCTGCACCGTCTCGTCGCGGGGCGCCGCGGGCAACTCGGCCATCGAGTGCACGGCGATCACGTCGCCGCGCGTGCGATCCAGCCCCACCGCCGCAGCCACCAGGTCGCGGGCCTTGTCGAGTTGCGCGGCGTCGAGCGCCGGCCGCACCACCACCGCCACGTGCAGGCGCTTGAGCTGACCGGCCGGCGACACGACCTGCTCGGTGCGTTTGCCCACCTGGTATTCCGTCTCCTGGGTCGAGGTGCCGCCAGCCTTGTCCGCGGCCTGCAGGCCCGCACCGCCGTCGCGGCTGGACACCCGCTCGCGCACCACCACGCCGGTGGGCGCCGCCCCCTCGGCATCGGGCGCGGCCCTGGCGGCCAGCACCTCCTCGGTGGTCACACGCGTCTGCTCGCGCACGAACTCGGCATCGACGCTGACCAGGGCCTGGCCGGCGCCCAGCAGCCGCTCGATCACGGCGGTGGCCTTGCGCGTGAGGTAGGCCTCGGCACCCTGCTTGTGGTCAAGACCCAGCGAAGCGGACAAGCCCTCGTCGGGACCGCTGCGCGACAGCACCACGCCGTGCTGGTCGAGCACCGCGACATCCTGCGCCTGGATGTCATTGACCGATGCCGCGACCAGCCGCTGGATGCCCAGCACCTGCTCGGGGCTGAGGGTGCGCTGCGGCTTGAGCTGCAGCGCCACCGAGGCCTTGGCCTTGCCGGCGCCGCGCTTGAACAGACCCTGCTCCGGCAGCGCCAGGTGCACCCGTGCGCCCTGCACCTCGTCGAGCGAGAGGATGGTGCGGGTCAGCTCACCCTGCAGCGCGCGCTGGTAGTTCACCTTCTGCGCGAACTCGGTCATGGTGAAGTCGCTGTTGTTGAACAGCTCGAATCCGACCGCGCCGTTGAGCGCGAGCGGCGCGCCCATCAGCTTCAGGCGGGCCTTGTGCACCAGGTCATGCGGCACCTGCAGCGCCCGCGTCGCCTCGTCGATGCGATGCGGGATCTTCTGCTTGTCGAGCTCGGCCGACATCGCGGCCATGTCGCGTTCCGAGAGGTCGGCGAACAGCACACCGTAGTCGGTGCGCAGCAGGGCCCAGCCGCCGGCGGCGACGGCGGCCACGATGGCCAGCGCACCGATCACCAGGCCGGCGCGCGCGGCACGCGTGAGGCCGCCCCAGAAAGAAGTCCATCCATTCATGTGACTGCTCCGCGCCGGCTCAGGCCTGCATGCGCATCACGTCCTGATAGGCCTCGAGCACGCGGTTGCGCACCTGCACCATCAGCTGGAACGACAGCCGTGCCTCTTCGGCGCGCAGCATCACCTCGTGCAGGCTCACCGAGCCGCCCGCGGCCAGCTCGCGCAGGCCCTGCTCCGAGGCCACCAGCTTGTCGTTGACGGCCGACAGCTCGGTGGTGAGCCATTGCCCGAAGTCCGGGGCCGCCGCGCGCGACGGTGCGGTGGGCGCCACGAAGGCATCGTCGGCCGCCACGCGCGCGACCGGCTGCAGGGATTCATTCATCATTGGCCTCCACCGATCTCGAGCGCCTTGGAGGCGAGCGCGCGGCTGATGCCGGCCGCCGCCACGTTGGCCTCGTACGCGCGCAGCGCGCTCACCAGGTTCACCATCTCGCCGGCGTGGTCCACGCCCGGATAGGCGACCATTCCCTTGGCGTCGGCATGCGGGTGGCCCGGCTCGTGCACCAGGCGCGGCGCCGCCAGCGTGGGCTCCACCGCGCCGAGGGGCAGCGGCAGCCCGGCCGACTGCTCGCGCTGCAGCGCGGTCTCGAAACCGCCGGCCTGCGCATGGGCCACGACCTTCAGCGGACGGTACAGCCCCGCCTCGCCGGCGGCTGTGGTGTGCATGTTGGCCAGGTTGAGCGCGGTCACGTCGACCCGCAGCTTCTCCAGCGCCATGCCGGCGGCGCTGATCTGGAATGCGGCGCGGTAGTCCATCAGCGGCGCCCCCCGTCGAGTGCGGCGCCGAACACCGCGAGCTGCTTGTTGAGCAGGCGCACCAGCGCCTGGTAGTGCATCGCGTTGTGCGACATCGCGGCCACCTCCTGGTCGAGCCGCACTTCGGCCTGCGGCGCGGCCACCACTTCCGCCGGCGCGCTGTCGTGCACCGTGGCGCTCGCCAGCCGGCCGCCGCGCAGCTCGTCGCGCACGGCACCCAGGCTTTCCTCGAAGCTCACGCGCTGCGCGTGGTGGTCGGGCGTGCCGGCCGAGGCGATGTTGCTGGCATGCACCTGCTGGCGCAGTGATGCTGCATCCAGCGCACGCTCGACGAGCGCGGCGGTCGCGGGATCGATGGGTGTCACCATGATCTGTTCCTGTCGTTGTCGTTACTGCACCACCAGGTCGGCGTGCAAGGCCCCCGCAGCCTTCACCGCCTGGAGGATGGAAATGACGTCGCGCGCGCTCGTGCGCATGCGGTGCAGCGCCTGCACCAGGTCCGCAACGGTGTTGTTGTTCGGGCCGACGAAAACGCCGGCGCCGCCTTCCTGCACCGCGATGCGGCTGTTCGCGTATTCCTGCGTGCGCACCTCGGGGCCGGTCTGGCGCACCAGCAGCGGCTGCGACACCGCGTTGTCGGTCACCACCGACACCTTCAGGTCGCCGTGCGAGACGGCCACGCGCGAGATGCGCACGTCGCCGCCGGTGACGACCGTGCCGGTGCGTTCATTGATGACCACGCGGGCGCGCACGTCCGGCTTCACCGGCAAGGACTCGATGGCGGCCAGGAAGCGCGGCACGCGCTGCCGCCAGCCCTCGGGGATCTGGATGTCCACGCCGGCGGCATCGCGCACCTCTGCCAGCCCTTCGCCGTGCGCGCGGTTGATGGCATCGGCCACCCGCGTGGCGGTGGTGTAGTCGGCGGTGCTCAGCACGAAGGTGGCGTTGCGCGGCGCTTCGCCGCGCGGCTCGGGCGTGGCGATCTCGACCGTCGCGCCGCCGCTGAGCATGCCCACCGTGGGGTGGTTCTTCTGCGAGAGGTTGCCGTTGGCGTCGTAGCGGTAGCCGCCCACCGACACGGCCCCTTGCGCCAGCGCATAGACCCGGCCGTCCGGGCCCTTGAGGGGCGCCAGCAGCAAGGTGCCGCCCGCCAGGCTGCGCGCGTCGCCGATGGACGTGACCGTCGCATCGATCGTGTCGCCGCCGCGCGCGAAGGCCGGCAGGCTCGCGGTCACCATCACGGCCGCCACGTTGCGCGCGTTCACGTCGTCGGCGGGCAGCTGCAGGTCGAAGCGCGACAGCATGTTGGCGATCGACTGCCGCGTGGCGCGATTGCGTCCCGAGTCGCCGGTGCCGGCCAGCCCGCTCACCAGGCCGTAGCCGACCAGCGCGTTGTCGCGCCAGCCGGCCATGCGGCCCAGGTCCTTGATGCGCACTTCGCCTTCGGCGGCGGCACAGGCGGCGGCCACGAACAGCAGCCCGGCCGCGGCCATCCAGCGCTTCACTCTGCGGATCATCGTCATGTCAGAGCCCCAGCGCGGTCAGGATGCGTTGCCACCAGCCCGGGCGCTGCCGTTCACCGACCACGCCGTCGCCGATGTAGCTGATGCGGGCGTCGGCCAGCCGCGACGACAGCACCACGTTGTTGTCCTGCAGGTCGGACGGGCGCACCCGGCCTTCGAGCCGGATCTGCTGCTTCTCGTCGTTGATCTCCAGCACCTGTTCGCCGGCCAGCCGCAGGTCGCCGTTGGGCAGGATCTCGGCGATCGACACCGTCACCTGCGCCAGCAGCTGCCCGCGGCGCTCGGTGCGGCCGCGCCCGTCCATCGCGTTGCCCACGCCGATGGCGCCGCGGTAGCGGCGGTGCATGTCCGACACCTCGAGCCCGACGTCCGCCGAGCGGTTGGCATTGGTGTCGGCGCTGCTCGTGGCACTGGAGTGCTCGAAGATCTGCACGGTGACCAGGTCGCCGACGCGGCTGCCCTTGCGGTCGGCTGTGAGTGCTTGGAACTGGCCTTCGCGGTAGAGGCTCTCGGTGGCGATCGCCGCCGGCGGCGCCGCCAGCGCGGTGAACAGCGCCAGCCCGGTCCACATCGTCGAATACCGGCACGCGCGTTTCCTGGCCGTCATGGCGTTACCTCCACCTGTCCGTTGTCGTTGAGACGTCCCCACACGCTTTGCGCGCGTCCGTCGAGCGCCACCCGCAACCGCTCGCCCGGCATGGCGGCAGCGAGTGCGGTCCCGCTGGCACGCAGCTCCAGCGCGCCGCTGCGGTACAGCAGCGCCACGCGGTCGCCGCGCTGCACCGTGTCGGCGGCCAGCACGTCGGCCCGGCGCAGCACATGGCCTTCGGGCCGTGCACGTGCCATGCGCCAGGACTGCTGGCGCCCGTGCTCGCGCACCAGCACGCCCGGGTTGGCCACCGCGTCCTCTTCGACCGCCTGCAGGAACGGCTCGTCGAGCGTGCCGCCCGCTGGCAGCGCCTGCCGCAGGCGCCAGGCCGGCACCTGCACCGCCACCTCGAACCACAGCGCCAGCCGCTGCTTCGGGGCGCCCGGCGGCAGCTCCTGCACCACCTGCATGCGCCGGCGCACCGCCTGGTCGATCGCGACCACCCTGCAGCCGGCCGCCGCACCGTGTGCGGCATCGAGGCTTGCCGCCGATGCGGCGTCGAGCTGCAGCGTCACCCGGGCCGCCGGCCATTGCGACAGCAGCTGCCCGCGCAAGGCGTTGCCCGCGCAGTGCGCCGGTGCCTCGCGCGACGGCTGAGCGACGGCCGGAGCGACGGCACACAGGGCCGCTGCGGCGAACACGAGGGACTTGACCCACATGGACAGCAACCGCCTCATTTGCGCAGGTTGTTGCTCATGCCGAGCATCTCGTCGGCCGCCTGGATCACCTTGACGTTCATCTCATAGGCGCGCTGCGCGACCATCAGGTTCACCATCTCGTCCACCAGCTTGACGTTCGACGCCTCGACGTAACCCTGCGCGAAGGAGCCCGCGCCGTTCTCGGCGGCGTGAGCGGGCAACGCCTCGCCCGACGCCGCGCTGGCGCGATAGGCGCCGTCGCCCAGCGGTTCGAGCCCGCCGGCGTTGGTGAACGACACCAGCTCCAGGCGGCCGGCCTCGACCCGTCGGCCGCTGGCCGCATCGAGCACCGACACCGTACCGTCAGCGGCGATGCGCAGGTCCTTTGCATCGCGCCCGACGTTGACCGCGGGGCGCAGCTGGTGGCCCGCCGCCGTGGCGAGCTGGCCGTCGTCCGTGATCACGAGCGTGCCACCGCGCACGAAGCCCGCCGTGCCGTCAGGCAGCTGCACCTCGAGAAAACCTTCGCCCCGCACTGCCAGGTCCATGGCCGCATCGGTGCGGCGCAGTTCACCGGCCTCGAAGTGCCGAAGCAGGCCGGCCACGCCGACACCGAGCGCCTTGCCGCGCGGCTGGGCGGCGGCACCGGACTGGCCGGCCTCGGCGGACTCGCTGCGCATGAGCGACTCGAAATTGAGCGCGGCCCGCTTGAAGCCCGGCGTGTTCACGTTGGCCAGGTTGTTGGCGATCGTCTCGACGTTGGACTGCTGGGCGCCGAGTCCCGTGGCTGCGATGTACAGCGCGTCGTTCATGGCTTACACCTCCCCGAATCTGCGAATGGCCTTTTCCAGCACGTCGTCGTAGCCCTGCACCACCTTCTGCATCGCCTCGAAGTGCCGCGTCGTTTCGAGCAGGCGCACCATTTCGCCGGTGGACTGCACGTTGGAAGCTTCCTGGTAGCCGGCGCGCACGCGGGTGCCCTCGCCGGCGTCGCTCATCGACGTGGCGCCGTCGGCGCGGTACACGCCGTGGCCGGCGGGCTGCAGGACGCCGGGGTTGTCGAAGCGCACCAGCCGCAGGCGTCCGAGCGAGGTCTCGCCGGCAAACACCTGGCCCTGCTCGTCGATGCGCAGCTGCCCGTTCGGCAGCAGCGAGCGCAGGTCACCGCCGGTCAGCTGCAGGCGTTCGCCATTGCCGTTGACCACCCAGCCGTCGGCGTCGACCTCGAAACGGCCGCTGCGCGCATAGGCAAGGCCCTGCGCCGACCGCACCTCGACGAAGGCGCCGCCCTCGACCACGAGGTCGAGCGGCTTGTGGGTCGCACGCAGCGAACCCGCGGCCATGTCGACCGCGGTGCTCGCTTGCGGCGCGGGCGCGGGCGTGGCGGAGGCGTCGCCACCCGGCTGGACCGACAGCAGGTCGGCGAAGGGCGCACGCACGTCGATCAGGCGCTTGTAGCCGGGCGTGTTGGCATTGGCGAGGTTCTGGCTGACGGTGTTGAGCCGGGCCAGGTCGGACTGCATGCCGACCGCTGCGATCTCGAACGGGTTCATGGTGGGGTGGCGACGGATGAAGGAACGGAGGGCAGTGCCACGGTGCCGAAGGACTGCAGCGGCACGCTGTTGGGCACCTCGGTGAGCGCCAGCACGCGCATGTGCGGCACGGCGCGCTCGATCAGCAGCCGCAGGTGCCGGCGCAGCTCCGGTGCGCACAGCAGCACCGGCAGCAGGTTGGCCCGCATCATCTGCTCGGCATGCGAGGCGAGGCGGCCGACCAGCTGCTCGCTCAGCCGCGGATCCCAGGCCGGCGCGGCGCCCGGCGCCTCGGCCTGGCGCAGCTGGTGGCCCAGCGCCTGCTCGACCGGCGGGTCCAGCGTGAGCACCTGCAGCGCCGTGGCTTCGCCCAGCAGCTGCTGGCAGATGCTCGCGCCCAGCCGCTGCCTCGCGGCTTCGGCCAGCAAGGCCGTGTCCTTGGTGGCACGGCCGGCATCGACCAGCGTCTCGATGATGGCTTCGAGGTGGCGCACCGACACCTTCTCGCGCAGAAGGTGCTGCAGCACCTTCTGCACGTCGCCCACCGGCAGCACCGTGGGCACCAGCTCCTCGACCAGCCCGGCCTGCGACTGCCGCACGCGGGCCAGCAGCCGCTCGGTCTCGCCGCGGGTGAGCAGCGCGGGCGCGTGCTGGCGCAGCGTCTCGCTCAAGTGGGTCATCAGCACCGTGTGCGGGTCCACCAGCGTGTAGCGCGCCGAGCGGGCGAGCTCGCGCTGCGACTCCTCGATCCACAGCGCGGGCAGCCCGTAGGTGGGTTCGCGCGTCTCGATGCCGCGCACCAGCTTCACGTCGCCGGTGGGGTGGATGGCCAGCACGCGGTCGAGGTGCAGCTCGCCCTTGCCGACCGGCACGCCGTGCAGATGGATCTCGTAGGCCCTTGCGGACAGCCGCGAGGCGCTGGCATACGCGAGCGCGGGCAGCACCACGCCCAGCTCCTGCGCCAGTTGCTGCCGGAAGGTGGCCACGCGTTCTGCCAGCACCGCGCCGCCCTGCCGCGACAGCGGCTCCAGCGCGCTGCCCAGCCGCAGCTCGAGCGGCTCGACCTTCATGGCGGCATACAGGTCGTCGGCGCCCTGGACCGCGGCCTCCTGCGACGGGGCGGCCGCGGCCGCGTCGCCTTCGCGCCGCCGCAAGGCCGCATACCAGGCGGTGGCCCCCAGCAGCGCCATCAGCAGCAGACCCGGCCAGACGGGGATGCCGGGCAGCACCAGCATCAGGGCCAGCGCGCCGATCACCAGCACCACCGCCTTCGGGTGGCTTGTGATCTGGCGGAACACCTCGGCGCTGAGGTTGGTGTCTGAGCCCGAACGGGTGACGATGATGCCGGTGCCCACCGCGATGACCAGGGCCGGCACCTGCGTGACGATGCCGTCGCCGATGGTGAGCAGCGTGAACGTCTGCAGCGCGGTGCCCCAGCTCATCTGCTGCTGCATCACGCCGATCACCAGGCCGCCGATGATGTTGATCAGCATGATCACGATGCCGGCGATGGCGTCGCCCTTGACGAACTTGCTGGCGCCGTCCATCGCGCCGTAGAAGGCGGCTTCCTTCTCGAGGTTCTTGCGGCGTCGCTGGGCTTCGGCCTGGTCGATGAAGCCCATGTTGAGGTCGGCATCGATGCTCATCTGCTGGCCGGGCATGCTGTCGAGCGTGAAGCGCGCCGCCACTTCCGAGACCCGCTGCGCGCCGCTGGTGACGACCACGTACTGGACCACCACCAGGATCAGGAACACGATCAGGCCGATGACGTAGTTGCCGCCCACCACGAAAGAGCCCACCGCCGAGATCACCCGGCCGGCGTCGGCATCGCTCAGGATGAGCCGCGTGGCCGCGACGTTGAGCGCCAGCCGGAACAGCGTGGCAATGAGCAGCAGCGACGGGAAGGTCGAGAAGTCCACCGGCCTCGCCATGTAGAACGTGAGCAGCAGCAACAGCAGCGCGAAGCTCACGTTCATGAGGATCAGCAGGTCCAGCAGGCCGCTCGGAATGGGCGCGAACAGCACCGTCAGCACGCCCACCACCGCCAGCACCATCGCCACGTCGGTGTGGCGCCCCAGCACGCTGCGCAACGCGTTCATGTGAGCACCCCGCTCGCCGAGTACGGCGATCGACCCTCCGCGAGGGTCCGGCCTTGCTTGGGGCGGCCCGGCGCGGCGGCCGGGTGTGTCAGCACCCCGCTCGCGGAGTTCGACGACATGCGGGCCTCGCG
Organism: uncultured Rivibacter sp.; assembly: GCA_946481025.1. The sequence continues at coordinate 66,645 of CAMLNA010000006.1, forward strand.
CGCCGCATACACCCACACCAGGATCTTCGCGAGCACCGGATACCAGTCCTCGGGCACCGCCCCGCCGATGGCGGCCTGCCGGTACAGCGCGCGGGCGAGCGGCGGGTTCTGCACGACGGGCACGCCGCTGCGGCCGGCCAGCTCGCGCATCTGCCGGGCCAGGCCGCCGGCGCCCTTGGCCAGCAGCGTGGGCGCCGCGTCGCGCGAGCGGTCGTAGCGCACCGCCACTGCGATGCGGGTGGGGTTGGTGATCAGCACGTCGGCCGAGGCGACCTGGCGCGCCGCGCGGGTCTGCCGCAGCCGCTCGATGCGCAGCTCGCGCAGGCGGCGGCGCACGCGCGGGTCGCCTTCGCGGTGCTTCACCTCGTCCTTCATCTCGCGCGCGCTCATGCGCATCTGGCGTGCGAACTCCCAGCGCGTGTAGGCGAAGTCGATGATGGCCAGCACCAGCAGCACCAGCCACAGCTTGGTGAGCAGGCTGCCCAGCAGTGCCGGCAGCTTGAAGGCGTGCGCGCGCGCCGGCACCCACGACAGCGCCAGCAGCGCCTCGAGCAGCGCCTCGAAGGCCAGCCAGAAGACGCCCGCCAGCACGGCGAGCTTGAGCGTGCTCTTGCCGGCCATGTAGAGCGTCTTGAGCGACATCAGGCGCTTGAGCCCCTGCCCCGGGTTGAGCCGGTTGAAGTCGGGCTTCACCGGCTCGGCCGACAGCACCGGCCCGGTCTGCACCAGCTGTGACAGCACCGCGGTGACGACCAGCGCCAGGCACAGGGGCGCCATCAGGTAGCCCACCGCCAGGCAGAGGTCGGTGAGCAGCATCGACACGCGCTGCGCGTCGAGTGGCAGCCAGGCGGACAGGTTCCACCAGCGTGCCTGCAGTTGGGCCCAGTCGCGCAGGGCCGGCGCCGCGGCGGCATGGCACCACACCAGCGCGACGGCCACCACCGCGGCCGTGGACACGTCGGCACTCTTGGCGACGCTGCCCTTCTTGCGGGCCTGCTCGAGCTTGTAGGGGGTGGCCGCGTGGTGGCGGTCGAGGTCCTGCTCTGCCATGTCAGCCCAGTACCTGCTGCCAATAGTCGAACACCGCCGCGTAGGCGCGCTGCATGAGCGGCGCCAGCTGCCGCGACAGCAGCGCCAGCATGCCCAGCCCCAGCAGGACCTTGATGGGCATGCTCACGAAGAACACGTTCATCTGTGGCAACGCCTTCGATACCACCGCGAGACCGCCTTCTAGCAGCAGCATCGCGGCCATGACCGGCGCGCCGACCAACACACCGAGCGAGAACACCGCGCCGAACATGCGCACCGCCTCGTCGCCTGCGTAGCCGATGAAAGGCACGCCGGCGGGCACGCGTTCGAGCGAATAGGCGATGCCGCGCAGCAAGGCATGGTGGCCGTCGATGGAGAGGAACACGAGCACGGCCAGCCACTGCAGCCCCAGGTACAGCGGCGACTGTTGCGAGCGCGTGGCGGGGTCGAAGATGCCGCCGACACCCAGGCCCATCTGCAGGTCGATCACCTTGGCCGCGAGGTGCAGCGCGGCGAAAGCGCAGTGCAGCCCGAAGGCGAGCAGCGCGCCCAGGAGCACTTCGGATAGCGCACCCACGGCAAACAGCACCGGGTCGCCGACCGGCGCAGGCCGCACCGCGGTGGGCAGCCCGGCCGACACGCAGGCGGCCAGCGCGAGCACTAGCAGCACCCGGAACGTGACCGGCGCCCGCAACTGCGTGAACAGCGGCGTGAGCATCAACAGCGCGCCCAGCCGCAGCGACACGAACACCACCAGCGCCACCCACTGCGCGTCGAACGTCATGACGCCCTCAGAGATAGGTCGGGATGCTGGAGATGAGGCGCGTGGCGAACTCCGCCAGGCGGCGCAGCATCCACGGGCCGGCGACGACAAGCACGACCAGCGCGCAGATCATCTTGGGAATGAAGGTGAGGGACATCTCCTGCACCTGCGTGACCACCTGCAGGATGCTGACGATCACGCCGACCACCAGCGTGCACAGCAGCAGCGGCGCAGCGATGAGCGCGGCGTTGAGAAGGAGGTCGCCGAAGAGGTGGGCTGCCAGGTCGGCATTCATCGCGTGGCTCCCCAGCCCCTGCCACTTGCGCCGCCTGCCTCGCCACGCAGGCCACGCACATGCGAAGCCAGCTTTCCCCAACGTACTGCCACAACCGCCTCCCAGCGGGCCGCTGCGGGCCCGCACTCCAGTCCCGCAACGCCCGGCGACGCGGGCGCTCTGGTAACGAAATGAACGGGCGCGATTAGAGCTTTTTACCCAGGGAAAGACCCATCACTCAAAGGAGGGATGGGCAATCTTGAAACTCGCTGATACACGCGCGCATGGGTGCGCCCGCGGTCATTTCAGCGGGCTGCACGGCGCCCGTTTAAGGCGTCTCGCAGGCGCGCCGGCGCAACTTGAGGGCGCCGACAAGCAATACATCACTGAATCCGGAAAAAGGTTTAGCGCGCGTGTTGGACACGTGTGATCGACCGCACGGGCCGGCGGGCTCAGCGCGGCGTGGCTGGCCGCGACGCACGTTGCCGCCCTGCCGGGCAGGTGCCGTGGTTTCCTCACGCGGCGGTTGCGGCGGTGCAACTGCGGCCACGCAGCCTTGCGGTCAGGACCGGTGCAAGGCGGCCGCGCAGCAGAACGGCTCGGCAGCGTCGTTCACGTGAGACATGACCTCGTACTGCGGGGCCGCGGAAAAATCGACCGGGTCATACACGTGCGCGTACAGCCCCATGGGCAGGCGCACCAGCACCCTGCCCCGAGGCGCCAGGGCCGGCGCGAGGCGGCACAGCAGCGCCTCCTTGCCGCCCAGGTGGGCGGCCAGCAGCAGCCGCCTGACGCTGCCGGGGGTCCACTGCAGCGCTTCGGCCGTTGCATGCATGAACCGAAAGCCGCTCGCCACCTCGGCTGCACCGAACCGGACGGTCAGCATGCGGCGAGCCAGGTCGAGCGCCTCGGCGTCCCGGTCGATGCACACGATGCGGGTGCCGAACAGTTCGCGGTAGCGCAGGGCGGTGAGCGGCGCGGCGCCGCAGCCCACGAAGTACAGGTCGTCGTCTCCGCCGCCCAGGCCCAGGGCACGGCCTTCCTTGTGCGCCATCGGGTAGCCGTCACCGAGCTCGGGCTCGAGGCTGCTCGCGTCGCCTTCGATGTAGCGGCGGGCCATGAGTTTTTCGAGTTCGGCCTCCACCCCGATGACGAGTGCCTTGAATTCCCGAGCGTTGAAACCGGCCTGCGTTTCGAACAGCCGCTGGAACGGCGCCTGCGAGGCGTGCAGGCGCAAGGCGTTGACGAAGGCCATGCCGTCGTCCCATGCCAGGGTTTCACCGCGGCGGCGCGCCTCCACGAAGGCGGCGCATTGCGCATGCAGCAGGTTCGGTGCGCCGTTGGACAGGTCGGTCATGCGCTCAACCGGTGCTCATGCGCCGCCTGCAGCGCGTGCTTCGCGGCCCGCAGCAGGTGTGGGTACACGTAAGGGTGCACATACGGGTTGGAATTGAGCTCCAGAAACCAGAGGCGCTTGTGCTGGTCGAGCATGGCGTCGACGGTGTAGACCACGCCCTGGCGGGCCTGGTCGGGAATGGTGGCCCAGAGGGACTGGCCTGCCTGGTGAAGCAGAGGCTCGAGCCCGTGGAACGGGTCGCGCCCGATCTTGATGTCGCGCATGCGCATGGTGGGCAGCTCGCAGTTGTAGCGAAAGTCGATGGCGCATGTTTCGTCGCGCGGCAGCACGGTGCGCAGCGTCTTGCCCTGGTAGGCGAGGAACTCCTCGTACTGCGCCAGCTCGTGCCCCACGATGCCCAGCATGTGCACATGGCGCTCGACCAGCGTGCCGACGTCGGACACACCATCGCCCACGACGCTGAGCATCTCGGTCTCTTCCACCGCCACCGGCTGCTCGTTCCAGTACCAGATCTTGATGATGTCGCCGGGCACGTAGGACTCGAAGAACTCGCCGTCGGCCCCCAGGGCGACGGAGCGCGCAGCCGCTTCGGAGAAGGGCCCGCGGATGCCCATGCTGAACGACGAGCGGGCCTTCTTGACGATGACGTCAGCCAGCCCGGCAGGGCCTTGCAGCGAGTGGGCGGGCGTGGGCAGGCCCTGCGCCTGCAGGTGGCGCTTGAACTCGAGCTTGTCGGCCGAGATGGGCCACGACCGGTCGTACATGGGGCGCCAGCCGATGAAACGCCTGACCTTGGGCGAGAACGTGCTGGTGTAGACCACCCCATCGGGCCGCTCCTCGGTGAACTGCGGCGGCATGCGCAGCCACTGCTTGCCCAGCAGCACGACCAGCGACATGTCGGCCACGTCGATGTGCGCACGCAAGCCCAGCTCGGCAAGGTGGGGCTGGATCGCCTTGAGGTGGTTCAGCAGTTCGTAGCTCATCGGGGGCAAGGGCGGCCTCCTGCGTCTTCTTTCGTTTCGGGGTTCGCGGGTGCGTGATCCGGTTCGCCGGATCCGCGGCGGGTGGAGAGTGTGCCGCGGCGGCGAGCACCGGAGATCGGCGCCGGTTGTTGAATAGATCGTTCGTTCTGGCGGGCTGTTTAGCTTTGCCGCGAGCTGACGGGCATTTGCAGCGCCGAGTGGCGCGGTGGAGCCGCCGATGCCGGGTGCCACCAAGCCGCACGCCCCACCGCAGCCACCGCCGGCTCACGTGCCACGCGCAACGACTTCCGTTGAGGCGAGAAGGTGGCCTTCGAGGACAAGTACCTCAACACTGTGGTGGGTACCATCGTTCGCATCAACCAGCGCACGGCCACCATCGATCCCGGCGATGGAACCTCCTGGCGCGTGGGCTTCAGCTTGCTGCGCCACGTCCTCGACATCTGAGCGGCCGGCGGCGCGAGAATGCCGGGCCACCGCTACACGGCTGACGCGTCCCTGCATCGATCCCATGCTTGCCACAACCACCTCCGCCGCCCTGACCGAGCAAGAACTCGATCGCCTTCACGACTTCCTCGACGCCGGCCCGGCAGCGATGAACCTGGAGACCATGGACGGGTACTTCACCGCGCTGATCTGCGGCCCGGTCACGGTGTCGCCGGACGAAGCCCTGCAGCAGGCGCTGGGCGACGACCTCGTCTTCGAGAGCAACGAAGAGGCCGGCGAGATCATCAAGCTGGTCATGCGGCACTGGAACTGGGTCGCCTCAGAGTTGCATCGCACATTGACCGAGGAGCACGTGTACCTGCCGGTGCTGCTGGAGGACGACCAGGGCGTCGCGCACGGCAACGACTGGGCGCGTGGCTTCATGCGCGGCGTGCAGGCTCGACCGGGCAGCTGGGACGGATTGCTCACCGACGACAGCGAAGTCGGCAGCTTGCTGCCGATGATGATGCTCGTGCACGAGCACGATCCGGACCCCGAGACGAAGGCGCCGCCCATCGACAACGAGAAGCGAAAGGATCTGCTCATCGCGATGGTGGCGGGCGCCACGCGCAGCTACCGGTACTACGAGCCGCATCGGCGGGTTGGCAGCAGTTCGTTCAACATCCCGATGCGCCGTCAGACGCCCAAGGTGGGCCGCAACGAGCCTTGCCCGTGCGGCAGCGGGCGCAAATACAAGCATTGCTGCGCGCAGACGGCGCATTGACGAGCACCACGGATCACAACCATGGCCAACGAGGAATTGCCTCTGAATGCCAATGGGCCAGCCTACGCGTCGCAGCAGCGTCGCGTAGGCGTAACGCTGAGCTACATCGGCGAAAAGCTGGGGCGTGCCATCGAAGCGCTGCAGCGGCACGGCCAGCGTCACCCTGAACAACGCCAGGAGTTGCCGGTGGCCTACCTCGGCTTGCACAACATGCTGGCCAGGCCAACGACCGTTCGCTTGCCGGCCGGCTGCTGGACAGCACCAACGACGAACTACAGCCGCTCGTCGACGAGAACGCCGTCGCGCCGGGTCCGGGTCAGGCGGTCCAGTGCGCCGTGCTGCGCGGGAATGTTGGAATGCAAGAACCTGACCCCGGCGTCCCGTGCGATGGGCGAGCGCATCGCCGCGTTGCGCAAGGCCCACAACGTCACCCAGGTGCAGCTGGCCGAGGCGTTGGGGGTCTCGCAGCAGACGCTGCAGTCCTATGAGGTGGGGCGCCGGCGCGTCCCGGTGTCGGCGCTGCCGGTGGTGGCGCACACGCTGGCGGTGTCGCTCGATGAGTTGTTCGGCGAGCACAGGCCCAGCGCCGCGCGCAGCGGCAAGCGCGGCCCGGCGCCGCAGTGGCAGCAGCAGATCGAGGCCGTGGCCCAGTTGCCCAAGTCCCAGCAGCAGTTCGTCGCTCGCATGATCGAGACGGTGCTCGCCCAGGCGGGGGCTCGGTGAGCGCGGCGCTGCAGCCGCTCATCCAGAGCCGCATCCTGGCGCTGCGCGAGCAGCGGGTGATGCTCGATGCCGATTTGGCGCAGCTCTATGGCGTGCAGACCAAGGTGCTGGTGCAGGCGGTCAAGCGCAACCTCTCGCGCTTCCCCGAGGACTTCATGTTCCAGCTCAGCGCCGAGGAGTGGGCCCACTTGAGGTCACAGTTTGTGACCTCAAGTGGCGGCCACGGCGGGCGGCGCACCGCGCCCTATGCGTTCACCGAGCAGGGCGTGGCGATGCTGTCTTCGGTGCTCGGCAGCCCGCGCGCCATCGCAGTGAACATCGAGATCATGCGTACCTTCGTGAAGGTGCGGCAGCTGGCCGCCACGCACGGTGACCTGGCCCAGCGGTTGGCCGAGCTCGAAGAGAAGACCGAGGCGCTGGCCATGCAGCACGACACCTTCAGCCGCAACACGCGCATCCAACTCAAGCAGGTGTTCGAGGCGCTGCGCGAACTCATGACGCCGGCCGAACCAGCGAAGCGACCGATCGGGTTTGTCACCCCCGAGGACAAGGGCAAGAAGAACTCGGGCAGGCGCTCATGAGCAGCAGCAAGCTGGTGGAGGCCAGCAAATTCCTGAGCTATGTGCTGCGGCATGAACCGCACGCCATTGGACTGACGCTCGACAGCGAAGGCTGGGCCAGCATCGAGTCGTTGATGGACGGAGCCTCTCAGCAGGGGCACACGCTCAGCCGCGAACTGATCGAGCAAGTTGTGGCCACCAGCGACAAGAAGCGCTTCGAGCTGTCGGCCGATGGCCGGCGCATCCGCGCCGTGCAAGGGCACTCAACGCGCAGCGTGTCTCGCACCTTCGAGCCGAAGCGGCCACCAGACACGCTGTTCCACGGCACCGCGTCGCGGTTTGTGGACTCGATCCGTCGCGAAGGGCTCAATCCGGGCTCACGCCACTATGTGCACTTGTCGTCCGACCCACAGACCGCGCAAGCGGTCGGCCAGCGTTACGGGTCGCCTGTGGTGCTGGTCGTGGACGCTGGGCGCATGCATGCGCAAGGGCATGTGTTCCACCAGGCCGAGAACGGAGTCTGGCTCACCGATGCCGTGCCGCCGCAGTTCTTACGAGAAGGCACCAGCTAACTCGCTCGCTTTAGCCTCTTAGTCGTTGTCGTAATCGTCGGCCTCTGCTCGCGCCGCTTGATGCCATGCAGCGAAGGATCCATATTCGGCGCGCCGCTCCCATCCGGGCGCGCTGAAGTCATGGACAACACAGACCCCCCCTGACGCATCGCGATCCCAACAGGCAACGTCATCGTTGTCTAGGCGGCGCGCAAACGGCACTAGGCTGCGATCAGGGAAGCGCTTCTTTAGGCCGTCGTGCCTGACGCGCAACCACTTTCCCAGCAGGATCTGCCAAGGACCGATGTCAAGCAACCCCGACTGAACCTCTTGCAAGAAGTCAGACGGGTATGCAAACCAGCTTGGCAGCTCTGTGGCATCTAAGAGTTCTTTAGTCATCAATGCGCAGAACCAATGTAGGGAGAACCGTATGGATAGAGATTGCGGAAGAGCGAGTTCTGGTTGCTGATTCGATTTGCCACTGCGTCACCGAAGGTGACCGGAACTTCGCCCTTCCGCCCGATAAAGCGCGAGACATAGTCCAGATCATCCGGGAGCAGGTCAGTGTGCTCGAACACGCGAGCCTGGATGCTCACCCCTGCTCTTTGCGCAGCAAGTATGCGAGTGTTGTCTAGCGACGTAAGGCCTCCATCAGGCATGCGAACGACATCAATCAACCGATCAGGCTCAACGACAAACCCGTTTCGCTTCATGCTTTCGACCAGTGCGGGAATGGTGGCCCCCTGCTGCTTGACTGTAGTCTGAGTGGTTCGAATCAGCATCGGGTCCAACTCAACCAGACCAAGCCCATCGCCTGCGGCTCCCAAGCGCCCCATTGGCACGGCCGCAGTCCCAATCGCGAACAGCGTCGAGCCCAATTCGTGGCCATTGCCATGAACCGCCCTGTTGAACCCAAGCCGGAAGCCCTCCACTCCGCTCGACAAGGTGCTGGCTGTCGTGCCCAGCGGGTCATTCCACAGCCGCTGACCGAACGACACCGCGTCATTGGCCAATCTCACCGCCGTGGACGGCAGCGCTGCGACCGTATCGGGCAGCTTCAAGATCGCCTCGGGCGCCGCCAGCCACGCATCGATTGCCCCTGTCAGCACATTGCCAGCGCGGCTCGTTCCCACCACGGAGCGCATCCAGTCCACCGCGGTTTCTCGCGCTGACAACACTGGCGCGCGCATCTCGGTGTAAACGCCACCACTCTGCGGCGGCGTAACGTCGCCCGAATGGATTCCCATCGCACGAGCCCGCTCGATGGTAGGCCCGATTCGCATGCCGTCAGGCCCCATCAGCGCCGCTTGCGCAGCCTCGGCCTTGACCCTCGCATCAGCCGCGTAGAAACGATTGGCCAGCGCCACCGCCTCATCGGCGCCCATGTCCCAGTTGGCCACCAACTGCTGGCCCGCACGCACGCTGTTGGGATTGCGCAGGCCCATGCCCGCGATGTAGCGGCCCATCAGCTCCTTGTCGCCGCCTGTGATGCCTCCCAGCGTGTCGCCCTGGCCAACCGTTGCATAGCCACCATCCACGTTGCCCAGCTTGGGCACGCCGTCGGCGTACAGATCCCACGCCTTACCGGCCAGCGGATCGTCGGGCACGTTGAACCTCGGCCCCCACGCTTCGACCTCGGCTTGCGTCGGGGCCCTCAGGCCACCCTGCGTCTCACGCAGTTGCTGCTCCTGCTGACTCCCTCGCGAGCTTTCAGCCGCAAGGCTCTCACCCAACGCATTGCCAAAGGCATCGGTGGCCACCTGCAGCACACTGAACTTGCCCCCGCGCATCACAGCGGTCGTGGCGCTGGCGATCAAGCCCGTGGCAAAGCTCGACGCGAACGTGGTGCCGGTACCCGACCCGAACGCCGAGTTGAAGCCCTGCGCGACACTCGGGCCGATGGCCGCACCCACCCCCGCCCCTGCCGCGCTGGCCACCACCGCCCTCCAGCTGAACTCCTCCTGCACGCCCACCGCCACCGCAAGGCCCTGCGTCACGATGCTGCGGGCGGCCGCCTGCGCCGCTACCTCTGCGACGCTGCTCGCGGCTGTACCGGCTATCTGCCCGCCGAGGTACGCCCCCGCCGCGGCCACTGCGGTGCTCTTGTAGTCGTACTCGTTGTCGCCCGTGAAGCCCGGTGGATGCTTGGCCCAGCGCGACAGCCAGACGTTCGACGCAATGCCCGTGGGCTCCAGCACCTGAATGGCACCGTACTCCATCGGATCGGTGATCGAGCGGACGAAGAAGTCCTCCCAGTCCAGCCGGCCGGTGGCAGCGGCCGTCACGTACTGCCGCGCCGCGTCACCGGCGGCCGCGCCGGCCACCGCGTTGCCAGAGTAGTACGTCACCACCACGGCCACCACCACCATGACGATGGTGCCCAACGCCCCGCAGTCCTCCCCCGGCGGCATCACCAGCTGCGGCTGCGCTCCCGCCCCCATGCTGGCCGGGTCGTACGGCTTGAAGCTGTCGGCCGCGTTGTAGCTGGGCGTGGCACTCGGCAGGCTCAGGGTCTGCCCCACCCGCAGGTCGCTGTCGCCGCCCAGCCCGTTGGCCTGCGCGATCTTCCACCACAGGCGGCTGTCGCCATAGGCGGCCTGCGCAATGCTGCGCAGCGTGTCGCCGCCCTGCACCCGGTAGCTGCCCACCGCGCTGGGCGCGCTGGCCGGGCGGAAGTTGGAGTCGAACTCGCTGAGCACCGTCATCGCGCCCTGCTCGTTCGGCCCCACGCCGTAGCGTCCCAGCGCCTGCCCCTGCACCACCAGCTGGCGCAGCGAGTAGCCCTGCTGGTTGGTCTGCAGCACGATGCCGTTGGCATCGGTCACGAAGGTCTTGTCCTGGGCCGTCCCGTTGAAGTCGTCCTGCCGGAACATCTGCCCGTTGGCGTCGTACTCGTAGTGGGTGCCGCCGGTCACGTGCTGGTGACTGTCGTCCCACACGCGCCCCAGGCCTTCCTTGTAGCTGTCGAGGCGCTTGAGTTCGTAGTCGTAGGTGGTCAGCGTTTCTCCGGGGCCGGCGTGGCTCTTGAGCACGTAGCCCTTCAGGTTGCCGGCGGCGTCGTAGTTGAAGGCCTCCAGGTCGTGCGTGAGTTCGTTGCGGTCCGCGCCGTCAGTGCTGCCGTGGATCGTGTACAGGCGCTGGCGCGCCAGCCGCCCCTGCGCGTCGTAGCGGCTGATGCTCAGCTGGTTCTTCACGGCGCCGCCGGCAGCGCTCAGGTAGGCGGCCGTGATGCCGCTGCCCGGCA